>NZ_JALAGY010000055.1 GCF_022712195.1 Corynebacterium sp. | reverse complement strand
TGGGGGGGGGGGGGGGGGGGGGGGGGGTTCATCGGCCCCCGCGGCTCCGGTGCCGCCGGTCGCCGGCTTCCTGGAGTTCGTCAGGACGTGGGCTGCCGCCGGGTGACGAAGGAGGCGACCACCCGCCACCCCAGCATGAGGATTCCCAGGAAGATCAGCGAGGTCAGCACGAATCCCCACGCCACCGAGACCGTGACGACACTGCGCACCACGATGCCGACGAACCAGGTGACGATGAGGATTCCCAGTCCCGAGCCCGGGGCGGGGCGCAGGACACCGGTGAACAGGAGGGCCCAGGCGACCGCGAGGCCGAGCAGGAACGGCCAGGCGGTGCCCAGCCACCCGAGGACGCTGAAGTCCCCGGAGTTGTGGAAGAGCTTGCCCAGCAGGGCGAAGATGAGGACGGCGATGGCGTCGATGATCAGTGCCATCGTCGTCGAGATGCCGGCAGTGGCGGAGAGCGGGCCGGTGGGGCCGGACGTCGCATCGGGGGAGTTCGTCATGTCACCCAGTCTAGGTGGTTGCGCTGAAACTCACCCGGAGATTCCGTGGTGCGGCGGTCAACGGTCCGGCTGCTGGTCCGGGTACCTGGGCAGGCGGTCGATCACCTCGTCGTCCGGCCCTCTCTTCGAGTGCCGGGGGTCGCGGGCCGCCGAACCGCCGGTGATCTGGCGGATCGTCAGTCCGATGCCCGCGTGACGGGGAGCGGTACCGGGGGTACCGTCCTCGGCGACGTGCTCCTCGGCGGGGCGGACGAAGGTCCAGAGGAACACCAGCCAGCCGACCAGGGTGAGCAGGGCGAAGCTGACCATGCGGAACACGATCACCGCGGCCACGGCCTGCCCGGAGCTCAGTCCGGCGGTACCCACCAGCATGGTGGTGAGCGTGATGTCCACCGGCCCGAGACCACCCGGGGTGATCTGTGCCTGGCCGATCAACTTCGCCGTGATGAAGGCCAGCACCGCCCCGGCGACACTGGGCTCCGCCCCGATGGCCAGGATGCAGAGGAACAGGCAGACGATCTCGAGCACCCAGTTGAGCAGAGAGACCGCGACCGCGTAACTCAGCCACTTCGGCGAGAGGTCGACCGCCCGCAGCTGGTCGGCGAAACTGCGGATCTGCTCGTGGAAGCGCTCCAGCGGCTTGCGCCGCTTCCGGTTGAACCAGGTCATCGCTGACAGGAGGCCTGCCTGGACCTTGTCAGGGTGGCGGGCGATCCAGTTCGTCGCCAGGATCAGCGCGGCCAGTGCCAGCAGTGACACGGTCAGGGACACCACGTGCACGTTCGCCTGCAGGAAGAACACCGCGCCGAAGCCGAGCAGCGCCATGCTCGCCCCGGACAAGGCCCCCGAGATCACCAGGTACCAGCTGGCGACCACGCCGGTGGCGCCCCACTTCATCTGCTCACGGAAGATCATCGCAGCGGAGATCGCGGGACCGCCGGGGAAGGACGACGACCAGGAGTTGGCTGACAGCCCCAGTGCGTTGGCGCTGGTGCGCTTCACCGCCACCCCGGCCGGCCGCAGCAGCGCGACCATCACCTCCGCCTGGGCCACCATCGACAGACTCATCGCCACGACAGCGGCGAGGATGAACCAGTTGTTGGCCTGCAGCATCGCCTGCCACCCCTCCTCGAGGAAGTGGTAGTGGTCGCGGGCGAGGAAGATGACGGCACCGAGCAGCATCAGCGTGAGCAGCGCGCGCACGCGCGGGTCTTTCACCCAGTGGAGGAAGATCCTCCACCGGTGACGCATCTGGCTCGTCGGTTGCTTCGGTGCCATGGTGTCGCTCAGTCCTCCCGGTCCCCGCGACGCTGCTGCTCCTCCTGCAGGCGGCGCATGAGCTCCGTGAAGGGGATCGCGCCGTCTGTGGTGGCGTGGGCGCCGTAGGAGTCGGCGTCGTCGGCGTCGTCAGTGGCCCGGGCCTCGGGCTGTGCCTCGGGGATCGGTGAGCGGGAGACGACCACGCCGCCGGAACGGGACTCCTCGGTGTCCCCGGCGTCGTCCGTCTCCGCCGGGGCACCGACGGTGGCGGCCGCAGGAGCGGTCTCCGGGGCAGGTTCCGGCGCAGGCCCCTGCGTGGCGGCCGGCGGGCCGGCGTCGTGGCTGAAGCCCTCCAGCCGCTCGTTGTGGCCGATCTTCCTCGACAGTGCGGTGACCCACCTGGGGGCCCACCAGCAGTCCTCCCGCAGCAGGTACATCACGGCCGGCACGAGCAGCATACGGATCACCGTGGCGTCGATGACCAGGGCCGCGATCATGCCGAAGGCGATGTACTTCATCATCACGATGTCGGAGAAGGCGAACGCCCCGGCGACGACGATCATGATCAACGCCGCCGCGGTGATGATGCCGCCGGTGGTCGCCGTACCGAACCTGATGGCCTGCGGTGTCGAGGCCCCGTGTGCCCGGGCCTCGACCATCCTGGACACCAGGAACACCTCGTAGTCCGTGGACAGCCCGTAGATGATCGCCACGATGAGGACCAGCACCGGGCTCATCAGCGGGCCGGGGGAGAAGTTGAACAGGTCCGCGCCGACACCGTCGACGAACAGGGCGGTCAGGATGCCCAGGGTGGCGCCGGTGCCCAGGATGTTCATGATCACGGCCTTCGCGGGCAGGATCACCGAACCGAACACCAGCGACAGCAGGATGAACGTGGCGGCGATGATGTACACCAGCATCCACGGCAGCTTGTCGAACAGTGCCTCGATCGACTCGATCTCCATCGCCGGGGTACCGGCGACGAGAACCGTCCCGTCGGCGTTGAGGCCGTGGGCGATGTCGCGCAGTTCGTTGACGATCCGGTCGTTGTCGTTCCGGTCGGCGATGCCGGCGGAGAGCACGGTGACCCCGTCCTCGGTGGGGCGGGTGACCTGGAAGTCCCCGGTCAGTCCCTCGACGGCGTTGGCCTTCTGGAAGACCTCGCCGACGGCGGTGTTGTCGCCCTCGATGACCAGTTTCACCGGGTCGGTGCGGAACTCGGGGAAGTTCTCGTCGAAGTGGGCCTGGGCCACGCGGGTGGAGTTGTCCGGCGGCAGGTAGGTCTCGTTGATGCCGCCGAACTTCACCCCGCTCAGCGGGATGGTCAGCAGGATCAGCAGGGCGACGATGCCCACCGTCATCAACTTGGCGTGCTTCATCGCGAAGGTGGGGATCCTGCCCCACCAGGACTGCACCGTGGCCTCACGGGTGCGTCCGCGGCGGACGATCGTCCACTTGTCGATCCGGTGGCCCAGCATCGAGAAAATGCTCGGCAGAACGGCCACGCTGATCAGGGCGGCCAGCCCCACCGCGGAGATCGCGCCGTAGGCCACCGACTTCAGGAAGGCCTGCGGGAACATCAGCAGGCTCGACAGGGCGACAGCCACCATCAGGGCGGAGAACACCACCGTCTTGCCCGCCGAGGCGGTGGTGTTGCGCACCGCCGTGCGGGTGTCGTTGCCCTCCGCGAGTTCCTCCCGGAAGCGGGAGACCATGAACAGGCCGTAGTCGATCGCCAGCCCCAGTCCCAGCAGCGTGACCACCGACTGGGAGAAGGTGTTGACCTGGGTGATGCCGGCCAGCACCGACAGGATGCCCATGGAGCCGAGGATCGACAGCACGCCGACGATCAGCGGCATCAGGGCGGCCACCACACTGCCGAAGATGACGAGCAGCAGCAGGGCGACGACGGGCAGGCCGATCAGCTCGGCGCGTTGGATGTCGTCACCCATGCCCGAGTCCAGGGCGCCGGCGACCGCCGTGGCGCCGCCGATCTCCACCGTGGCGCCGTCGACGCTGATGTCGTGCAGGTCGTCCTCGATGACCCGGAAGTTCTGGAGGACCTCGTCCTCGGTGCCGTGCAGGCTGATCGCGGCGAACGCGGCGGAGCCGTCGTCGGCGAGCATCTGCTCGTGACCGGTGTCGAAGTAGCTCGTCACCCCGGCGACGGCGTCCTGGTTGCCGACGGCGATGGCGTTGAGCTGGCTGGTGACGTTCTCCTGCAGGGCGGGGTCGGTCAGGTCGGCCCCGTCGGGGCCGTCACTGGTGACCAGGACGATGACGTCGCCGGAGGCGTCGCGACCGAAGGTGTCCTGCTCGATCTGCGCCGCGCGGGTGGAGTCGCTGTGCGGGTCGTCCCAGCCCTCCTGGCTCATCCGGTCACCCAGCTGGGTGCCGACACCCAGGTAGAGGACGCCGATCAGCGCGATGATGACGGCGGGGATGACCCGACGGAAACGGAAGGCGATGTCTCCCCATGTCGTGAACACTGTGAGAAGGCTCCTTTCAGCGAACCAGTGCGGAGAGCGGCCGGTACGGCTGGAGCCATGCACCGTCGTCCGGCAGGGAGTCGAGGTTGACCCGCGGGAGCGGGGCGCGGAAGACCCCGGGGATGTCCTCGAGGTCGAGGAACTCCAGGGTGTCGTTCTCCACGGCCCAGTGCGCGTGCTCGTGGAATCCGAGGACGGTCACCGGGATCTCGGCGGCGAGCTCCTCGAGCAGTTCGCGGAAGTTCTGGCCGTCGGCGCTGGCGACGACCAGTCCGTCGAGCACACCCTCGTCCCGCCGCCGCCGGAT
Source organism: Corynebacterium sp. (assembly GCF_022712195.1). Taxonomy (GTDB): domain Bacteria; phylum Actinomycetota; class Actinomycetes; order Mycobacteriales; family Mycobacteriaceae; genus Corynebacterium. The sequence goes on along the minus strand of NZ_JALAGY010000055.1, from coordinate 41,279 downwards.
GTGGTCGAGCATGTCCGGGTCGACGTCGGAGTCCTCGGTCAGCTTCGGCTTGGCGAAGACGGCGAAACCGACGTTGCGCAGGGCATCGACCCAGCCGCGGATCTGCTCGGCGGAGCCGGGGGCGACGTTGGTGAACACCGTCGCCTCGGGGACCGGTGCGGCACCGGCGTCAGCGTCGGTGCCGTCGTCGGTGCCGGGTGCGGCGTCCCGGGCGACGTCGATCAGCCAGCGGCCGACCGCGTCGAAACGGGGACGGTGCACGGCGTCGGGGCGTCCCCCCAGCAGGGACCCGAGCCCCATGTCGATGTTCGGCGCGTCCCACACCAGCAGGTACACCGGCGAGCGCTCGGGCTGGCCGGTGTAGGAAAGCGTGTCGTTGCCGCTCATCGCCGTCTCCAGAGGTACTCGCGGATGGTGTGGTCCTTGTCCAGACCCTTGCCCTCGAACTTCGTCACGATCTGACGGTCGGTCAGCACCGGGACGGTGCGTTCCCGCTCCGCCTCGTCCTCCGGCCAGCCGAGGTACTCCAGGTCGGGTTCGGCCTCGACGAGGTCGTCGATCCACTCCGCGTAGTCGGCGTGGTCGGTGGCCACGTGCAGGATCCCGCCGGGCCGCAGGCGCGACGCGATGAGATGCAGCGTACCGGTCTGGATGATCCGGCGCTTGTGGTGACGCGCCTTCGGCCAGGGGTCGGGGAAGAAGACACGCACACCGGCCAGGCTGCCCGGGGCGAAGAGGCGCTGCAGCACCTCGACCCCGTCGCCCTTCACCATGCGGACGTTGCTGATGTCGCCGCGCACGACCGCGCCGAGCAGCTTCGCCAGGCCGGGACGGTAGATCTCCACGGCGACGATGTTGGTGTCCGCCTCCAGCGGCGCCATCGCCGCGGTGGAGGTGCCGGTACCGGAACCGACCTCGACGATGGTGTCGTGGCCGGTGCGTCCGAACCAGCTGTCCAGGTCGACCGGGTCGGTCAGGTCGTCGGTGAGCTCGATGCCCAGCGACGGCCAGTTGTCCTCCCAGAGGGCCTCCTGGTTGTCGGTGAGGGTTCCGCGCCGGAAACTGAAGCTACCCAGTCGCGGATAGTCGCGTCCGTCGTTAAACTCGGTCTGCAGGGGGCGGCCGCGGCCACCCGAACGCGGTGCTGGGGGGTTATCGGGAATAGACATCCCCCTCATTGTGGCAGAACACAGCGGTACAGGGAACTAGGGGGAAGTGTGACGGTCATTTCTGTGATCGGCCCGGATACGCGGGCCGTCGAGCAGGTAACGGCAGGGGTCAGGACGTCCGCGGGGCGTCCGGGGAGGCGGTTCGCCGCCGGCGCCGGGCCCGGGGAGGCGGACGGGGTGGTCGCCGTGGTCACCTCACCGGAGGTCACGGCGGAGGACATGGAGGTCATCCGGGCCGTCCGCGACGCGATGGGCGTGGTGGTGGTCTACACGCGGGACGGGCCGGACGGCGGTGCGCTCACCGACGAGACCGGGGTGGTGCACTGCACGTGGGGCGACGACGGGTACGCAGGACGGACGTCCCTGGCGGGCCTCGCCGAGGTGCTCGACGGCATGTGGGTGGATCTCGGGCGGTGGGCCGCGGACGCCCGACGCGCCGACGCCGACCGGCTCGACCGGGTACGCATCGCCGTGCGGCTCGCGGCGGACCGGACGGCCACGGAGCTGCTGGACAATGCGGGTACAGGTGGCACAGTGGACGCGGTGGAGCTGGACCGGGCGTTCCGTGCCCGCCTGACGGTCGCGGTCCTGGAACAGGGGGTGGAGATGCCGCACCTCGCCCCGGCGGACGTGTCGGAGGAGGAGGGGACGCCGGCGACCGCTTCCGGGCCGCCGCGCGGGCTGGCGCCCCGGGTGGTGACGGCCACCGCCGCGGTCGGCGCCGGGGCGGCTGCGGCGGCAGGGGTCGTGCGGTTGACCGATTCGGTGGCCGCCGGTGTGGCGGTCGGCGTCCTCGTCACGGTGGCGACCGCCGCCGCGCGGTGGTGGGCCGGACGGACGGCGCGCCGGGAGCAGGCGGCGGCGCGTCTGGCGGCGTCCCTGCGGCGACGGTGGGCGGTGACGGTCACCGACGTCGTCGCCCGTCTCTCTGTCCCACCCGTGGCAGGGCGGCTGCCCGGGGGTGCGTCATGACCGGCTGGGGCACGGATGGACTGCCCGGCGCCGCGGGGCTGGACCCGGTGACGGACGCGCCCCCCGGTCCGGACGGCACGTACGGTCCCGGCGGCGGCACCGGCGGCACGGGTGGAGGCCTGCTGCTGGACCTGGGGGACCTGACCTTCGGCCTGCCGGTGTCGCACAGCCTGCCGGGGGAGGAGTCGGTCACGCTGACCGACGACACCGGCATGACCATCTGCGCCGACACCGACGGCGACGGCCGGGTGGACACGCTGTCGGTGGTCACCTTCGACGGCGGATGGTCCTCGTGGCGTCGCCTGGACTGCATGCGGGACCCTGCCGCGGGGTCGACGGGGCCGGCCGAGATACACGCAGATGTGTCTTCTGTCACATCGACGGGGCCGGATACCGGGGCGAGTATCGCCGGGGAGGGGGTGCCCGGGCAGGTCGATCATCCCGGTGAGCAGGGAGGACGGGAGGGCAGCCCGCCCGGGCTCCCCCCGGCTACCCCCGGAAACGGACGTGGATCGTGGGACGCGCGCGGGTGGGAATGTGTGGACAGGGGGAACTGGGGTTAGTCTTGTGGGACGCAGAAGACCTCATCAACTCTCAGAACAGTTCTGAAACACATCTCGTCAGGAGTTTTCATGACCATCCCCGGGCTCGTCGGCCAGCCACCCACCCAGCACGAGGGTCTCCTCGCCTGGATTACCGAGGCAGTCGAACTTTTTCAGCCGGAGAACGTGGTCTTCGTCGACGGGTCACGGGAGGAGTGGGACCGTCTGACGGGTGAACTCGTCGAGGCGGGCACGCTGACCAAGCTCAACGAGGAGAAGCGCCCGAACAGCTTCCTCGCCCGCTCGAACCCGGCGGACGTCGCCCGCGTCGAGTCACGGACCTTCATCTGCTCCGAGAAGCAGGAGGGCGCCGGCCCCACGAACAACTGGGCCCCGCCGGCGGCGATGAAGGAGGAGATGTCCGAGCACTTCGCCGGGTCGATGCGTGGGCGCACCATGTACGTCGTCCCGTTCTGCATGGGTCCGATCAGCGACCCGGAGCCGAAGCTGGGCGTGCAGCTCACCGACTCCGCCTACGTGGTGCTCTCCATGGGGGTCATGACCCGCATGGGCCAGGAGGCGCTCGACAAGCTGGGCACCGACGGCGCCTTCGTCCGCTGCCTGCACTCCGTCGGCTCTCCGCTGGAGCCGGGCGAGGAGGACGTGCCGTGGCCGTGCAACGACACCAAGTACATCACCCAGTTCCCGGAGACCAAGGAGATCTGGTCCTACGGCTCCGGGTACGGCGGAAACGCCATCCTGGCCAAGAAGTGCTACGCCCTGCGCATCGCCTCGGTCATGGCCAAGGAGGAGGGCTGGCTCGCCGAGCACATGCTCATCCTGAAGCTGACCAGCCCGGAGGGCAAGGACTACCACATCCTCGGCGCCTTCCCCTCGGCCTGCGGCAAGACCAACCTGGCCATGATCACCCCGACCATCCCGGGCTGGAAGGCCCAGGTCGTCGGCGACGACATCGCCTGGCTGAAGTTCGGTGAGGACGGCCACCTCTACGCCGTGAACCCGGAGAACGGCTTCTTCGGCGTGGCACCGGGCACCAGCTACGGCTCCAACCCGATCGCCATGGAGACCATGGAGGCAGGGAACACCCTGTTCACCAACGTCGCGCTCACCGACGACGGTGACGTCTGGTGGGAGGGCATCGGCGGGGAGACCCCGGAGCACCTCATCGACTGGAAGGGCAACGACTGGACGCCGGACTCCGACGAGAAGGCCGCCCACCCGAACTCCCGCTACTGCGTGCCGCTGGCACAGTGCCCGGTCGCCGCACCGGAGTTCGACGACTGGAAGGGCGTCAAGGTCGACGCCATCCTGTTCGGCGGCCGCCGTGCGGACACGGTGCCGCTGGTGTCGCAGACCTACGACTGGGAGCACGCCACCATGGTCGGCGCGCTGATGGCCTCCGGCCAGACCGCGGCCCAGGAAGGTTCCGTGGGCACCCTGCGCCACGACCCGATGGCGATGCTGCCCTTCATCGGCTACAACGCCGGTGAGTACCTGCAGCACTGGATCGACATGGGCAAGAAGGGCGGCGACAAGATGCCGGACGTCTTCCTGGTCAACTGGTTCCGCCGCGGCGACGACGGCCGTTTCCTGTGGCCCGGGTTCGGCGAGAACAGCCGTGTGCTCAAGTGGATCGTGGAGCGCATCGAGGGCAAGGTCGGCGCCGACGAGACGGTGGTCGGCCACACGGCCCGCTACGAGGACCTCGACCTGGACGGCATCACGGAGCCGGAGGAGGACATCCGCACCGCGCTGTCCGCGCCGCCGGAGCAGTGGGCCAGCGACATCGAGGACAACGACGAGTACCTCACCTTCCTCGGCCCCAAGGTGCCCGAGGAGGTCTGGGAGCAGTTCCGCGCCCTGAAGCAGCGCGTCACGGAGGCCAAGGCCACCACCGCGTAACCGCCTGTTCCCCACGCCGATGCCGACCGCCTTGATCTGCTGCGACAAGTTCAAGGGGTCGGCGTCGTCGCGTTCGGTGGGGGAGGCACTGGCACGTGGGCTGGAGGCGGCAGGCTGCCGCGCGGTCGTGGTGCCGCTGGCGGACGGCGGGGACGGCACCCTCGAGGTCTTCGACGACCTGGGTTTCCGCCGCCGCGCCGTCACGGTGCGTGGAGTGGACGGCCGCCCTGTGCCGTCGGAGTTCGGCCTGTCGCAGGAGAGCGACCCGGCCGCCGCCCCGACGGCGGTGGTCGAGGTCGCCCGCGCCTGCGGGCTGGACATGGCCTCGTCGGACGGGGCGCCGCCGGATCCCCGGGACGCCCGGCAGGCCGGGTCGTGGGGTGTCGGCGACCTCATCCGCGCCGCGCTCGACGACGGTGCAGGCAGGATCATCCTCGCACTCGGCGGCAGTGCCACCACGGACGCAGGCTTCGGCATGGCCCGGGCCCTGGGCGTGGAGTTTCGTGACCACGCCGGACGGGAGGTGGAGCGGGTGGTGAACCTGGCGGACATCGCCGCCGTCGACACCGCCGGACTGGATCCCCGGGTGGCGGACGTCGAGTTCCTGGTCGCCTCCGACGTGCGCAACCCGCTGTGCGGGACGGAGGGGGCGGCCCGGGTCTTCGGTCCGCAGAAGGGCCTGGCGCCGGGGGAGCTCGACGAGGTGGACGCCGCGGTGCGCATTGTCGCCGGCGTGGTGGAGGACGCCCTGGGGACCTCCGGTGTGGCGGAGCAGCCAGGTGCGGGTGCCGCCGGTGGTCTGGGGTTCATGGCCCTGGCGCTGCTGGGGGCGCAGATGCGCTCCGGGGTGGGCCTGGTGCTGGAGGAGACCGGATTCGACGCCGCCCTCGACGGCGTCGACCTGGTGGTCACCGGCGAGGGGAGGCTCGATGGTCAGACCCTCGGAGGGAAGGCCCCGGCCGGTGTCGCCTGGCGTGCCCGGGAGCGGGGTCTCCCCGTGATCGCCGTCTGCGGCCAGAACCAACTGGACGACGGGCGGGGAGGCGACCTGTTCGACGAGGTCCGCAGTCTCACCGACTACCAGCCGGACGTGGCGGAGTGCATCCGCCGCCCGCTGCCGGTCCTGGAACGGATCGGTCGTGACATCGGTGCCCGGCTCGCCGCCGGAACGCTGTGACGGTGACATGCGACGTGCGGTTATCCTGGGCGGCATGACCGACCGTCCTGTCACCCGCCACACGATCTTCCAGAACTCCCTGATGACCGCCCTGCTCGACGGCATCTACGACGGTGAGATGACCGTCGGCGAGCTGCTCGGCAAGGGCAACTTCGGCCTGGGCACCTTCGACGCCCTCGACGGGGAGATGGTGATCATCGACGGCACGTGCTACCAGTTGCGGCACGACGGCACCGCGGTGCGCGCGGACCTGGAGGCCAGGAGCCCCTATGCGGTGGCGACGAACTTCGTCCCCCGGATCCGTCGCCGCGCCCCGGAGAACATCCGCCGGTCGGAGTTGTCGGACTTCATCGACGAGATGACTCCCTCGGAGAACTACATGTACGCGGTGCGGATCACCGGGCGGTTCAGTGACGTGACCACCCGGACCGTCGTCCGTCAGTCGAAGCCCTACCCTCCGATGACGGAGGCGGTGGGGGACGACGCCGAGCAGCATTTCTCGGACGTCTCCGGGGTGATCGCGGGCTTCCGGACACCGGTGTTCGAGAAGGGCATCTCGGTGCCGGGGTGCCACGTCCACTTCATCGACGACGGGCGGACGGTGGGCGGGCACGTCCTGGACTTCACCCTCGCCGAGGGCAAGATCGAACTGTGCCCGGGCACGGACCTTGACCTGCGGCTGCCGCTGACCTCGACCTTCTCTGCGGCGAACCTGGACCCCGAGGACCTCGACGAGCAGCTGCACGCCACCGAGGTCAAGGACTGACGGGTCAGGCCACCGGGCGCGACGGGGCGGACGTCACGTCGGTGTGCCCGGTACGCAGGTACTCCACGACGGCGTCGTCGACGACCCCGTTGCCCACACCGACCTGTGCGTGTCCGGGGCCGTCCACGGTGATGACGTGGCTGCCCATCGCCTCGGCCATCGGGCGGTGGGTGCGGTAGACCGTCTGCGGGTCACCGGTGCCCTGGATCTGCAGGGGACGGACGTCCAGGCCGTCGCCGCTGATGTCCACGAACGGGGCGTCCGGCTCGATGCCGGAGCAGCTGATCCCGGCGGCGGCGAGATCGCCCGGGGCGCTGAACTGGTCCCGGACGACCAGGCCGTTCCACACCGCCTCGGGCACGCGGGTGTAGTCGGGGGCCACCTGGTTCTCGTTGCAGATCACCATGGACTGCATGTACAAGGGGACAGTGGCGGACGGGTCCTGTCCCTGGGCGGCGAGCTCCCCGGCGTCGGGGACCTCTTCGGTGCCGGCGACCATGCCGGCCAGGGTTCCCCAGTGGTCGGGGGCGGGGAGCATCATCCGGGTCAGGGCGAGGGTCATCGACGAGCTCTGGACCGCGCCGGGGGCGCTGACCATGCGGAAGAGGTTCTCCAGCCGGGCCTGCGGGTGGCCCGTCGCGGTGAGGAAGTCCGCGGCGGGCTGGCCGGCCCACTGCAGGCCCTCAGGCAGGTCGCCGACCTGCGCCGGCGGCGGGACGACGGTCGGGTTCGTCCCGGACTCCTCCACGATCACCCGTGACCAGGCCCGGTACACCTCCAGCGGGGTCTCGCCGAGGCCGTAGGTGTCGTTGTTGTCGGCGGTCCACTGCAGGAAGTCGTGGAGAGCACCGGTGTAGCCGCCCGTCTGGTCGTCGAGTACACCGGCCCAGGCACGTTTCGTGTCGAAGCCCGAATCGAGGACCACTCTGTCGGTCTGCCCCGGGTACTTCGTGGCGTAGGTGGACGCGAGGTGGGTCCCGTAGCTCAGGCCGAGCAGTGAGATGCTGTCCTCGCCGAGGGCCGCGCGGACATCGTCCCAGTCGTCGGCGGTCTCCGAGGTGTTGAGGGCGTCGGTGTACCCGGGGGTGCCGGTCTCGCAGGCGGCTTTGAGGTAGCCGCCGGGTTCCAGCTGTGCGCGGACCGGGTCGAAGCCTGGGTCGTGGTCGCAGTCCACCGGGGTCGAGCCGCTGAGGCCACGGGGCTGGACCGCGATGAGGTCCCATTCGCTCCGCAGCTCTTCGGGCCAGGCCATGCCGCCTTCCCCGTCGTAGCCGAAGAAGGAGTACCCGTCGCCGCCGGGACCGCCGGGGTTGCCGAAGAGGGCGCCGCGCCGGGCGTCCGGGTCGGACGCGGGGATTCGGACGAAGCCGACGGAGATCTGCGGGCCATCCGGGTCCGCGTGGTACATGGGGACGTCGACGCGTCCGCACTCCGCGGCCTCGACGGTGACCAGCTCCGGGCAGTCCTCCCAGGTGACCGAGTCGGAGGTGGCGGTGCCGGCGGTTGCGGCGGGGAGGCCCCCTGCCGCGACGGCGACGGCGGCCACGGTGGCGCACACGGACATGCGGGGGCGTGAAAGCACGGATTCTCCTGAAACGTCGGGGAGCGCTTACTCTGTGGAAACATCTTACATTTCACGGAGGACCGCTCACGGCTGCGGTGGGTGGGACGACTCCGATCCCGACGGAAGGAGCCCCGATTTGGGGTCCACGCTCAGCACGCTCGGTGCTCTCGTCCTTGTGACCGTCCTCTGCGGCGACATGGTCCGCAGGACCGCGGCGGGCACGTTCAGGCGAAACGGCATCTACGGCCTGCGGTTGGCGTCCACACTCGCCTCGGACGAGGCCTGGGAGGCCGGCCACCGGGCGGCGCTTCCGTACCTGAAGGTCACCGGCTGGTCCGGGGTGGTGATGGCGGTGATCACCGTGGCGCTGGTCCTGGGGTTCGTCGTCTCCGGAAACGGGGTTCCGGAGGCTGTGGTCGCCGTGCCGCTGGGCGCACTGTGTGTTCAGGTCGTGGGAATGATCGTCGGTACGGTCGCGGCCGGTAAGGCGGCGAGGAAAGTCCCGTCCGGGGAACGGCCGTGAGATCGGAGGAGTTCAGGAGCAGGGTCTGGGCGCCGTTGCAGGGCAGGATCGGCCTCGGCGGCAGCATCGGGGCATCTGCGCTGCTCTTCGCTGCCGGGGGACTGGAACTCGGCATCGTCTACTGGGGGCTCGCCGGCGTGTGTGCGGTGGTGGCTGTCTGGTGCGGAAGCTTCACTGTGCTCGTAGTCGTTTCCGACGGGCAGCTGAGGATTTCCGCCGGTGGAGTAAGGGTCATGCGGACCACGGTCGAGCGAATCGAGCGTGTGGCCCCGGTTGTCGACTTGAAGGATGACTGGGGGTCGAGGCATCTCTTCGGACTGAACACCGTCTTCGACGGCCGGGTGCAGGCGGTGGCAGGCCTCCCGGTGGTGCAGATCAACGCGGGACGCCGGTCCGTGGTCGCGAGCGTCCGGGACTGGGAGCGTCTGGTGCAGGTCGTTCAGGAACTCGGGGCGGAGCTGGACGGCAGGGAGTCTGTGGGGGTTCGCTCGTACATCCTGTGATGTCCGCGCCGCCGGCGTGCACGCCCTTGTCTCTCCTTGTCTCTCCTTGTCTCTCCGCCGCGTCCCCGTGTAGGCTCCTCAACCGCAACTAGACAGATCTGTTCACCGACAGATCACAGGGAGGACCCTCATGCTCATCTCCGGACTCGCCGTCGGCGCCGTCCTCGGTTTCGTCATGCAACGCGGCCGTTTCTGCGTCACCGGATTTCTCCGCGACATCTTCACCCAGCGGACCTGGCGCGGTGTCACCGCACTACTCGTGGTGATCGCCGTCCACGCCGTCGGACTCGCCGCACTGACGAGTGCCGGGGTCATCGACCCGGTGGTCAAGGACTTCGCCCCGCTGGCCGTCGTCGTCGGGGGCTTCGTCTTCGGTCTCGGCATCGTCCTGGCGGGCGGGTGCGCCTCCGGCACCTGGTACCGGTCCGGTGAAGGGCTCGTCGGTTCGTGGATCGCGCTGGCGATGTACGCGCTGTCGGCGGCGGCGATGAACTACGGGCCGCTGTCCGGGATGAACGACCTTCTCGGCGGGGTCACCGTCGGCGCTACGACGGTCCCTGAGACCCTCGGTGTCACGCCGTGGGTGTTCGTCGCCGTCATCGTGGTGGTCACCGTGCTGATGGTGCGGCACTACGTCGCGCTCGACCGGGCGACGCCCGCCCCGGCAACCCTCGCCCCGAAGAAGACCGGGCTGGCGCACCTGCTCACCGAGAAGCCGTGGCACTTCTACGTCACGGCGGCGGTGGTCGGTGTCATCGGTGTCGTCGCATGGCCGCTGTCCGCGGCGACCGGGCGTAACTCCGGGCTCGGCATCACCACCCCCTCGGCCGACCTGGCGTCCTGGATCACCACCGCGAACCCGGCGAACTGGAACTGGGGCGTGCTGCTGGTCCTGGGGATCCTCGTCGGTTCCTTCATCGCGGCGAAGGCGTCGGGTGAGTTCCGCGTGCGTGTCCCGGACGGACGCCAGGCGGTGCGGTCCGTGGTCGGCGGCGTGATGATGGGTGTGGGTGCCGTGTGGGCCGGCGGCTGCACCGTGGGCAACGGCATGGTCCAGACTTCCCTGTTCAGCTACCAGGGCTGGGTCGCGATCGTGGCCATCGCGCTGGGTGTCGGTGCGGCGGCGAAGATCTGGCTGAAGCCGGACCAGCCCTACAACCCGCAGGACGACGGCCCGGCGCCGGTGGCGGCGCAGGCCCCCGCCGCGACGTCCGGCGGTGCACTGCTCACCGCACCGGTGCTGGACGCCTCGGCGGTGGGCGTGGTGGGCGCGGCCCGTGACACCGGCACCCTCACCGACCTGGGCGACGGCCGGTGGAAAATGGACACCCTGGGCGCGGTGTGCCCCTTCCCGTTGATTGAGGCGAAGGACGCGATCAGGCGCATCGACGTCGGCGAGGAGCTCGTCATCGAGTTCGACTGCACCCAGGCCACCGACGCACTGCCGCGGTGGGCGGCGACGGACGGCCACGAGGTCACCCGGTTCGAGGCCGTCGGGGACGCCGGCTGGGTCATCGACGTGAAGCGCGGGGTGTAGCGGGACCTCCCCGCCACCGGGCGCGTCCGGTTACCGGGGGTGAAGCATGTTTCGCTAGCCTGTGACCATCGACGTCTCAGCCCAGCACTCGCCACCGGCCTGGAGGTACATCCCCGGCCGGTCTTTCCGGCGCTTTCTCGCCTGCGGCTGCATCGACCTGGCCGGCAGCCTGGCCTTCCGGACGTTGCTCGCCCTGTTCCCGGCGCTCATCGCGCTGGTCTCGATCCTCGGTCTGTTCGGCCAGAGCGAGGAGAGCGTGGTGTCGATGCTCGAGGAGGCCGAGAAGGTGGTCCCCGACACCGCCTGGGGCTCGGTGGAGCCGGTGCTCGCGGAGATCCTGAACACCCCGTCCGCCGGACTCGGGCTGGTGCTCGGCCTGGCGACCACCCTGTGGACGGCCTCGGGATTCGTCAAGACCTTCGGCAGGGCGATGAACAGCATCTACGGCACCCCTGAGGGGCGTGGGCTGATCAAGTACAACATCCAGATGTACCTGCTCACCGCCTTCCTGCTGGTGCTCATCGCCCTCGGCCTGGTGGCGCTGGCGATCTCCGGGCCGATCGCCGAGATGATCGGCTCGACCGTGGGTCTCCAGGAGACGACGTTGCAGGTGTGGGGTGTGCTGCGCTGGGTCGTGGTCGCCGTCGTCGTGGTCCTGTTCGTGGGGCTGCTGTACCGGACCACCCCGAACATCCGGGTCAGGGGCATGTGGTGGGTCAGCCCGGGGGCGGTGCTGGCGATCGCGGGGGCGGTGCTGGCGTCGGTGGTGTTCTTCTTCTACGTCGTGAACTTCGGGAACTACAACCTCACCTACGGGGCGCTGGCCGGTGTGGTGATCCTGATGCTGTGGCTGTTCATCGTCAACATCCTGCTGCTGTTCGGCGCGGTGGTCGACAGTGAGGTCGAGCGGGTCCGGCAGCTCAAGGCGGGGGTGCCGGCGGAGGAGAACCTGCAGCTCGAGGCGCGGGACACTGTGGCCATCGAGAAGGCGGAGGACCAGCTGGCCCGCGACGTGGAGCGGGCCAGGACGGTGCGGGAGGCCGCGGAGGACACCGACCCCGCAGGCTCCGCGACCGGGGCGTAGCCGGTCCCCAGGCTGCACGGCTTCCGCGCAGGTCGGTGACGTGCGACACACTTTTCCGTCAATTTCGCTTTCGCAATGATTCTGTTTCGGGTAGTGTTCTGTGACGCACGCTACAAGTACACGACGACATGGAGGTCACCATGGCTTGCCCGATTTCCGGCCATGAGAACGATTCTGCCGCTGCGGCGGAGAACACCCCGAAGCGGACGTTCCGCCGGGGCGGCAAGGGGGACAAGCTGGTCCGTGCCGACGAGGGCTTCTTCGGCCCCGACTCGGTGGCCTGGAAGGTCTGGACCTTCCCCGCCTCCGCGCTGCAGGGCTTCTTCCGCGCGGTGACGATCGAGCACCTCGACCCGGACCTCGTCGCCGCCGTCGACGCCTCCGGGCAGGTCATCAAGCGCATGCCCGTGCGCTACGACCGGACCATGGAGTACTTCGCCGCCGTCACCTTCGCCGACGCCCAGACCGTGACCCGGATGTCCGACATCCTCATGAAGGTCCACGACCGTTCCTACGGTGTGAACCCGGTGACCGGCAACGACTACGAGGCGAACAAGCCGTCCTCCCAGCTCTGGATCCTGGTCACCGCGTGGCACTCGATCCTGTACGTGTACGAGAAGTTCGGCCCCGGCAAGCTCTCCCGCGACGAGGAGAACGAGTACTGGGCACAGATGAAGATCGCCGCGCAGTTCCAGCCCATCGACCTCGACGACGTGCCCTCCACCCGTGGCGAGGTGCAGGCCTACCTGGACGGCTGGCGTGAGAAGCTCTCCGCCTCCGAGGCCGCCGTCTACAACATCTCCGAGATCCTCGACGCCTTCGAGAACGCCTTCGTCGACCTGCCGAAGCCGCTGCGCATGATCGGCCGGCCCTTCTTCCGCTGGAGCGTCATCGCCACCTACCCGCACTGGATGCGCGGCATGATGGGGCTGAAGCAGTCCAAGGCCATGGACGCGGCGATGTTCGCGCTGTGGAAGCCGATCCTCAAGGGGTTCAGCAAGTCCCCGGCCGCGATGATGTGGGTCGTCGGACGTATCTGCCCCCGCGCCGAGCGTTACATCGACCCGGCGATCCGCGGGATCCCCGCCGAGTCGCCGAAGGTGTACACCCCGGAAGTCGCCCGACGGATGTTCGGTGTCCCGCAGACCCCGCGCGAGCAGCGCGAGGAGCTGCTGAGGCTCCGTGCCGAGGGCAAGGGCCAGAAGGCCTACGACCACAACCACCAGGACACGATCCTCGAGTTCAAGAACGCCGAGTCCGAGGAGGCCGCCAAGGAGACCCTCAAGGCCGACGGCTACAAGGTCGGCTAGGAGCCGGCCGGTCCGCCCAACGAGCCGCGCGCGGTGAAGTGGAAGCCGGCGGGTCCGGCGACCACGATGTCGTACCGTCCGTCCCCGTCAGCGTCCGTGCTGACGGGGACGTCGACGTTCGTGGACCCCAGCACGTCGTGTCCGGTGACCTTCCCGTCCGGCGTGTGGAACGGGAAGACCAGCAGGTTCGCCGTCGCTGTTCCGCTGTTGTGCATCGTCAGCTCCACCGCCGACCGGTCGGGACGCGGCGTGGCGGTCACCGACAGCGAGTACGGCAGGGGACGCCGGGGCCGTTCCCCGGGCTCCTGGGTGGGCATCGACGGTGTCGCCGGCGGCTCCGGGAGCCACCGGGGCTCCAGTCCGGCGGTGGGTGCCGGCGCCCCCACCGGGGTGAACGCACGCGGCCGACGGAAGTCGAAGGCACTGGTCAGGTCGCCGCTGATGCGCCGTCGCCAGTCCGAGACCAGCGGCACCTCGATGCCCTTCCACGTCTCCAGGAACTGCGCCGCCGAGGTGTGGTCGAAGACCTCCGAGCACCGGAACCCGCCGACCGTCCACGGGGAGACGATGAGGGTGGGGACACGGTTGCCGAACCCCAGCGCCTCACCCCGGTACCACTCGTCCTCCTCCGACTCCGGCGGCCGGGGCGGCGGCACATGGTCGAAGTACCCGTCGTTCTCGTCGAAGGTGATCACCAGGGCGGTCCTGCGCCACACGTCCGGGTTGTCGCCCAGTGCCTCGAGGATCCGGTAGACCAGGTTCGCCGACGCCCTCGGGGAGGACGCCGAGGGGTGCTCGGACTCGGTGCTGGGCGGGACGACCCACGAGACCTCCGGCAGTGTCCCGGCGGCGATGTCTGCGGCGAGGCGCTGGGTCGTCGTCCCGGGTTCGGAGCGGTACAGCGCCCGGTCGAAGATGGTGCGCTCGGTGTCGCTGAGGGCGTCGAGCCTGCGGGCCAGCTGCGCCTCCATCGCCGCCACGAGGGCGTCGGCGCCGGCGTCGCGCGCCTTCTGCAGCGCGGAGTAGTACGTCTCCCCGGTGGCGAAGGGGCCGGGGAACACCTTGCGGGCGATCGCCCTGGTGTAGGTGAAGTACTCCAGGTTGTTGTCGGTGAAGTTGTCCCACTCCTGGTAGACCCGCCAGTCGATCCCGGCGTCCTGCAGGGTCTCGGCGAGGCACCGCCAGTCGTAGCCGGGGTGGGTCGCCTCGTAGGCGCGGTTGTCCACGGCACGCTCGTCCGGCGAGGCCGGCTCGTGTCCGGTGTAGCCGGAGAAGAAGTAGTTGCGGTTCGGTGAGGTGCTCGTCGGCACCGAACAGAAGTACTGGTCGCAGAGGGTGAAGGTGTCGGCGAGCTCGTAGTGGAAGGGCAGGTCCTCGCGGTCGTAGTAGGCCATCGTCGAGGCGGTCTTCGCCTCGATCCAGTTGTCGCACCAGCCGCCGTTGAGCGCCGCGGTGCCACCATCCCACTCGTGGTTGAGGGCGTCGACGTTCTCGGCGTCCATCGACTGGCGTCCCGCCGAGCCGCGGATGGGGAACGGCAGCACCGTGGTGCCGTCCCCGTCGCGCTGCTCGAAGACGGTCCCGCCGTCGCGGCGCCGCAGCACAGAGGGGTCGTCGAACCCCTGGACGCCGCGCAGCGTCCCGAAGTAGTGGTCGAAGGCGCGGTTCTCCTGCATGAGGAAGATGACGTGCTCGACGTCCCGGAGCGACCCCGCCGGGGCGGCGGTGGCCAGCTGGTTCAGCAGGGACGGCGGCAGGAGGGAGGTGGAGACCGCACCTGCCGCCGCAGCCGCTCCGGCGGCGACGGCTCCCTTCAGGAAGGAGCGGCGGGTCGTTCTCTTGGGCGGGGGCGTGTTGTTGTTATCCATGACCGGACAGAACATAGGGGGACGGTCTGTCCCGCCGGTGTCCCGGTCATGAACTGTCGCTGAACCGCCGTGCCTTCCGGCGCCTGTCGCGCACCACCAGGTAGACCACCACCGCCACCACCGCTACCACGAGGGCGACGTACACCCAGCTGGAGTAGCGGTCCATCACGTCGGACACGGTGGTCCAGTTCGCCCCCAGGGCCACGCCCAGCCAGATCAGCACCCCGTTCCACACACCGGACCCGATGAGCGTGAGCACCGAGAACTTCAGCAGCCCGGTGCGGTGCACACCCGCCGGGATCGACACCAGACTGCGCACTCCCGGCACCAGGCGCCCCACCAGGATCGAGGCCTCCCCGTACCTGCTGAACCAGCGCAGCGCCTTGTCCACGTCCTCCCCTTCGGTCAGCCACATACGCTCGGCGATGGCGCGCAGCCGGTCCGCCCCGACCGCCGCACCCAGCCAGTACAGCAGCCACGCACCGAGCAGGGAGCCCGTCGTGGCGCCGATGAAGGCCGCCCATACGTTGAGCTCTCCCTGGGTGGAACTGAAACCGGCGAGGGGGAGCACCAGCTCACTGGGGATCGGGGGAAACACGGTCTCGATGAGGATCGCGAGACCCACGCCCGTGGCCCCGAGGGTGTCCATGAGGGAGACGACCCAGTCGACGACGGAATCAAACAAGGGCGGGTCCTCCGGGGATCGTGGACAGGGGGGCTCGACGGTACTGCGGCAAATATAGGCGATGAATCTGCGAAGCGCCTGGGAGCAGGCTACGAATGCGCAAACGACGGCCTGGCCGGTGTCAGACCGGTGTCAGGCCGTCGTTCTCACGGGCGGGTGCCCCGGGGCGGTCAGCCCTTCAGGGAGTCCAGCGGGGCGAAGCGGTCGCCGTAGGCGGCGGCCAGCTCCTCGGCCCGGGCGACGAACCCGGCGACACCGCTGGTCGGGTAGTCCTCACCGGCGTCGGCGGGCAGCGTCGCCGCGGCTGGGCGCGCGTAGTTGGTGATGAACTGGCGGCTGCCGCCGGTCCAGGCCGGGTAGCCGATGCCGAGGATCGAACCGATGTTGGCGTCCGCGTCGGAGGTCAGCACGTTCTCGTCGATGCAGCGCTGGGTCTCGAGGGCCTCGATGAACAGCATGCGCTCGATGAGGTCGTTGAGGGTCGGGGCGCCGTCGGCGACGGTGGAGTCCAGGTCGGAGCCGGCGGTGGTGGTCTCGCCGTCGGGGACGGTGACCGGGGTGACACCCAGCTTCTCGCGGAGCTCACCACGCAGACCGGACCACAGGCCGGCACGACGGCCGTTCTCGTCGTACTCGTAGAAGCCCTTGCCCTCGAGCTTGCCGGGACGGTCGAACTCGTCCAGCATGGCGTCGACCAGGGCGTTGACGCCACCGTCGTCGACGGTGACGCCGGCGGCCTCCGCGGCGGCGGCGGTCTCGGCACCGATCTTGCGGGCCAGCTTCAGGTTCAGCTCGTCCTGCAGCTGCAGCTGCGGGGCGGGGTAGCCGGCCTGGCGGCCGGCGGCCTCGATGACGGCCGGGTCGATGCCCTCGACGAGCATGCGCATCGCCTCGTTGAGCACCGTGCCGATGACACGCGAGGTGAAGAAGCCGCGGGAGTCGTTGACCACGATCGGGGTCTTGCGGATCTGGCGGGCGAAGTCCAGGGCCTTCGCCAGCACGGACGGGTCGGTCTTCTCACCGGAGATGATCTCGATGAGGGGCATCTTGTCCACGGGGGAGAAGAAGTGCAGGCCGATGAAGTCGCTCGCACGGTCCACACCCTCGGCCAGGCCGGTGATCGGCAGGGTGGAGGTGTTGGAGCCCAGGACCGCGGTGGACGGCACGGCGGCCTCGATCTCGGCGAAGACCTTGTGCTTGAGCTCGGTGTTCTCGAAGACAGCCTCGATGACCAGGTCGACGTCGGCCAGGTCGGCGTAGTCGGCGGTCGGGGTGATGCGACCCAGCAGCGCGGCCGACTTCTCCTCGGTGGTCTTGCCGCGCTTGAGGGCCTTGGCCTCCAGGTTCTCGGAGTAGGCCTTGCCCTTCTGCGCGTTCTCCTCGGAGATGTCCTTGAGCACGACCTCGATGCCGGACTTGGCGGCGACGTAGGCGATACCGGCGCCCATCATGCCCGCGCCGATGACACCGACCTTGCGGAACTCGGTCTTCGGGTACGGGGTGCCGTCCGCCTGCACGGGACGGGAGCCGCCGCCGTTGCAGTGGTTGAGGTCGAAGAAGAAGGCCTGCATCATGTTCTTCGACGTCGGGCCGGTGACCAGGGAGACGAACCAGCGGGTCTCGACGGCGGTGGCGTCCTCGAAGCGCTTGAGCTGTGCACCCTCCACCGCAGCGGCCAGGATGGCCTGCGGTGCGGGCATCGGGGCGCCCTTGATCTGCTTGGTGACGTTGGCGGGGAAGCTGGGCAGCATCGCGGCCAACGCCGGGGTGGTCGGGGTGCCGCCGGGCATGCGGTAGCCCTTGCGGTCCCAGGGCTGGGAGGCTTCCGGCTCGGAGGCGATCCAGGCCTTCGCGGCGTCGATCAGCTGGTCGGCGGGGACGACCTCGTCGATGAGGCCGGCGTCCCTGGCGGCCTCGGCGCTGAACTGGCGGCCGGTGGTCAGCACCTTCATCAGGGCGTCCTGGAGGCCGAGCATGCGGGTGACACGTGCCACGCCGCCGCCACCGGGCAGCAGGCCGAGGGTGACCTCGGGCAGGCCGAACTTCGCGCCACGGGTGTCCGCGGCGATGCGGTGGTGGGTGGCCAGGGCGATCTCGAGGCCGCCGCCGAGGGCGGTGCCGTTGAGCGCGGCGACGACCGGGACGCCGAGCGTCTCGATGGTGCGCATGTCGGCCTTCATGCCGTCGATCTGCTCACGCAGGGCCTCGGCGTCGTCCGGGGTGGCGGTGATCATGGACTTGATGTCGCCGCCGGCGAAGAAGGTCTTCTTCGCGCTGGTGATCACGACACCCTTGACCTCGCCGGCCTCGACACCGGCCTGCAGCTTCGCGGCGGTCTCCCGGACGGAGGCGCGGAAGGCGTCGTTCATGGTGTTGACGGACGAGCTCGGGTCGTCGATGGTGAGGGTGACCACGCCGTTGCCGTCGGTCTCCCAGGCGATGATGTTGTCGCTCATGAGGTGTATCTCCTAGAGAATATCGGGGTTCAGCAGTGGGTTAGACGCGCTCGATGATGGTGGCCACACCCATTCCCGCGGCGACGCAGAGGGTGATCAGGGCGTACCGTCCGCCGGTGCGGTGCAGTTCGTCCACGGCGGTGCCGGTGATCATCGCACCGGTGGCACCCAGCGGGTGGCCCATGGCGATGGCGCCGCCGTTGATGTTGAGCTTCTCGTCCGGGATGTTCAGGTCACGCTGGGCGCGCAGGACGACGGAGGAGAACGCCTCGTTGATCTCCCAGACGTCGATGTCGTCGGCGGTGAGGCCGGCCTGCTCCAGGGCTGCACGGGCCGCCGGGGCGGGGGCGGTGAGCATGATCGTGGGCTCGACACCGGTGGTCACCGCGGAGACGACACGTGCCCGCGGGGTGAGGTCGTTCTTCTTGCCGGCGGCCTCGGAACCGATCATCAGCAGGGACGCGCCGTCGACGATGCCGGACGAGTTGCCGCCGTGGTGCACGTGGTTGATGCTCTCCAGCTGCGGGTACTTGGTCAGCGCCACGGCGTCGAAGCCACCCTGCTCACCCATGGCGGCGAAGGCGGGACGCAGGCCGGCCAGCTTCTCCGGGGTGGTGCCCGGGCGGATGGTCTCGTCGCGGTCGAGGAGGGTCACACCGTTGCGGTCCTTGACCGGCACCACGGAACCGGCGAACCGGTTCTCCTCCCAGGCCTTCGCGGCGCGCTCGTGGGAGCGGGCGGCGTAGGCGTCCAGCTCCTCACGGCCGACCCCGTCGAGGGTGGCGATGAGGTCGGCGGAGATGCCCTGCGGGATGAAGTCGTTGGCGAAGGAGGTCTCGGGGTCCATGGCCAGGGCGCCGCCGTCGGAACCCATCGGGACGCGCGACATGGACTCCACGCCGCCGGCGAGGACGAGGTCCTCCCAACCGGAGCGGACCTTCATCGCACCCAGGTTCAGGGCCGTCAGGCCGGAGGCGCAGTAACGGTTGATCTGCACACCGGTGGCGGAGTAGGGCAGGCCGGCGTTGAGCGCGGCGGTACGGGCGATGTCCATGCCCTGGTCGCCCAGCGGGGTGACGACGCCGGAGATGATGTCGCCGACCGCCGCCGGGTCCAGACCGGGGTTGCGGTCGAGGATCTCGGTGATGAGTCCGCTGAGCAGGTCGACGGGCTTGACGGTGTGGAGGCTGCCGCCCGGCTTGCCTTTACCACGCGGGGTTCGTACGGCTTCGTAGATGAAAGCCTCGGGGATGCTGTTGTTCGTCATGACGGTCCTCACTTGCCTCACTTGTTGGTGCGACGACATCGGTGTGCAACATGTGTCGCCGATCACTCTATCGCTATATCTGTGTGCGTGCGGCATTCGGGCGAGGTTCGGGGGTGCCGTCTTCCTGCGGTTTTGTGTCGTGAAGCTACGTGGTGGACCGTTTCCGCAGCACCAGAACCAGGTTCGAGACAGCCACCTCGCGCAGTGCCGGGACGCGCACCGCCCACCACGCCCACCACGGGTGGTAACGGGGGAACGCGGCGAGGACGTCGGCGTCGACGGTGCGTCGGCCGGCGGCGACGTCCCGGGAGTAGCGGAGCCCGTCGGCGCAGGAGACGTCGAACAGGCTCTCTCCCCACCGGTTCTTCGGCGGGTGCCCGTGCCTCCTCTCGTACCGTCGGGCGGCGAACTCCCCGCCGACGTAGTGCTCCCACAGGCCGGTCTCGTGGCCGCCGAAGGGGCCGAGCCAGCAGGTGTACGAGTAGATCACCAGCCCGCCGGGACGGGTCACGCGCAGCATCTCGTCGGCCATCCGCCAGGGGTCGGGGACATGCTCGGCGACGTTGGAGGAGTAGGTGACGTCGAAGGCGTCGTCGGCGAAGGGGAGGTCCATCCCCGAGCCACGCACCGAGGACCGCAGACGGATCCCCGCGGCGGCCATCTCCCCGACATCGGGTTCGCAGGTGACGTAGTCACCCGCACCGACACCGGCCGCGCTGAACGCGCGCCCGAAGTAGCCCGGGCCGCCGCCGACGTCGAGGATCCGCCGGCCCGCCAGGGTGCCGCCGTCGGCCCCGTGGACCAGGTCGGCGACGAGCCCGACGGTGTCCTCGGCGAGGCGGCCGTAGAAACGGTCGGGGTCGGTCTGCTCGAAACGGAAGTCGGCGAGCAGGCCGAGGGAGCGGCGCAGGGTCGCGCGGCGACGGAGGGGCCGCAGGACAGCCGGGGTGACCGGGCCGGCGGCGCAGGCGGGGAGCGCGGGCATGCCGACATCATGGCACACCGGGTGCCGCCCCTGCCCTGTGGTCGGCAGGCCCGGCCGGCCAGCCTGTATCGTGAGAACGGTCATGAAGGTTCTGTTGCTGTGCTGGCGCGACTCCGGCCACCCCGAGGGAGGTGGCAGCGAGGTCTACCTCGAGCGCGTCGCGGAGCATCTGGCGCGGCAGGGGCACCAGGTCACCTTCCGCACCGCCCGCTACCCGGGGTCCGCACCGTCGGAGCTGCGCAACGGGGTCCGCTACAGCCGTGGTGGCGGGGCACTCACGGTGTACCCGCGGGCCTGGTGGTACATGCTGCGGAGCGGGCGTCCGGACGTGGTCGTCGACACACAGAACGGGGTCCCGTTCTTCGCCCGCCTTGTCGCCGGGGCCGGACGGGGCGGCGCACGTGCCGTGCTGCTGACACACCACTGCCACCGTGAGCAGTGGCCGGTGGCGGGGCCGGTGCTGTCGCGGATCGGCTGGTTCGT
This sequence comes from Corynebacterium sp., assembly GCF_022712195.1. Lineage (GTDB taxonomy): Bacteria > Actinomycetota > Actinomycetes > Mycobacteriales > Mycobacteriaceae > Corynebacterium. The sequence continues at coordinate 20,465 of NZ_JALAGY010000055.1, read as the reverse complement.
CGAGTCACGGTTGTCGCCGTGGGTGCACCGGGGGACGCCCTACGTGACCGTCTCGGAGCCGAGTGCGGAGGAACTCGTGGACCTCGGGGTGGACCGGTCCCGGATCACCGTGATCCGCAACGGTGTCGACATACCTGAGATCCCGGATGTGCCGGACGATCCCGGATCGTCCGGGGCGTCCGGGCGGTTCCACCTGGTCACGTTGTCGCGGCTGGTGCCGCACAAGCAGATCGAGCACGCGATGGACGCGTTGGCCAGCGTCCTGCCGAGGTACCCGGAGACCTACCTCGACGTCATCGGCGACGGCTGGTGGTCCGAGAGGCTGCGTCGGCACGCCGACGAGCTCGGGGTGTCCGGGCACGTGGTGTTCCACGGCCATGTCTCCGAGGAGGTCAAGCACCGCATCCTGGCACGTGCCGACCTGCACCTCCTTCCCAGCAGGAAGGAGGGGTGGGGTCTGGCGGTGATCGAGGCCGGGCTGCACGGGGTGCCCACCCTGGGCTACCACTCGTCGGCGGGGCTGCGCGACAGCGTCGTCGACGGGGTCACCGGTGTCCTGGTCGGTTCGGAAGGGGGGCTGATCAACACGTTGGGCCAGTTGATGGAGGATCGACGGAGGCTGGAGCGGCTGGGGGAGGAGGCACGGCGGCGCGCCGGGACGTTCTCCTGGCGGCGTACCGGGGCTGCCTGGGAAGAGCTGCTCAGCGGGCTCTGACCGTCGGCGGTCGCACCGTCACGCGGTGAGGTGCTCGACCACGATGCTGACCCCGATGGCGATGAGCACCAGGCCGCCGAGGAAGGTGGCGGGACGTCCGAACGCCCGGCCGCCGTGGTGGCCGAGCCATCCGCCCAGCAGGGACGCCAGGAAGGTGGTCGCGCCGATCAGCCCGACGGCGAGGAGGATGTTGATCGGCACGAGGGCGAAGCCGATGCCGACGGCGAGGGCGTCGATGCTCGTCGCCACGCCGAGGGTGAGCACCGACCGGACGGTGAACGTCGACGAGGGGGATTCCGCCTGTTCCGCAGGTGCGGCGAGGCTGTCGAGGACCATCTTCGTGCCGATGCCGGCGAGCAGTGCGAAGGCGATCCAGTGGTCGACGCTGGTGACGAGGCCGGCGACGGAGGACCCCACGGCCCATCCGATCAGCGGCATCAACGCCTGGAAGGCGCCGAAGACCAGCGACAGCAGCAGGATGCGGCGCATGACGTGTTCGCGGACCGTCGTGCCCTGGACGACGGAGACGGCGAAGGCGTCGGCGGAGACGCTGACGGCGATGAGGAGCAGTTGGGTGGTTGTCACGGGGCGGGACCTCTTCTCGGCTGTTCCGGCAGGGGTGTGCTGGGCCGAAGGTCTCGTTCGCCTGCGCATGCAGGTGAGGTGCCGGGCGGTGCAGGGCACGGCCGGTATGTCGACACATCTCCGGCCGGGACGGCCGGGAACTACTCCCCTTCTCACGGGACGACGCCCGGAGTGGACCGCGCGTCGGAGGAGGACTGTATCAGCAGGTCAGAGAGTGCGAAAGCGCGTTGTCGAGAGTTCGCGCGGGGAAACTCCGGGGTGCACGGGTGTTGACTTCCGCACTTCGTCGTGTCACTGTATTAGGTACCTAGTACAGCGAGACAACAGGAGGTGGCGATGGACTTCGACAACTCGTCGCCGATCTGGAACCAGCTGCTCACCGAGTTCTCCCGGCGCATCGTGGTCGGTCAGTGGACACCGGGGACACGCCTCCCCGGCGTCCGGGAACTCGCCGCCGAACTGGGCGTCAACCCCAACACCGTCCAACGGTCGTTGAGCGAACTGGAACGGGCCGGGCTGTGCCGCACCGAACGGACCGTCGGACGGTTCGTCACCGAGGACGGCGACCGGATCAACGAGGAACGGCAGAACCTGGCCCGTGGCGCCGTCGACGACTACGTCCGACGCGTCCGCGGACTCGCCCTGAGCCGGCACGAGGCGGAGGAACTCGTCGCGGACCGGTGGGCAGAAACGGAGAGGGAACAATGACCGACACACCACGCACCCCGGGGCTGGTCCACACGCGCGGGCTCAGCAAGGACTACGGCCGCCGGGCGGCGCTGGCCGGCATCGACCTGGACCTGCCGCCCGGTCAGGTCGTCGGACTCCTCGGCGAGAACGGCTGCGGGAAGACGACACTGCTCAAGACACTGGCCGGTGTCCTCGCCGGCTACCGGGGCGAGGTGACCGTGGCCGGCCACACCCCGGGTCCGGCGTCCAAGGCGCTGGTGTCCTTCCTGCCGGACGCGGGGTTCCTCATCCCGTCGCACAAGGTCAGCTTCTGCCTGACCATGTGGTCCGACTTCTTCGCGGACTTCGACACCGACAAGGCCCGCGCGATGATCGACGCCTTCGGCATCGACGAGGACCTCCGCGTCAAACAGCTCTCCAAGGGCATGCGGGAGAAGGTGCAGGTGGCCATCGCGATGTCGCGCCGCGTGCCGGTCTACCTGCTCGACGAACCGATCTCCGGGGTGGACCCGTCCGCCCGCGACTCGATTCTCCGGAGCATCATGGCGAACCTCTCGGAGGAGTCGCTGCTGCTGATCTCCACCCATCTCGTCCACGACCTCGAGCCGATGCTCGACGCGGTGGTGATGATGCGCCACGGCCGGGTGCTGCTCCAGGGCAGCGCCGACGACCTCCGCGCACACCACGGCACCAGCCTGGACGGCATCTTCCGGAAGGAGTACCGATGACCACCGCAACTGACGTCGCGACACCCGTCACCCCGACCCGCACCCTCCTCCGCTACGAGTGGCTGCGCACCCGCGGTCTGCTCGCCGTGGTCCTGGGGCTGGCGGCGCTGGCGGTCCTGTTCTGCACGGTGCTGCTCGTACTGGACTGGACGGTCTTCAGCACCCTCGCCGCCGCCGTGGGGATGATGGTCGTCATGGGTTTCACCCCGGTCATGCAGATCGTGCTGGCCGTGGACTACTGGCGGTCCAGCTACGGCGCCTCCGGCTACCTCACCCAGACCATCCCCGCGAAGGGCGGCCGCATCTTCGCCGTGAAGATGCTCTGGGCGGTCGTCGTGACCACCGCCAGCCTGGTCGTGACCGCGCTGCTCGGCTGTGTGCTCTGGACCGGCTTCGCCGCCGGCAACGAGCAGATCGCCGGTCTCGGCGAGATGCTCGGCGAGCTGCGCACCGCACTCCGGGACTCCTCGGCCCCGGGCTGGCTGATCGCCGGCGGGCTGGTGGGAGGCTACCTGGCCACCCTGGTCGCGCCCGTCCAGTACTACTTCTCGATCTCCGTGGGCAAGGAACGGCGGTTGCAGACTCTGGGCGCCGGCGGCCCTGTGCTGGTGTTCCTCCTGCTCGGCATGGTCAGCCAGCTGGTTGCCGTGGTGGGGATGTTCGCCGTCCCGGTGGGGATCACCGGCGACACCACGGGGTGGTCGCTGAGCGGCCACAGCTTCCTGGACGAGATCAGCCGTCAGCCGACCGCGGCATCCCCCTACGAGTCGGTGATGCCCCTGGGCTTCATCCCGCCGATGGTCGTCCTGGTCCTGTTCTGCCTGTGGCGGACCGCGTACTCGTGGAACCGCAAGGTGGAGCTGGAGTAGCCGCCCCGGGGCCGACGCGGTGCGGCTAACGCTCCACCGCGTAGAGGCTCCAGCGCCCGGACGACCAGATCTCGACGTGGTCGGCCAGGACGGAGCGCGCCCCGGTGTCCTCGACGGTGCCGACGGTGCCGTCCTCGACGACGACCAGGTCGACACCCCGCTCGGCCAGGGTGTCCTCCCCGGACGCCAGTTCGCTGAGGGCGGCGACGGTCTCCGGATCCCCGTCGACCAGGGCGCCGTCGACGATGAGGTACCCGGGGTCCACCGGGCGTCCCGGCAGTATCTTCAGGGCCGGGTCCAGGGCGGGACGCCCCTCGACCACCCGGTAGTTACCGGGTGGCCACAGCAGCGTCCGGGCGGTCGTCCCGTGCGCGTCCTGCCAGTCCGACACCCGGTCGGCGAGTCCGTCGTAGGCGCTGTCGAGCTGCACCGGGGCCAGCGTGGCGAGGTCCCGCGGCAGGGCGGGCACGGACACCCAGACCAGGACCAGCGCAACGGCGGCCGCACCGACCTGCCGTCCCCGCGGGAGCAGGGCGAGGCCCTGGCCGAGCAGGACGACCAGGCCCGGCAGGGCGAGGACGACGAACTTCTGGGAGTCGCGGACCAGGCCGGCCCCCGGCACGAACTCCAGGAACCACCCGGTCACGGCCAGGCCCGGGGCCGTCGCCGCCAGCGCGGGCACGGCCACGGCCGCCAGGGCGAGCCAGACCAGGGGAGCACCCCGGAGCCGACTGCGGCGCCACAGGACCACCGCGGTGATGACCGCCAGGCAGGCGAGAACCACCCCCGCGCCCGTGCTGACCGGTGCCAGTGCGTCACGGGAGCCGGGGACGGCGTCGGCGTTCCAGATCCCGCCGAGGCCCGCCAACGCCCCCAGGGTCCCGACGCCCGGCTCGGCCCTGGCGGCGAACAGGGCCGCCCCGGCGGCGTCGGTGCGCGTCGCCGCAGCGCCCGCGTGGAGCAGCGTCGGGATCACCCAGGGCAGGGTCAGGACGGCCCCGGTGCCGACACTGACCAGGAACTTCCGCACTGGCGCGGAGCCCACCAGCGACGCGACCGCCGCGGTCACCGTCGCCAGGATCACCCCGGTCGGGGTGAGGGCGCAGACCGCCATGAGGGCGGCGAGTACGCCCCACGTCCACGGTGGGCGGCGCGCCGCGCACACCGCCACGGCGGGCAGCAGCACCCCGGCCAGCACGACCGACCAGTGCCCCTGCAGCAGACGCTCGGCCACGTACGGGTTCCACAGGGTGACCACCGGCGCGACGACGGCGGCGGGGCCGGCACGGCCGCCGCTGACCTGCCGGACGAGCGCCACAGAGCCCAGTGCGCCGATGTAGCCGCCGAGCAGCATCAGGACACTGACCGTCACCGGCGGGGGGACGAGCGGCGACAGCCAGGCAAGCACGGTGTCCTGGGGGACGGCGCGGGGCAGGCCGTCGGCACCCGTGGCCAGGTCATTCAACGCCATGGAGTGGGGGACGACCATGTCCCGGAGGATCAGGGACGCGGTGGATCCCCCGGGTCGTGCATGGCCGGCGAGGGTGGAGAGGAACGGCCAGAAGACGACGCCGGACAGCAGGGCGCACCAGAGGTGAAGCAGGAGCCTGCGCCGTCTGCCGGGGTGTGGCGGCGGGCCGTGGTCCTGCGTGGTCATCGTCTCATCGTAGGTGCGTGCGGCGGACGACGCCCCGTCAGGGGACACCGCCGGTACGCCGGCCGTGTCTAGCTGCGGTGACGACCGGCGGACCGGGAGAGCAGGACACCGATGACGATCAGCAGGACACCGATGATCCCGGCGCCCCAGGGCACGTAGGTGCCGATGAGCTTCATGGTCTTCAGGCCGTCCTTCGCCCGTGCCATCTGGTTCTCGTGGGTCTCGTCGTTGAACTCACCCGGGTAGTACAGGGCGGTGCGGGTCGGGTTGGCCAGCTCACGCTCGCGGTTCTCCGGCTTGGCCATCTCCGCGGCCTCCTCGTCGTCGCGGGCGTAGTACATCCACACCTCCTCGGCACCGTGGACGATGACGCCGGTGTCCGGCTGGACGCGCAGCACACGGTGCACGGTGTAGTAGCGGCTCATCTCGACCTCGGGGCCGAGGTCGGCGTCGTCCCCTGCGCCTTCGCCCTCTCCGTCTGTGCCGTCCCGGTCGTCGTCGTTGGTGGTGGCGGACTCGTCCTCCGGGTCCCATCCCTCGACCTCGTCGGGGGTCAGCCCCCACTTCGCGGCCGGGAAGGACAGCTTCAGCGAACCCAGGGACTGGCGGTCGGCGGCGCTGAGCTCGCCGTCACCCTTGAGCATCGCCTCGACGTTGGGGTACATCTCCGACGGGCCGATCTCCTGCTCGAAGCGGTAGACCGTCTCGCCGTCCATCTTCTCCCGGTCGACGAAGTCGATGTCGTTGGTCTCCATCAGCCGGTGGTCGAAGTACGGGTAGGCCTTCTTCTCCGTGTTGAAGGGGAACTGGAACTGCAGACCCGTACGGGTGAACTGGGGGACGTCCTCCTGGACGTTGCCGCCTTCGACGCCGGGGGCGGTGATGTTCAGTGACGAGGTCGGCTCGTCGACGGGCAGTGCAGTCTTGCGGTCCAGGGTGACCCGGTCGATCTCGGCGGAGAGCAGGTTCTCCGGTTCCGGCAGGTCGGCCTGGTACACGGTGCCGCCGGCCTCCAGGGTGACCACGTCGTCGTCGGTGGGGTCCTGGGCCATCACGAACCGCTGGGACTGGATGTCGGTGTCCGGCCAGATGAAGCAGCTGACGACCTTGTTCTCCCCACGGCACTCGGGACGGGACTCCTTGCCGGCCACCGGCTTGTCGGCGGCGAGCGCCCCGGCGTCGGTGAGGATCCCCGGCGTGACCTTGGTGACCGTCGCCGACTCGATGTCCTTCGGTATCACCTTGCCCTTGGGGAGGACGTAGATCGGCAACGCCAGCGCAATGACCAGCAGTGCGGCGCCGAGAATGATGGCGAGGTGGGAGAAGACCTTCTTCATGTGGCCTGGTTCCTGTCCTGGTGTACGTCAGAGAGCGGTGTGTCCACGGCTACTTTACCTGCTGAAACTAGGATCCGGGGGAGGAACGCCCCCTGAAGGACAACCGGGGTGAGAGACGTTCACCCCGGAGCCGCCCGGAATGCAGCGTCACCACGGTAACCTGATGCGCGATGAGCACGTCGAGCAGGTCCCCGAAACCCTTCCTCCCCGCCCTGGAGGGGATGCGCGCGGTCGCCGCGCTGGGGATCATCGTCGCCCATGTGGCGTTCCAGACCGGGAACGACACCGGACCGCTGGTCAACAGGATGATGGCCCGCCTGGACTTCTTCGTCCCGGTGTTCTTCGCGCTCTCCGGTTTCCTGCTGTGGCGGCGCCATGCAGCGGAGACCGGGTGGGCGTCCTACTACGTCAAACGTCTGGCCCGGATCATGCCGGCCTACTGGGTGACGGTGGTCGTGGTGCTGCTGCTGTTCCCCGTCGCCTCGGAAGGGGGTGGGCCGGGGGCGGTCGCGACGGTGGCGAACCTGCTGCTGATGCAGAACTACGTGCCGGACGGCCTGGTCGGCGGGCTCACACACCTGTGGTCCCTGTGTGTGGAGATGTTCTTCTACCTGCTCATGCCGCTGCTGGCGCTGGCGGTGGGGAGGCGACGACGACGGGTCAGGGTCGTAGCGATCCTCGGGGTGGGTGCGCTGAGCTACCTCTGGCCGTTCGTCGCCTGGCACGACGCGGAGGTGAACGCGCACATCATGCCGTGGGCCTTCCTCTCGTGGTTCGCGGCGGGACTGCTGGCGGCCGAACTCGAGGGGTGGCTGGCCGACCTCGGTGCCCGCGGCCGGGACGACACGGTCCGGCAGGTCCGGCGCTGGGCCGGACGACGGTGGATCTGGATCCTGCTGGCGGCGCTGGCGGTGGTCGTCGCGGCGGTGGATGGGCCCGAGGGGCTGGTGACGGCGGGGGACGGGGAGTTCGCGCGGCGCAACCTCTACGGGCTCGTCTTCGCCGCCAGCCTGATCGTCCCGTGGGCGGTGGAGCCGCGGTCCAGGGTGCTTGACTCCGCGGTGATGCAGGCGTTGGGGCGGTGGTCGTACTCGATCTTCCTGTGGCACATGGCGATGCTGTCGCTGGTCTTCCCGTTGCTGGGGGTGGGGCTGTTCCAGGGGCAGACCGTGCTTGTCCTGGTGGCGACGGTGGCGCTGACGGTGCCGGTCGCCGCGCTGAGCTACGCCCTGGTGGAGGATCCTGCGCGGCGCGCGGTGAACCGGTGGTGGCGTGGCCGGTCACTCGACGGGTCGGTCAGGTAGTCCCTGACCCCAGTCAGGCAGGGTCCTCGTCCCGTGCTCGGCGCCCGCCGGCGAGCGCCCCGCACGCCGTGGCGACGAGGCACCCGACGAACAGCAGCTGGGGGACCCACGAGTAACCGGCGTAGTCGCCGCCCCACGGCCCGCGTACCGCCATCGCCGCCCCCGCCCCGCCGAGCACCGTCGCCAGGGTGCCCGGACTGACCAGGCGACGGAGGAGACGCGCCGCGGCGGTGTCGGCGACCCCGGTGGGCAGGCGCCGGAGCAATGTCGGGCCCCCGGAGGCCAGGGCCATCGTCGTCACACCGACGATTCCGCCGGGAAGACCGGCGACCAGCACCGACAGGGCCAGGACACCGGCCGCCGCGCTGAGACGTGCCACCGCACCCGCCGCCGGGGCCGCAACCCAGTCGGTCACCGCCTCACCCGGGCGGCGCCTCCCCGGCCACCACGTGAACAGCCACGCCGCCAGCAGGACCAGGGCGCCGAGCAGCCCGGCCCCCAGCCACCGCTGGTAGGTGTCCGTCGCGGTGAAGTGGACGTCCACCGCCGCGGAGACCTCGTCGTCGGACTTCCCGTCGGCGACGTCGGCGGGCACCACCCACCCCTGCTGCCAGCCGTTCACGGTGACGGGGTCCAGGGTGACGCCGTCCAGCTCGGCGGCGCGCCCGGGGTTCACGGCGGTGGAGGTCACGACGACCCGGTCGCCGTCGCCCCCGTCCTGCGGCGGCGGGGCGTCCCGGACATCCAGTGACATCCACCGGTCGCGGCTGCGGATCTCGTGCTCCCCGGGTGAGAGTGTCACGGTGTCGCCGCAGGCCACGGGCATGCCGTCGACGGTGCTGGCCGTCTCCCTCCCCGCGGCGCACCGGTCGGTGGTCACCGTCACGGGCACCGCCGGCCCGTCCGGCACCGTGACGGTGCGGCGCATCTCGAACTCGTGGATCTCCTGGCCCAGCACCCACCGCCGCGGTGTGCCGTCGACGGGCGGCACCACGATGTCACGGCGCGGGGTCACGTCCTGCCCGCTGTCCAGCTCGGTGAGCGTGACCTCGCTGAGTCCAGGGTCCGCCCAGGAGCCGACGATGCGCAGTTCCACCCGGTCGGCCTCGCCGCTGGGCAGGATCACGGGGCGGTCGTCGGTGTCGGCCTCCCGGTAGCCCGGCACCAGTGTTGTCGTCGAGGCCACCGTGTCCCCGTCGAGGTAGGTGGTCACCTGCACACGCACCGGGCCGCCGGCGGCACGCGCCGACAGTGACATCTGGGAGCGGGGTTCGTCCAGGTCGAGGGTGAGTGTCTGGTTGACCGGTGAGCCGGTGCCCGGACGCCACGCGGTCTCCGCCACGCCGTCCACGGCGGCGGACGGGCCGGAGTAGGGTTCCGCACCGCCGAGTGACGTCGGGTCGGCGGCCGAGGAACTCGCCGTGACCCTGCCGCCACGTTCCCGCACCTGGGTGAGGTCGGCGTCGTCGAGCCCTGTGGGGTAGTCGCGGACGGGGTTGCGGGTGGTCCGGTCGTCCTCTGCGGCGAGGACGGCGGATTCGGCGCCGGTGACGTTGCCGTAGTTGTGTTCACGCAGGGCAGGGGTGTCGGTGACGGTCTCCGGGGGGCGGCCGGCGGCACCGGCGAGCCCGTCGGGGACGTCCTGCGCCAGGATCCGGTCGCGGGGGGCGCGTCCCGCCGCGGCATCGGCGGCGGCGAGACGCGGCAGGACCTCCGGTCCACCGGCGGTGACCTCCAGGTCCCCGGCGCCGACCACACGCGTGCCCGACCGGTCGTCCGGGACGCCGCCGGTACGCTCGGAGCCGTCCACCCGGAAGATCCTGATGTCCCCGTCGCCGAAGTCGGCGACCTCGCTGAACCCGTCCGCCGCGGCGGACCGGGTGAGGGTTCGCAGCACGGCCCGGGCGCCGGGGGTGTCGGCGGCGCGGGCCAGGTCGGTGCGGACCAGCAGGTACCCCACCCCCTGCTGCAGCAGGGCGTCCGCCAGCGCCGGGTTCGCGCCGGACGCGCCCTCGGCGGCGAACTCGCGCTGCAGACCGTCGAGCCCGCGGATCGCCTCCGGGGGGACCAGCGGGACGGCGTCGCGCACCACCCAGGGGACGTCGAGCAGTGCCTGCGCCGGCTCGTCCCGGGTGTTCCCCCAGGTCTGTCGGGCGGTCCGCGCCTCGGGCAGGATCATGGTGCGGGTCTCCGCGGCGCCGTGGGCCGGGTCGTTGAGCCAGTCCGCGGCCTGCCGCCAGGAGGACGGCACGGCACGGTAACCGTCCTCCGGCACCAGCCGTCCGGTCCACGCGGGTGCGGTGGCGACGGCCACGACGAGCAGCACCGCCGTCGCGGACACGACCGGCCGGTTGTTCTCCGGTCGCAGCCACGACCCGGCGTCACGCGGGACGGTGAGCCCGCCCAGCAGGTGGGCCACGCCCACGACCAGTGGGAGGTGGACCATCGCGTCGAACTTGTGCAGGTTGCGCAACGGCGCCCCCGCCCCGTCCAGGAAGGCCTGGACCTGCTCGGCGACCGGGGAGAACGGTGCCGCGGCGACCCCGAAAACGGCCACCCCCACGCCCAGGACCACCAGCCACGACCCCGCGAAGGGCATCCGGCCGCGCACTCCGGCCAGCCCCGCCAGGCCCAGCAACGCCACCGCCAGCGTGGCGGCCACGAACAGTGCCTCGGTGGCCAGCGCGAACCCGGCCTGGCGTTCCGTGGACAGGAACGCCGTCCAGCTCGTCGTCCCCCGAAGAACCTCACCCAGGTTGAACCAGTGCGTGGTCAGCCCGGCGGCCTCGATGTAGTCGGTGAACGGCGGGGAGTACCGCCCCAGGATCAGCAACGGGCCGATCCACCAGAAACAGGCCAGGATACCGCCCGGCACCCACCAGGCGGCGAGCCGCCACGCCGTCCGCCGTCGCACCGGGGCGTCGGCGGCGGCACCACCGGTGGCGAACACCCCCTGCGTCAGCCACCACAGCACCGCCGGCACGACCGCGGCCAGCGTCGCCACGGCGTTGACCGCACCCAGGCACAGCACGGCCACGGCCGACCCCAGGCCCGCGGCGGCGAGACGCCGGGTCGTCGGACGCGGTCCGGGCAGCAGCACCCGCACCACCGGCAGCATGATCCACGGCACCAGTGCCACGGTCCACGCCTCCGAGGAGATCGCCCCGAGGGTGGTCAGGATCCGCGGACTCAGTGCGAACAGGACCGCCGCGACCAGTCGCGACGAGCGTGACCCGGTCCCCGTCGCCTCAAGTAGTCTGACCACCCCGGCGAAGGCCAGGAACAGCAGCAGCGCCCACCACAGCCGCTGGGCCAGCCAGTCCGGCAGGGGGTCGAGAAGAGCGAAGAACAGGCCCTGGGGGAAGAGGTACCCGTATGCCTGGTTCTGGAGCTGCCCCAGCGGGAACACGTCCGTCCAGGGGGACAGGGCCTGCGTGAGGAAACCCCACGGGTTCGCCGTGAGGTCGTATTTGGTGTCGGCGACGGTGAGCCCCGCCCCCTGGAGCAGGGACAGCAGGAGCCACAGCAGTCCGGCGAGTCCCCAGCCGCGACGGGAGAGTGTCACACCTGCCAGTCCTGCCTGTGCTGCCTGTGCTGCCTAACGCCGCTCGCCGTACTGGATCGACCCCATCACCGCGTCGTCCACGGCGATCTTGTTGGTCGGCAGGTCCGTGGAGTCGGCGACACTGCCGGCGAACAGTGCCACGGCACCGCCGAGGACGACGCCGACGACGGCGGAGGCGATGGCGGGGCCGAGCGTGCGGCGGGGCTGAGAGTCAGTCTCGGTGGGCATGGTCTTTCCCGTCAGTGGAGGTCGGTGGTGCAACGTCGGACGATATTCACCAGATGATACTACCCGGCCGCCCCGTCGGTGCCGATATCACTGTCCTCGTCGTCGACGGACGGGACGATCAGCACCGCGCGGCCCGCGTGCTTGACCAGGCTGTCGGACACACTGGACTGCAGCAGTGACCGCCAGCCGCTCAACGCACGGGACCCCGCCACGATGATGCTGACGTCCAGCTCGCGGGCGGCGTCGACGATCGCACTCCAGATCGCGGTGGCGGACTCCACCAGGAACGGCTCGGTGCGGAACCCGTGCCCCTCCGCCAGGGCCACGCCCTCGCGGCAGATCGCCACCGCGTCGGCGTAGGCGGGGTCCTCGGTGTCGTCCGTGACGGCCGACCAGTCGTGCTGCATCATCCCGCTCATGCCGGCGGTGCGGGCGGCCTGCCGGTGGATCGGCTCCCACACGGTGAGGATGTAGGCGTTCTTCGTCGACAGGAAACGCCCCGCGTAGTCGATGGCGCCGCGGGCCTCGTCGGAACCGTCGAAGGCGATGAGGACGGTGTCCCCGTCGAAGGTGCCGACGTTCTCCGTCTCCTGGGCTGTCTCGTTCCTGGATTCGCTAGCCATGCCCACGAGCGTAGTACGGTCGGTGGAGTCAGGACGGCACAGTCGACATGTCGTCCGGGATTTTTCCGGCGCCCCGTCGGGGACACAGAAGAAAGCAGAGGTCACGCGTGCCCACAGTCCGACGCCGCACCCCGGCAACCGTTCTCGCCGCCGCGACGGCCGGCGCACTGGCGTTCAGTCTCGTGGCGTGTTCCACGCAGGACGGCGGCGCCGGCACGTCCACGACGGACGCGGCGGTCCCGTCCACGTCCGCCGCGTCCGCCTCGCAACCCTCGTCTCCCTCGTCACCCTCGTCACAGCCCTCCTGCGTGGACGGTGACCAGGACCTGGCGACCCTCGCCGCCTCGACCCTGGCGGTCGGGGTGGTCGGCTTCGACGACGCCGCGGAGGCGGTGGACGCCGGCGTTCGCCACATCTTCATCGGCTCCTCCACCGACCTGTCGATCCTGGACGGCCAGGGTGACCCGGAGCGGAGCATCTCCGCGCTCAAGCAGCGGGCCGCGGACGCCGGTGGGGAACTCACCGTCTCCGTCGACGAGGAGGGAGGGCAGGTCCAGCGGCTCGGGGATATCATCGGCGACCTGCCGTCCGCCCGCGAACTGGCGGACACCCGATCGCCGGAGGAGGTCCGCGGCGTCTTCGCCGAGCACGGCCGCAAGATGCACGACCTGGGCATCACCATGGACTTCGCGCCGGTGGTGGACCTCGCCGGCGGGGAGTCGGTCAGCGACAACGCCATCGGCGACCGGGCGTTCTCGGACGACCCCGGCACGGTCACGGACTACGGCCGGGCCGCGGTGGAGGGCCTGCTCGACGCGGACGTCACCCCGGTGATCAAGCATTTCCCGGGCCACGGCCACGCCACGGGCGACTCGCATGAGGGCACGGTCACCACACCGCCGATCGGGGAGATGGGGGCGGACCTCGCGCCGTTCGCCGAGCTGTCGCAGATCCCGGGTGTCGCCGTGATGGTCGGGCACATGCAGACCCCGGGGCTCGACGCCGGTGACGTCGCCGGTGCGGAGACCCCGTCGTCGTTGAACCCGGCGGCGTACAGGCTGCTGCGCGACGGCGCCGGGGACGGTCCCGGCTTCGACGGCATCGTCTTCACCGACGACCTCACCGGCATGCAGGCCATCACCGACCTGCACGACGGGCCGCAGGCGGTGGTGCAGGCGCTGCGTGCGGGGGTGGACGCGCCGCTGACCTCCACGGCCGCCGACGTCCCGGCGACGGTGGACGGTCTCGTCGCCGCGGTGGAGAACGGGGATCTCGACCGTGACCGGCTGACGGAGGCGGCGGACAGGCTCTGCGCAGTCTGAGCTTCGGGTACCGCCGGGGCATAATGACGGGTTATTGTGAATGACGTGAGCAGTAGCAACCCCAACGCCAGCAGCGCCACAGGATCCACCGACCCGTCGGAGGACCAGTGGGGCTCCCAAGGCAGCAAGCACCGGCGGAAGCGTCGCCTGTGGCCGGTGTGGACTGTCGCGGGAATCGTCGGGCTGGGGGGAATCCTCTACGCCACCGACATCATCATGACCGAGGGCAACGTGCCCCGTGGCGTGACGGTCGGCGGCGTCGACGTGGGCTCGATGTCGAAGTCGCAGGCTGAGGCGCGGCTGAAGAACCAGTTGTCCGACAGTGCCCGGGCCGAGGTGGAGGTCACCGCCGGTGACATGTCGACCACCCTGGACCCGGCGCGGTCGGGCCTGTCCATCGACTGGGCGGCGACGATCGACCAGGCCGGGCAGCAGCCGCTGAACCCGGTCACCCGGGTGATGAGCTTCTTCCAGCAGCGTGAGGTCGGCACGGTCAGCGCCTACAACGACGAACTGCTGGGCCGCACCCTGACCCGCGTGGAGCAGGAGCTCACGCGTGAGCCGGAGAACGCGGAACTGTCCATCGACGACAAGGGTGCGGCGGATATCGTCGACGACGTCGCAGGGCAGAAAGTGGACCCTGACGAGGTGCGCTCGGCGGTGCGGGAGCACTGGCTCAACGAGCGCCGCCAGGTCAGTGTGGACGCGGAGGTCACCGAGGCCGACGTGCGTCGTGACGCCGCGGACAAGGCCGTCGAGGAGGTCGTGGACAAGGTCACCGACGGCGACGTCGTCTTCGAGGGGCGTGACGACACCGACGGTGTGCTGCGTCCCGCGGACATGGGACGCATCGTCACCTTCGTCCCGGAGGACGGTGACTTCCGGGTCGACTGGGACCGCGAAGCCGCCCAGGAGATCCTCGACGGACAGCTCGGGGACACCGAGGTCGAGTTCCGCAACGCCGGGTTCACCGGCAGCGGACGTGATCTCGAGGTCACCCCGTCCCAGGACGGTGTCCTCATCGACTGGGACAAGACCCTCGACCCGATCGAGGAGAAGCTGCTGGACACCAGGGAGCGCCGCCACGAGGTGACCTACGAGGAGAAGAAGGCGACCTACACCACGGAGATGGCGGAGAAGGCCAGTTTCGACGATGTCGTCGGGTCCTTCACCTCCGGCGGTTTCGCCGACGACTCCGGGGTGAACATCCGGCGGGTCGCCGAGCAGGTGAACGGGGCGATCGTGCTGCCGGGCGAGACCTTCAGCCTCAACGGGTACACCGGTCCCCGTGGTGAGGCGCAGGGGTACGTCGAGGCCGGTGTCATCCAGGACGGTCACGCGGACAAGGCCGTCGGCGGCGGCATCAGCCAGTTCGCCACCACCCTGTACAACGCGTCCTACTTCGCCGGGATGGAGGACGTGGCGCACACCCCGCACTCGTACTACATCGACCGGTACCCGGCCGGGCGTGAGGCCACGGTCTTCGAGGGGGCCATCGACCTGCAGTTCAAGAACCCCTTCGACACCCCGGTGCTGATCGAGGCGCGGGCGGACTCCAGTTCGCTCACCGTGGACATGCGTGGGGTGAAGCAGGTCGAGGTCGAGTCGGACACGGGTCCCCGGACGAACTTCACCGACCCCGAGCGTGTCGAACTCTCCGGTGACAAGTGTTCGCCGTCCTCGGGCGCACGCGGGTTCACCGTCACCGACACCCGGACGGTGCGTGACCTCGACGGCGCGGTGGTGTCGCGGGACACCACGACCACGGTGTACGACCCGGCGCCGATCGTGACCTGCAAGGACTGAGGAACGGTCTGACCTGGCGCACACAGTCGGGCCCGTCACCGGAAAGGAGTTCCGGTGACGGGCCCGACTGTTTCTCATGTGCCGCGCCACCGGGGTCGTGAGGAGAGACTCCGGACGGTTTCCACGCGGACACACCGTGAGAGAGGAGAGGGGGACGGTGCAACGTGGGCGTTGAGGGGTGCGGTGCCCGGAGGGGCCGGTGGCGGACTGTTGAGTTGTCTGCCAGTGGCTGAGACCGGGGGCGTGGAGAGGGCCGTGGATCACCGGTCGCTCGTTGCTGGCGTGCCATGAAGATAGGCAGGCCACCTGGTCATCTGCAACGGCGGAAAACACGCTGTGGGGGTAGCCACCTGGCTACCCGCACGTCATCCCCCCGAGGAAATTGACAGCGTTCTTCCAGTACAGGTGCACTATCGTTTCTCCGGTGCCGATGTTACGCCCCCGGGAGACAATTTCTTCCGGGGGTAGAACCTCAGGAAGTCTACGCTTAGCTCACGTCTCTGACATGCTGCGTCAACGTCCGCGACACCTTCCCGTCACCTCTGGCGGGGAGGGTGTTGGCCCCCTCACCCGGCCACGGGGCGATGAACAGTCCCGGCAGCGGACGCAGCACCCGCCACACCAGCAGTGTGCCCGCGACGGTGAGGACGGTGAGCACGACCGTCCCCGCCGCGGCGGTCAGCGGGGTCGACGGGACACCCGGGTCGTAGGTGAGCAGCACGCCGAGGACCGGGAGGTGGAGCAGGTAGACCGGCAGGGTGTTGCGGCCGAACCAGTCCAGGTGCAGCCAGGGCAGGTGGCGGGCGACGAGGGTGGCCGCGGTGATCCCGGTCGCCATGCCCAGCGCGGTCAGCGGCAGCCAGAAGACGGAGGACAGGCCGACGCCGGAGACCGTCACCCCGACGATCCCCGCAGACCACACCCCGCCGGTCGCCGCCAGCGTCCACAGTGAGGAGCGGTCGGCGACCGCGGCGATGATCCGGTGACCGTACACACCGAACTGGAAGACCACCAGGTGGGTGAGGGTGCGTTCCCAGGCGAAGTTCTCCACGGTGACCCAGTCGAAGGCGACCGGCAGCGACACCGCGGCGCCGAGGGCGAACTGGATCCACAGCGGCAGGGGCCGCAGCAGCTTCACCACCGCGTAGTACATCGCCAGGGCGTAGATGAACCAGGGACCGTAGCTGGGGTCGAGCGGGACCCCGACGAGGTGGGCGAGCGTGTAGTCGGCGTGGTTCCAGGGGAACACCTGGGCGGAGAGGGTCCACAGGGCACTCCACAGGAGGAAGAGCCACAGGAACGGCCCCAGCCGGTTCTGCACCTGCCACTGCCAGGGCCGGTCGATCCGGCGCAGGAAGAAGTAGCCGGCCATCGCGAAGAACAGCGGCATGCGCACGGTGCGCAGCGGGGACATGGCGTCGAGGACGAGGGGGTCGTACCAGGACTGGTCCACGGCCTCCGTGGCGACGTGCATCAGCACGACCAGCAGGATGGCGGCCCCCTTGACGGTGTCGATCCAGGCGACGCGGTTCGCATGTGTGCCCGGGGTGCCCTGCGTGCCCGGGGAGCCTGGGGTGGAATGGCCTGCAGGGGTGGTCGTGGTGGTGGGCGACCGGGAAGAGCGTTCAGTCACGGGAGACTCCTTCGGAGAGTGAGGTGAGCGGGGATCAGGGTCAGCAGTCGAGGGTGGTCATGGCACGGCCCCAGCCGGCGGTCTGGTAGCCGGCCTGCTTGAGGTGGGTGAGGGGTGCGCGGGAGCTGGCGGGGCGGTTGACCGACAGGTCGCCGTCCCAGCACCGGCTGACGTAGAGCCGCACGCGTTCGACGTGTTCGCGGCCGGTGGCCAGCACCATCGCGGAGGTCCAGTTGTTCTGCTCCGCCAGCCGGGCGAACTCCCGGGCCTCACCGCGGGTGGTGGACGGGTCGGGGGTGAAGCAGTGCACCTTGACGCCCTCCAGGGGTGCGCACCAGGAGTCGCGGAAGCTCTGCACCCCGGTGGGGTCGGAGATCACCAGGTCGGTGACGCCGTGCTCCTGCGCCAGCCGTCGGGCGTCGGTGACGTCGGAGGGGGCAGCTCCACCGACCTGCATCAGGACGTCCACGTCCGCGGGGAACGGGTCGAGGCGGGGGAGGTAGATCTTCGTCACCGCGAACCAGGACCACAGGGTCAGGACGAAGGCCAGGAGCAGGACGCCCACCCGGAGGGCCCGGGTGAGCGGGGCCGGTGTCCGGATCCTGGGCTGGCGGGCGTGTCGCATCTACCTGTTCCTCACGGCTGCCCCGTCCGGGGCCCGGTCACCTTCCCGCGTCCCGGCGGCCTGTTCGGTTCCCGGTCCCCTGTGCGGTCCACTGTGCGCTCCACCAGCAGGGGCGTTCCTGGTGTTCGCCCCCTCGCCGGTCCACGGGGCGATGTACACCCCGGGGACGGCCCTGGTGATCCGCCAGATGGCCAGGGCGCCGGCGACGGCCAGGGCGGTGCACAGCAGAGGCACACCCACCGCCACCGCGGCGGTGGACGGGAGACCGAGGTCGAGGCTGTAGAGGGCGCCGAGCAGCGGTACGTGCAGCAGGTAGATCGGCAGGGTGTTCTTGCCCACCCAGGCGAGTCTCAGCACAGCGGCGTGGCGGTCGAGGAGCACCGCGGCGGTGATGCCCATCGCCATGCCCAGTGCGGTCACCGGGACACGGCCGAGGTTGTCGAGCCCGGCACCCAGGACGAACAGTGCCGCGGTCCCCGCGCCCCACAGGACGCCGTACCCGAGCAGCCGCCACACGGAGGCGTGGTCGGCCACGGTGGCCAGGAGACGGTGGCCGAGTGCGCCGATCTGGAACGCGATGAAGTGTGACAGCAGCGAGGTCCACACCCACGAGTCCAGGGTGAGGACACCGCAGGCCACCGGGAGGGAGACTGCGGCGCCGACGAGGAACTGCAGCCACACCGGCAGCGGGCGCATCAGCTTGACCGCCACGGTGTAGATCGCCAGGGCGTAGATGTACCAGGGGCCCACCGAGGGGTCGACGAACAGGTGGGCCCCGTCCTGCAGGGTGGTGGGGCCGGAGTCGCCGGCACGGTGCCAGGGGAGCACCTCGAAGGCGAGCAGCCAGATCACGGTCCAGAGGACGAACAGCCACAGGAACGGGCCGATGCGGTTGCGGAGCTGCCAGGACCACGGCCGGTCGACGCGCCGCAGGATGAAGAAACCGGACATGGCGAAGAACAGGGGCATGCGAACGGTGAGCAGGGCGGAGGTGAGCATGGACAGCTGGTCACCGGACCAGGGTTTGTCCTGGGCGAGACTGACCGCGTGGTAGAGGACCACCAGGATCACGGCGACACCTTTCACCGTGTCGATCCAGGTGAGCCGGGGAGAGGACGGCATGGGGGCTCCTAGACAGTCAGTGGGAGATCAGTGTGGCCAGTGCGCGGACGTCGTCCGCGACGGCGTCGAGGAGTGCGTCGTACTCCGTGACGGAGGTGAACCCGACGGGGTCCGGGTGGTCGTGGAGGATCCGGGGCAGCCGGTGCCGCAGGTGCGGCAGCTGCGTCAGTGAGGTCAGGTCGCCGCTGCGGTGCCATTCGGCGAGCTGGTGCAGGCGGAAGGAGCGTTTCAGCAGGGACGGTGCGATGCGCAGGCAGTGGTCGACGTGGGCCTTCTCGAGACCGACGACGAGGTCGGCCTCCTGCAGGATCCGGCGGTTCACCCGACGCGCGGTGAACCCGGTCCCGTCGATCCCTCGATGGGCCAGGAAGTCCAGTGACCGGGGGTCCATCGGGTAGCCGCTCATCCCGGCGGTGCCGGCGCTGGCGACGGTGACGGTGTCGGCGGAGGAGGCGGCGAGTTCGGCGCGGAGCAGGTGCTCGGCGACAGGCGAGCGGCAGACGTTGCCGGTGCAGACCATGAGGACCTTCATCGGCTGCCCCGTCCCGCCTGCGGCTTCTCGCCGAGGACGACCCGTCCGACGCGCCACCGGCGCAGCACCGTCACCCCGAGGATCGACAGGGCGACGCCGCCGACGGTGAGGCCCACGACGAGCACGGGCGGGGAGACGGCGTCGGTGAGCCCGCTGGCGTCGGTGAGGACGCGTACCGCGCCGATGGCGAAGGAGTGCAGCAGGAAGATCCCGGAGGAGTACCCGCCGATCCACGCGAGCTGCCGGTTGGCCAGTGACCAGCCGAGGAAGACCAGGGGGAAGAGGATGCCGAGACCGACGCCGACGAGACTGTGGCGGGAGTCGAAGGCACCGTCCGTCCCCGGCATGGCGCCGGTCAGTGCGAGCTGGACGACGACGGCGGCGAGGACGAGCACCGCGGTGCTGCCCCACCGGGTGGCGGGGGTGGTGGGGACCAGGGAGAAGCGGCTCATGGCCACGCCCGCGAGGAAGAACGGTGCCAGCGTCAGCGCCTGGCCCACCTGCAGGAAGCGGAACTGTTCGGTGTGGGTGACCAGGACGACCGCCAGGGAGGCGCAGAACACCACGCCGAAGGTGAGGCGGGAGGACAGCAGGGAGCGGGAGTCCGCCAGGGCGACCACGGCGAAGAACCAGAAGGTGGTCAGCAGGAACCAGTACGGGCTCAGTGAGAACAGCAGCCAGTTCAGGGGGTCGAGGTCACGGCTGGAGTTCGTGCCGTCGAGGTAGACCTGGGTGAGGCCGATGGCGGGGACGAAGATCACGTAGGGCACGAGCAGCCGGCGGGCCTTCTTGCCCATGAAGGTCAGGTAGCCGCCGGGGGCGTGCAGGGGGCGCCAGGCGTACACCAGTCCGGAGAGCAGGGTGAACAGCGGCATGCGCAGGTAGTCGACGGAGTCGGTGTAGTAGCGCAGGGCGCTGTCGTCGGCGACGTGGAGCCCGTCGGTGCTGTCGTACCCGATGACGTGGAAGCTCACCAGGAGCAGGCAGGCGACACCGCGGAGCGTGTCGACGGGGAGGTTGCGTGACGGGGGACTGGGGGCGTGGCCGGTTGCCACGGCAGTCTCCTGCCGGATCTTGTTGGAGGTCATCGAACCGTCCTACGTGGTGTGAGGGGTGAATCGAAG
>NZ_JALAGY010000001.1 GCF_022712195.1 Corynebacterium sp. | reverse complement strand
TCTCACCCTCACACCTCCCCACACCCCTCACATCCTCCTCTCTCCACTGCCCGTCGTCTCGTCGCCGGGCCGAACAAAGTGATTCACCGTGATCCTCGGAAAAGCATCCACTGACCCCTCTCCCCCGTCCTCCGGCACCTCGCCCGGGGCCTCCCCCGACACCCGGTCCGGCACCTCCCGCCCCAGCGGCGGGGGTACCAGCGTCCAGCGCATCTCGCAGGCCCTGGACCGGCGCCAGGACCGCCACCTGCAGCGCAAGTGGTACTTCATCGTCGCTGACGCGGCGGCGGTGTTCACCGCCACGTTCATCGCCAACGCGCTGAGCCTCTACCTGTGGAAGCCGCTGGGCTGGGCGCTGGTGGAGGAGTTCTTCTCGCTGCGCAGTCTCGGCATGACCACGTTGCTGACGGTGTGCTGGGTCGCCGCGATCGCACTGTGCCGCGGCTACAGCCACCAGGCGCGGGCGTTCCCGACCATCGGGCGGGAGTACGTCCTCAAGGGGTCGCTGACCTACTTCGCGTTCCTGGCGTGCGTGGACGCCCTGTCGAACTACGGGCTGTTCCGCCAGTTCGCGTTGATGGCCCTGCCTGCGGGGCTGGTGCTGATGACCGTCGCCCGGTACCTGGCGCGCCGGTACACCGCACGTTTCCGGTCGGACCTGCAGCGGCAGTTCCTGGTGATCGGCAACGTCGCCGACATCAACAAGCTGCTGTGCACCTCCTGGCACGAGAACAACACCCCTCGACACCCGCAGGACGCACAGAACCCGCAGGACGCCCCGTCCGGCGAGGGCAGCTCCGGCTGGATCCACGCGATCCTGGTCACCGACCCGCACAACCTCGACCAGCTGGCCGACACCGGGGACGTCCCGATCAACTCGATCTGCATCGACGAGTCGTTCTCCAACGAGGACTTCGTGGCCACGGCCGCCGGATACAACTGTGACGCGGTGTGGGTGGCGTCGTTGGCGGAGTTCGGCCACCGCAACCTGCGTCGGCTGTCCTGGCACCTGGACCGGCTGAACATGCGCCTGTACCTGGACCCGATGATCGAGGGCATCGCGGGCACCCGGCTGAACGTGGTGCCCTTCGGCCCGAGTCACACGCTGTACGTCGACCGGCCGCGGTTCAACGCGGCCAACGGCCTGTCCAAGCGGATCTTCGACATCGTGGTCTCGGCGTTCGCGCTGGTGGCGGTGTCGCCGATTCTGGCGGTCACGGCGCTGGCGATCAAGCTGGAGGACGGCGGCCCGGTGTTCTACATCAGCGACCGCATCGGCTACCACGGGAAGTCCTTCCGGATCCTGAAGTTCCGCAGCATGCACACCGACGCCGACGAGCGTCTGCAGAAGCTCCGTGAGGAGGTCGGCGCCGAGGGCCTGTTCAAGATGAAGGACGATCCCCGGGTCACCCGGGTCGGCCGTGTGATCCGCAAGACCAGCATCGACGAGCTCCCGCAGTTCGTCAACGCCCTGTTCGGGACGATGAGTGTGGTCGGACCCCGCCCGCACCTGCAGCACGAGGTCGACGCCTTCGGCGACGACATGCGCATGCGCATGGAGGTCCGCCCGGGCATCACCGGCCTGTGGCAGGTGTCCGGACGCTCGGACCTGACCCCCGACCAGGCGGAGAAGCTGGACCTGTACTACGTGGACAACTGGTCGCTGGCGCTGGACGTCCGCACGATCCTGCAGACGGTCCGCGCGGTCGTCCTGTCGAGGGGGGCGTACTAGATGACCACGATCCTGCACGTCACCGACTGCTTCGACGGCGGGGTGGCCACCGCTGTCAACCAGTACGCGCGGCTGACCCCGGAGTACCGCCACCTGCTGCTGGCCAACAACGCCCGCAGCACCGCCCCCACCGCCGCACGCTCCCCCGGGGCGTTCGCCGTGGACGAGAGGCTGCCGTCGTCGCCCGCCTCCGCGGTCACCGCGGTGCGCCGTGCGGTGGCCGGTCACCGTCCCGACGTGGTGCACGCCCACTCGAGCTTCGCCGGCGCCTACACCCGGGTGGCCCGTTCCCTCGACCTGGTCACCCCGGGCCGCCCGGCGCGGCCGGTGGTCTACACCCCGCACAGCTTCGCCTTCGAACGGGCCGACATCCCCCGGTGGAAGCGGCAGGCGTTCCGGATGATGGAGCGTTCCCTGCACCCGCTGACCACCGTCGGGGCGTCCTGCGCGCAGTGGGAGGGTGAGCTGATGGTCGGTCTGGGCCGCACACCGGTGGTCGTCGTCCCGAACGCGCTGATGGACGACCACCCCGCCGAACCGGGCAGCTGGCGTCCCCCGCGGGACGGTGACCGTCCGGTGGTGGGCGTGGTGTCCCGGGTGACGCCCCAGCGCGACCCGGCGTTCTTCGCCGAGACCGCGCGGCTCATCCGGCGACGGATCCCCGACGCCCGTTTCGTGTGGATCGGCGACGGGGACGGGAAGGACGCCTCGCTGGTCGACGTCCTGACGTCCGCCGGGGTGGAGGTGACCGGGTGGCTGACCGGCGACGAGCTGCGCCGCCGGGTCGCCGGCCTGTCCCTGGTGCTGCACACCGCCCGGTGGGACGGTTTCCCCATGGCGGTGCTCGAGGCCCGTCGGGTGGGTGTCCCGCTGCTGGTGCGCGACATCCCGGCACTGCGGGAGTGCCCCGCCACCGCCCGGTTCGACTCGCCGCAGGACGCCGCGGAGAAGGCGGTGACCATCATCCGGGAACGCACCGACCCGTCGCACTGGGCCGGGCTCGACGAATCCCACACCCCCGAACGCCAGCACGCGGCGCTCACCGAGGCGTACTCACTGGCCCTCGAACTCACAGGAAGGAGGCCCGATGCGCAGAAGCACTGACTCCGGTGCCGGCGCAGACGCCGGACACCGTCCGCTGCGGACGGCGCTGAACTCGCCGCTGGTCGTCGCGGTTCTGCTCGGCGCGGTGGCTATCGTCGTCGGCCTGGTCGCCCGCGCCACCATCACCGGACGCTTCGGCGGCTTCGGCAACGACGCCGGCACCATCCGGGAGATCATGACCTCGCCGTTCAGCGCCATGGACCTGGGCTACGGCTCCTACTCGGTGATCGCGCACTTCTACACCGCCCTCGGCATGGAGGACGCCCCCACCGCGGCGTCGGTGTTCGGCGCGGTGATCGGTTCGACGGCCCTGGGGATCATCCTGGTGCGCGTCGGCGGCGTCCACGCCGGACGGATCTCGCTGGTCCTGGCACTGGCGACCCCGGTCCTCATCGGCCTGTACCAGGCGACCTACACCAAGGAGATCCTGATCTCCCTGGGCATGATCGTGATCGTGCTGATGCCGGTGAACCTGGCCGGGGAGATCGTGGTCGTCGCCGCCCTGGCCCTGCTGGGCACCGAGTACCGGACGTACTGGTCGATCGTCGCGGTCATCTACGTCGTCCTGCGGCTGCTACTGGCCCGACGGACGACCGCGTGGGGACGGCGCATCGCCGCGTCCCCGTGGCGGGTGGTGCGGATCCTGGCGCTGCTGAGCGCCACCGCCGGACTGGCCGTCTGGGTCGGTACCGGTGACCCCGCCGACTACTTCCGCACCGCGGTGAACGAGGGTGAGGCACGCCAGGCGGTGACCGGGTCGATCATCGGCCGGTTCATCGACCTGCCCGAACCGCTCGGCGGTGTGGTCAACGTGGTTCTGACCACCCTGTTCTTCATCGTCCCCCTGCCGATGGCCGCGAAGTTCTCCCCCTACTACCTGCTGATCGGCATCCTCTTCGCGCTGATCTGGATCAGTGCGGTGACCGCCGCGGCCGCCGCCGCGCGTGCCCACGGGGACGACCGGCACCGCGTCCCCGTCCGGGACCGGCGGATGATGGCCCGCTTCGCCGCCGTACCGCTGTCCTTCCTCGTGGTCCAGGGACTGTTCGAACCGGACTGGGGATCGGCACTGCGGCACGCCACACCGATGCTGCCGCTGATCGTGGGTGCCGTCGCCCTCATGGAGAAGCACCGGACGCGAGAGACACAACAGACAGACCAGACAGACAAGACAGAAGAGACCGACAAGAAAAGGATCCCCATGACCGCCCCCTCCACCCCCTCAGAGCAGAACCATCTGGCCACCTACCTGGGGTATCTGCGCACGTCGTTCTGGATGCTCATCGTCGGCGCCGTCATCGGCGGCCTGCTCGGCTGGGGCGCCTCGGCACTGATGACCAAGCAGTACACCGCGACCTCGCAGCTCTACGTCGGCGCCGCGAACACCGGCAACTCCACCGACGCCTACCGCGGCACCCTGCTGAGCCAGAGCCAGGTCGGCACCTACGCCGAGATCGCCACCAGCCGCGCCCTCGGCGAGCGGGTGGCCGAGGACCTGGGCCTCGACCAGTCCCCGGCGGAGGTCGCCTCGATGCTCACCGCCGGCGCCAACCGCGACACGGTGATCCTCAACCTCAACGCCGTGGCCGGCGACGCCGAGGAGGCGCGCGACATCGCCAACTCCGCGGCCGCCCAGCTCACCGCCATGGTCGCCGAGCTCAACACCACCACCGCCCCCGGCGGGGAGTCCAGCGCACCCCAGCTGGCGCCCCTGAACGACGCCCTTACCCCCGAGTCGCCGTCCTCCCCGAAGATCCTGCAGAACGTGGGCATCGGCGCCGGTGCCGGACTGGTGCTGGGGCTCGTCGCCGCCGTGGTGCGGGGCATGACCGACAACCGGATCCGCGACCGCCGCCAGATCGCCGACATCGTCGGCGCACCGGCCATCGGCACGATCAGCACCAGCGACAGCCTCTCGGGCAGCGCCGGCACCCACGTCCTCGACTTCACCGCCGCCCCGGTGGTCGCCGCGGAGCAGTTCCGCGAACTGCGCACGAACCTGCGCTTCCTCGACGTCGACAATGCACCGACCGTCATCGCCGTGACCAGCGGCATGCCCGGTGAGGGCAAGTCCACCCTGGCCACGAACCTGGCACTGGCCCTCGCCGACGACGGCGAGCGCGTCTGTCTGGTCGACGCCGACCTGCGCCGTCCGCGCGTGGCCGACTACCTCGGCGGCGACCTGCAGTCCGAGGTCGGCCTGTCGACCGTGCTGTCCGGCGCCGCCGGTGTCGACGACATCGTCCAGGAGTCCGGGCGTGACGGCCTGTCGGTGATCACCTCAGGGCCGCAGCCGCCGAACCCGGCGGAGCTCCTCGGCTCCCAGCGTTTCCGCGACCTGCTGGCCGACCTGGACGCCCGCTTCGACTACGTCATCGTCGACGCCTCCCCGGTGCTCCCGGTGACCGACGCCGCCCTGGTCTCCTCCGCCGCCGACGGCCTGATCCTGGCCGTCAGCCACGGAGACACCACCGTGGACCAGCTGACCCAGACCACCAGCAGCCTCTCGCAGGTCGGCGCGCACGTCCTGGGCACGGTCTTCACCATGACCCCGAAGGCCGACGGCAAGAGCTACTACCGCAACGGGTACGGCTACGGCTACGGCAACACCGCGGCCGCCGTCCGGCGCACCGCGGCGACCGCCGGCACCGCCGGACTCCCGGCGCCGGCCGCCACCGGCGACAGCTCGGGTGCCGACTCAGGTGCCGACTCTGACTCCACCGCCCGCGCGACAGTGGGGGCGGACCGCTGAGTTCAGTCTCCCCCGACGGCCCCGACGGCCAGAACGACCCAGTTCGTTCCCGTCGGTGGTCGTCGTTGTTGCGTATGGGGCCTGCCCTGCTCGGACAGGGCCTGAACTTCCTGGCGATGCTCCTGCCCATCGTGGGCCAGGAGACAGGCCAGCTGGCCTACCTGATGCTGCCGTTGGCGGCGGCGACGGTGCTGTCGCGCACCTCGGTCCTGGGCTTCCACAGCCGCTACCTCACGCTGGCGGCGCCGGTGCGGGCGGCGGCGACGGGAGTGTCCCTGGGTTCCCTGCTGCTGACCACCCTGGTGTGCGGCGGGGTCGGCGCCGTACTCGCCGCGGCCGGGTCCCCGGGGGCCGCGGCGGTCGTCGGGTGGACGGCCCTGCTGGTGGTGTCGAACGGGATCTACCTCATGGCCGTGGCCGTGGCCACCCAGGAGCAGCGGATGGACGTGTACTCCACCGCACGCCTGGTCTACGGGGTGGTCAACGTGGCCGTCACCGTGGTGGTGGTGTTCGTCGTCCCCTTCCAGGCGGGACTCGTGGTTGCCGCGGTGCTCAATCCGCTGGTCGGGGCGGCACTGATCCTCACCCGTACCCGGAACCGGCTGGTCACCGTGTTCCTCCGCGAGGTGCCCCGGCTGCTCGACCGGGAGCACCGTTCTTATCTCGCGGTGTCCTCGCGGGCGACCGGGGCGACCCTGCTGTCGGAGTGCGGTTTCCAGATCCAGGGGTTCCTCACGCCGTTCCTCGGGCCCTACCAGGAGATCTGGGCCGTCGTCGTCCGCCTCACCGGTGGTTTCGGCTCGCTGGCGCAGCAGGTGATCGCCCCGTCGCTGGAGGCGCGTATTGCGGCGGCGATCCGCGCCGGCGACGCCGGCCTCACCCGACGGTGGTGCCGGATCTGCGCTCTCGGCGGGCTGCTTCTCGGCGTGCTCTGCGCGGTGGTCCAGACCGGGGCGCTGCTGTTCGCGCTCCCGGGCGACGACGCCCTGACACCGGTGGTGCTCGCCGCCACCGCCGTGTTCTGCGTGGCGTCCCTGTCGACGAACCTCTCGGTGAAGATCCCCCTGATGAAGGGCCATGACAGAGCCTTCCTCGTCTGGTCGGTCGGCCGGCTCATCCCCCTGGTCGCTCTGCTGGCGACCACCGGGGCGGTCCTGCTGGGCGGCATCGTGGTGGTGCAGACGCTCGCCGCGGTGGCTTTCCTTGCCATCGCGCTGCGCCCGGTCCGGTGAGTGACCCCGGTCACGTACGGTGGAGGCACGGGCGCCCCGCCCGGTGACCACCGGCCCCACGGGAGGGACCACCATGACACACCTGCGGAAACTCGCCCTCGCTGCGGTGACCGCCTCGGCGCTGCTGGTGTCCGCCTGCGACGCCGGGCAGCAGGACGCGACCGACGGCGCCACCTCGACGTCACCGTCAGACACGACCGACGAGGCGGCCTCGACGGTTCCCGAAGAGGTGGTGGTCCACCGCCCCGGGATGATCGACAACAACCTCACCGCTGAGGACGTCCCCCACTGGCCCGGCCCCGACCCGGCCGACTTCCTCGCACCCGGCCCTTCCTCCGGGGAGCGCGGCGCCCTCACCGGTGACGACGCCACCGCTGTCTACCGGGCAGCACAGGAGAACCCTGAGACACTGCTGCAGGAGGGCCAGGCACCACGCGATGCCGACGGGGCGTTCTGGTGGGTCGACGACCACGCCGAATGGCTGGTCGTCGAACCGGTGGAATGATGTCCTTACCTGAATTGTCGTGCGCCGCCCTGTCCGCGGGGGATCGACTTCAGCCGATCTGCAACACGGTGCGCAGCTGCGTGAACACCTCAGGGCAGACCTGGTGAATCACACTGCGCCCCTCCCGATGGCGTTCCAGCAGCCCGGCTTCGGTCATCATCTTCAGGTGGTGTGAGACCGTCGGCTGACTCAGCCCCATCATCTCGGTGAGCTCGCCGACACTGACCGGCCCACATCCGGCGGCAGCCAACTGCGACAGCATGCGCAACCGCACCGGCTCGGCCAGTACCTTGAACAGACCGGCGTAGCGGACAGACTCATCCTGCGTCAGCGGCCCGGTACCCAGGGAGCAGCACTGCCGGACGTCCAGGACGTCTGTGTCGGGTAGCGGACGGGGGGTACTCATGACCACCACGCTACATTGACGGGCGTCGATATCGGAACTACCGTCAATCATCGACGGCTGTCTATATGAACCAGGATGCAACCCCATGACCCCACTTTCGACCCCGACTGCCGGACCCGCCCGGATGTCGTTTCTGGACCGGTTCCTGCCCGTCTGGATCATCCTGGCGATGGCTTCCGGTCTTATCGTCAGCCACCTTCTCCCCGGCGTCGGTGACGCCCTGAGCGCGGTGGAGGTCGGCGGGATCTCCATTCCCATAGCCGTGGGCCTGCTGGTGATGATGTACCCGCCGCTGGCCAAGGTCCGCTACGACAAGGCCGGCAAGATCGCCGCCGACACACGGTTGATGG
>NZ_JALAGY010000054.1 GCF_022712195.1 Corynebacterium sp. | reverse complement strand
AGCACGCCCTCAGCCGAGGGAGGGGCGGGGGGGGGGGGCCCCCGGCGGGGGGGGGGGGGCGGGCGGCGGAAGGGGGGGGGGGGGTGGGAGGGGAGGGGCGGGGCGGGGGAGTATTGCCTGACATGGGTCCTGACATGGCCCCTGACATGGCCCCTGACATGGCCTTTGTTGAGCGTGTTGGTGAATTCGCGGTCGGTAGTTTATTCTGAACGGGCTGCCGAACAGGGGCGGACACGGTCACCGTGTGTGCTGCTGCTTGAGGTAGGGCTCCCATCGTCTAGTGGCCTAGGACTCCGCCCTTTCACGGCGGCAACACGGGTTCGAATCCCGTTGGGAGTACTGCGAAAGATTCGTCTTCCGTACAACCACACATTGGCCCTGTGGCGCAGTTGGTTAGCGCGCCGCCCTGTCACGGCGGAGGTCGCGAGTTCAAGTCTCGTCAGGGTCGCAGTATACGCAGCGGGCGTACACCACCACGGTGTACGCCCGCTGCGTCGTTGGTGCATGCTTGAGGCATGCGCTACTCCCTCCTCGACCGGGCGAACACACTCTCCGGCTCCACGGACGCCGAGGCCCTGCGGCGGGTCGTGGGCCGTGCGCAGGCCGCTGAGGAGGCGGGCTACCACCGGTTCCTGGTGGCTGAGCACCACGGTGTACCCGGGATCGCCGGCAGTGCGCCCGGGGTCCTCGCTGCGGCGGTGGGGCAGGCGACCGGGACGGTCCGGATCGGGACTGCCGGGATCATGGTGCCGGATCATCCACCGCTCGTCGCGGCGGAGCAGGCGGCGGTCCTTGAGTCACTGTTTCCCGGGAGGGTGGACATCGGCCTGGGGTCTTCCGTGGGGTTCACCCCGGCCGTCCGGCGGGCGCTGCGGCAGCCTGAGGACGCCGGGGAGGCCGCCGCAGGCTTCGCCGCGGACCTCCGGGAGGTCGTGGACTACCTCCGGGGACGGACGGCGGTGACCCTGCGTCCGTCTCTCGACGTCCCGCCCGACCTGTACCTGCTGACGGGTGGTTCGGCGCGCTCGCTCGAGCTGGCGCGGGAGCTGGGGCTCGGGGTGGTCCTCGGGGGGCCCGGGCCGTCCCGTGTCGATGGTGCGGTCGTCTCGCGCCAGGTGGCGGTGGCCGACAGCCGTGACGAGGCCCGGGACCTGGTCCTGCCGGAGGTGTGGGCGCAGGTGCTGGCGAGGAGCACGGGCCGCTTCATGCCGTTGCGTCCGGTGGGGGAGCTGGACGAGGCCGACCTGACGGCGCAGCAGCGCCGACGGGTCGGGCGGGGGCTCGAGGCGGCGATCTACGGCACGCCGGACGAGGTATCCGCCGCGGTGGCCGCGCTGGCGGACAGGACAGGCGCCGCGGAGCTGTTGGTGACCGGAGGTGCCTCGGACCCCGCCGCCCAGGCACGCAGTGATGCGGCACTGGCCGGGATCCTGTCCTCTGTACGCCGTTGACCACGGAATTTGTCTGATTCCCGGGGTGCTGTGTACAGTATCCCATCGTGCACAGCGATCGACTTCGGTCCGACCGCTGGTGATGCACGGCCCTGTGGCGCAGTTGGTTAGCGCGCCGCCCTGTCACGGCGGAGGTCGCGAGTTCAAGTCTCGTCAGGGTCGCAGGATGGTCCGAAGGTTCGCCTCCGGACTTTCTCGCCCAGATAGCTCAGTTGGTAGAGCGTACGCCTGAAAAGTGTAAGGTCCCTGGTTCGATCCCTGGTCTGGGCACAACAGGCACGTCCCCCTCGGCACCCCGGTGCCGAGGGGGATTCTTGTGTCTGCGCGTCACGGGAGGGGCGCCTACACTCGTGTCCATGAGTACCGAGAACATCTCCGTGACCCACGACACCGACGGCAGCCGTTACGTCCTGCAGGTCGACGGGGCCACCGCCGGCTACGCGGAATACGTCCAGCTCGGTCAGGTCCGCGACTTCAACCACACTGTCGTCGACCCTGCGTTCCGGGGCCGGGGCCTGTCGGCCCCGTTGATCTCCGCGGCTCTGGACGCCACCCGTGCCGAAGGCTTCGGCGTGCTGCCGAGCTGTTCGGCGGTGGAGGGGTTCATCGCGAAGAACCCGGGGTACGCCGACCTGGTGCGCTAGATGTTGTTCTGCATGTCGTTGACGTAGCCGGCGGGGTCGACCAGGGGGGTCCGTTCGTCGGCCTTGCGGTGCCGCACCTTCGCCGGGGCGCCGATGAGGATGGAGTCCGCGGGGGCGTCCTTGGTCACCACGGAGTTGGCTCCGATGGCGGAGCGTGCGCCGATGGTGATGGGGCCGAGGACCTTGGCGCCGGCGCCGACCATCACCCCGTCCCCGATCGTGGGGTGGCGCTTGCGCTGCACCAGTTCGGAGCCGCCGAGGGTGACGCCGTGGTACAGCATCACGTCGTCCCCGATCTCCGCGGTCTCGCCGATGACGACCCCCATGCCGTGGTCGATGAAGAACCGTCGGCCGATCGTGGCGCCGGGGTGGATCTCGATGCCGGTGAGGAACCGGGTGAACTGGCTGAGGACGCGGGCGGGCCCCCTGGCGCCGCGGACCCACAGCCGGTGGGCGACCCGGTGGCTCCAGATCGCGTGGAGGCCGGAGTAGACCAGGGCGTTCTCGAGGTCGCCGCGGGCTGCTGGGTCGTGTGTCCTCGCGTTGTCCAGGTCTTCCTTGATGGTGCGCAGCAGACTCACCGGCGGAGTCCTCCTTCTTCTCGGGCGTCAGCGTGTTTCTGGGTACTGCATGGAAAACGGCCTCGGAACTCGGTCACGTCCGTGCAGGTGCGTGTCACCTGATGATACGGACGTTTCCGTGCTCCGGGGCCGTGGGGGTTCGTGCGGGTCGGTGCGGGACGGGTCAGTCGCGCAGGTCGTCGAACAGGAGGGTCGAGACGTAGCGCTCGCCGAAGTCGGCGACGATCGCGACGATGAGCTTGCCCTCGTTCTCTGGCTTCTTGGCCTCCTCGAGGGCGGCCCAGATGTTGGCACCGGTGGAGATGCCGACCAGGATGCCTTCCTTGGCGGCGAGCTCGCGGGCGTACTTGACGGAGTCCTCGATGGTGGCGTCGTAGACGTCGTCGAGGATGTCCTTGTTGAGGTTGTCCGGGAAGAAGTTGGTGCCGATGCCCTGGATCTTGTGCGGTCCGAAGGTGCCCTCGGTCAGCAGCGGGGAGTCCTTGGGCTCGACGCCGACGACGCGGACGTTCTTGTTCTGCTCCTTGAGGTACTTGCCGGCACCGGAGACGGTTCCGCCGGTACCGACGCCGGCGATGAAGACGTCGACCTTGCCGTCGGTGTCCTCCCAGATCTCCGGACCGGTGGTCTTGTAGTGGACCTCGGGGTTGGCGGGGTTGGCGAACTGGCGGGCCAGCACCGCGTTCTCGGTGGACTCGACGATCTCGTTCGCCTTGTCCACGGCGCCCTGCATGCCGGCGGGCGGGGGCGTCAGCACGAGCTCGGCGCCGAGGGCGCGCAGCATGATGCGGCGCTCCAGGGACATGGACTCAGGCATGGTCAGGATGACCTTGTAGCCGCGGGCGGCGCCGACCGTCGCCAGTGCGATGCCGGTGTTGCCGGAGGTCGCCTCGACGATCGTCCCGCCGGGCTTGAGGGAACCGTCCTTCTCGGCGGCCTCGATGATCGCGACGCCGATGCGGTCCTTGACGGAGTTGCCGGGGTTGGCGGACTCGAGCTTCACCGCGACGGTGCCGGGCAGCCCCTCGGTCAGCGCGCCCAGCTTCACCAGAGGGGTGTTGCCGATCAGGTCGGTGATGTTCTCGTAGATCTTAGCCATGCTGGTGAATGGTCCTTTCGTTTCCCTCAGTCCAACAGACCGATCGGTCTGTCTGCATACCGGGGCCAGTGTACACAATCTTCGCCCGCCGTGCCACGGGTACCGGGGCGGACCCGGCCTGCCGGAAGTGATCCTGTGACACAATCAGGGCATGAGTGAACAGACAGGACAGGACCACGAGACCATCGTCACGGCCACCGGAGGGAAGGACGGGGCGGTCGCCACGATCACGCTGAACCGCCCCAAGGCGCTCAACGCGTTGAACCAGACGGTCATGGAGGAGGTCGTCGGTGCACTGGAGGAGTTCGACGCCGATCCGTCGGTCCGGGCGATCGTCGTCACCGGTTCCGAGAAGGCCTTCGCCGCGGGCGCCGACATCACCCAGATGAAGGACCAGACCTGGCCGGACATCAAGCTCAAGCGCTTCTACGCCATGTGGGAGCGGGTCTCCACGGTGCAGACGCCGATCATCACCGCCGTCTCCGGATTCGCCCTCGGCGGCGGGTGTGAGCTGGCGATGATGGGCGACATCATCCTGGCCAGCGAGAAGGCGAAGTTCGGTCAGCCGGAGATCACCCTCGGCGTGATCCCGGGCATGGGGGGTACCCAGCGTCTGACGCGTGCGGTGGGGAAGTACAAGGCCATGGACCTGATCCTCACGGGCCGGATGATGGGCGCAGAGGAGGCGGAACGCTCCGGGCTGGTGTCCCGCGTGCTCCCCGCCGAGGGGTTCCTCGACGAGGTCGCCTCGGTGGCGGACACGGTGGCGGGGCAGTCCTCCGTGGCGTTGGCCGCGGCCACCGAAGCCGTCGACGCGGCCCTGAACACCCCGTTGCAGGAGGGGCTCCGTCAGGAGCGGGAGGCGTTCTGGGGTCTGTTCGCCACCGAGGACCAGAAAGAGGGCATGAGCGCCTTCGTCGAGAAGCGCTCGCCGGAATGGAAGCACCGCTGACATGAGGAGAAGCGCCGAACTCACCCGCACGGTCGACCTTCCCCTGGAGAAGGTCCACGAGATCGCGTCCTCGGAGACGTACCTGCTCACCGTGGACGACGCGTCCACCTCGAAACTCGTCGTCACCGAGGCGGAGCGTCAGGTCGACGGGGACGGTTCGGTGCATGCCCGTGTCGTCGCCGCCCACCAGAAGGACGACGGCAGTGCGGGGTTCAGCATGGAGCAGGTCTCCGACATCACCGCCGTCTCCGACGACGGTTTCGTGTCGACGACCGTGACCCCGCTCCCCAAGGGGATCGGGTCCCTGACGGTTGTCCTGGGGTACACCCGGGCAGGGGAGTCGTCGGTGACGGTGAACGCCGAGATCATCGCCGATGTCGGGATCCCGCTGCTGGGCGGGAAGATCGCGAAGAAGCTCGTGGAGAGTGCGGACAAGACCGTCGACAGCGGGCTGGACCGGATCCGCCGGCTGGCCGCCGGGTAGGTAGGGAAACGGGGGTGTCAGGCTTTTGTTTCTCGGGGGTGGGGAACAACCCCGGTAGGGGGGACGGGGCCTGGACCTGCGTGTTTTGGGGGAGCACTCAGACCTTTCTATACTCAGGGTCTGTAAACCCCGTGTTCCCCCGCACTCGGGTGTGACCTGATCGGGGGTGACAGCCGATCACAACAGAAAGGTGCGCCGTGGAGCAGCAGCGTCACCGGGATGACGACGACGCCATCCGATCAGCACTGTCGTCACTGAAGAACTCGACGGGGATCCCCGTCACGATGTTCGGGTCGTGCCAGCCGGACGGCCGTATGGTGATCAACCAGTGGGTGGGGTTGCGGACGCCGGCGCTCAACAACCTCACCATCGACTCCGGTCAGGGGGTCGGCGGCAGGGTCATGGCGACCCGGCGCCCGGTCGGTGTCTCCGACTACGCGCGCGCCAAGTCGATCACCCACGAGTACGACCGGCCCGTCCGCGACGAGGGGCTGCACTCCATCGTCGCTGTGCCGGTGATCGTCGGCCGTGACATGCGCGGCGTCCTCTACGCGGGTGTCCATTCCCCGGTCCGGATGGGGGACAAGGTCCTCGAGGAGGTCACGATGACCGCCCGGGTGCTGGAACAGGACCTGGCCGTCAACAACGCGTTGCGCCGGACGGAGGGCGGGGCCGCCCGGGAGTCGTCGGCGAAGCCTCCCCGTGCGATGACGGGTGCGGAGTGGGAGCAGGTCCGGGCGACGCACTCCCGGCTCCGGATGCTCGCCAACCGCGTCGTCGACGACGAGATCCGTCGTGACCTGGAGATTCTCTGCGACCAGATGGTCAGTCCGGTCCGGGTGAAGCAGACCACGAAGCTCTCCGCCCGTGAACTCGACGTGCTCGCCTGCGTGGCGTTGGGGCACACCAACGTGGAGGCGGCCGAGGAAATGGGCATCGGCGCGGAGACGGTGAAGAGCTATCTCCGGTCGGTGATGCGCAAGCTCGGGGCACACACCCGGTACGAGGCGGTCAACGCCGCGCGCAGGATCGGTGCTCTTCCCTGATCCCCGGGTAGGATGGGACGGGTGAAAGATCATTTCCTCGTAACAGGTGGTGCCCGTCTCAACGGTTCAGTCCGGGTGGACGGAGCGAAGAACAGCGTCCTGAAACTCATGTCGGCGGCGCTCCTCGCTGAGGGGACGACGGTTCTGCGGAACTGCCCCGACATCGCGGACGTCCCGTACATGGCGGAGGTCCTCCGGGGACTGGGGTGTGAGGTCGAGCTCGACGGGGGGACCGTCACGATCCACACGCCCGCCGAGATCTCCTCGGACGCGGACATCGACGCCGTGCGGCAGTTCCGCGCCTCCGTGTGTGTGCTCGGTCCGCTGACCGCCCGGTGCCACCGGGCGGTCGTCGCGCTCCCGGGAGGGGACGCGATCGGAAGTCGCCCCCTGGACATGCACCAGTCGGGCCTGGAGAAGCTGGGCGCGAAGACACGTATCGAACACGGATGTGTCGTCACCGAGGCCGAACGTCTCACCGGTGCGAAGGTGATGCTGGACTTCCCCTCCGTCGGAGCCACGGAGAACATCCTCACCGCCGCGGTCCTCGCGGAGGGGACCACGGTCCTGGACAATGCCGCCCGCGAACCGGAGATCGTCGACCTGTGCCTGATGCTCCGGGACATGGGTGCGCAGCTGGAGGGGGAGGGGAGCAACACGATCACCGTCACCGGTGTCAGCAGGCTCAACCCCGTCGAGCACGAGGTGGTCGGTGACCGCATCGTCGCGGGCACCTGGGCCTATGCGGCGGCGATGACGCGCGGGGACATCACCGTCGGCGGTATCGACCCCGCCCACCTGCACCTGGTCCTCGAGAAGCTGAAGCTGGCGGGGGCGAGGGTGGAGACTTACCCGACCGGGTTCAGGGTGTCCCAGGAGGACCGTCCCACGGCGGTGGACTACCAGACCCTCCCGTTCCCGGGCTTCCCGACGGACCTGCAGCCGATGGCCATCGCGCTGTGCGCCGTGAGTGAGGGCATGAGCGTGATCACCGAGAACATCTTCGAGTCGAGGTTCCGCTTCGTCGACGAGATGACCCGTCTCGGTGCGGACATGACCATCGACGGTCATCACGTGAGCATCCGGGGTGTGGAGGAGCTCAGTTCCGCGCCGGTGTGGTCCTCCGACATCCGTGCCGGTGCCGGACTGGTCCTTGCCGGCCTGTGTGCGGACGGTGTCACCCGGGTGAACGACGTCTTCCACATCGACCGCGGTTACCCGGGGTTCGTGGAGAAGCTCGTGGACCTCGGGGCGGCCGTTGAGCGCCAGACGGAGGGCGTGGGGCGTCACCACAAGTCCTGACCTGCGGGTTTGTGTGTGTGGTGGGGGTCTGTGTAGATTGATGCGAGTCAGCGAGACACCGGGACGGAGTCCGGGTGGTGCTGGTGCAGGGTGCTGGTCGTCACCGGTTGTTTACCGGTGGGTTGCCTGGTGGCAATGTGATGGTGTACCTTGGTTTTCAGCCGCAGCGGCGTCCTTCCTTTCCTTTGTGTGTGGTTGGGTGTGTTGTGTGCGTGTGTTGTTTGAGAACTCAATAGCGTAACAAACCAAGTATTT
>NZ_JALAGY010000053.1 GCF_022712195.1 Corynebacterium sp. | reverse complement strand
GGCTGGGGCGGCACCGGGTCGGGGAGGAGGTGGAGAGGGGCCGGAAGGTGCTGCAGGGTGGTCGCGATTGGCGGGGTGACCTGCAGATTTGTGCAAGTACGGTGACTCTGGTTATTCTACTTCAGGCTTCAGGAGCTGGAGCGGAGACAACCGAGGTTGTTCACCGGTCCTGCTGTGTGAGGTACGCCCCCTTAGCTCAGTCGGCAGAGCGTTTCCATGGTAAGGAAAAGGTCGACAGTTCGATTCTGTCAGGGGGCTCAAGTCATTTTGAGGCGATATCCGGCTTGCCGGTCACAGCCGGTTGAATGGCCCTGGCGGTGTAGCTCAGATGGTTAGAGCGCACGACTCATAATCGTGAGGTCCCGGGTTCGATCCCCGGCATCGCTACCAGAGTAAGACACCAGGCACCCCGTCATCTGCACTGCAGGTGGCGGGGTGTTCTGCTGTGGGGAACGGGGCCGAGGGGGTACCCGCCGTGGTTCAGTTGTTCCCCGGGGTGCGCGGCTGATAGACTGCTGCGGTGCCGTTAACGCGGTACCGTCCGTGAGACATTGACGTCTGCCCTCCGTGGTAGGCTGAGATCCATCGCGAAGGGGCGTGGCTCAATTGGCAGAGCAGCGGTCTCCAAAACCGCAGGTTGCAGGTTCAAGTCCTGTCGCCCCTGCACATGCCCCCGGGATGCCGGGCCGGTGACTGTCATCGGCCAGGCATGACCGGGGTTTTTCCATATTCCGAGGAGCTGTAGATCACGTGAGCGACGAGAAGAACAACGAAGTCGGTTCCACCGGCGGTCCGTTGCGTCCGTCCGGTAAGCGTCAGGTCAGCGGGGAAGGAAGCACCGCAGGCCAGGACAACCGTGCGTCCGCGAAGGTCACCGACGTCGACGGGGCAACGTCCGGGGGGAGCCGCGTGCTGGCCTTCCCGCGTTCCGTGGGCTCAGAGGTCAAGAAGGTCATCTGGCCCACCGGGCGTGAGATGGTCACCTACTCCATCGTGACCATCGTCTTCCTCATCGCCATCACTGCACTGTGCACGGTCGTCGACCTGCTCTCCGGGGAAGGTCTGGAGTTCATGTTCGGTATCTGACCGTGCTATGATCGACCGCAGTATCCACCGCCTCCGCCTCCCGGCGAGGCGGATTTTTCATGCGGGGCACGGTACGACGACCCGCGGATGAGAAGCGGACAACGAACGACCCCGACCACAGCGTCAGTACCATCAGGGAGATGAACGAACCCATGAGTGACGAGAACAACCACGACAGCAGCACAGCGGAAGGCCTCGCAGCCGCCGCGCAGGACGACGTGCAGCAGGCGGTGAGCGAGCTCGGCGACACCTCACCGTCCGTGGAGGCCACGGACACCGCGGACACTGCGGGCGCCGCGGGTGCCGCCGAGCCCTCCGAGACGGAGCAGGCTCCCGAGGACGCGGCGATGGCCGCGTACCGCACCCGTCTGCGGGAGTTCATGCGCGCGCTGAAGAAGCTCGACGGCGACTGGTACATCATCCAGTGCTACTCCGGCTACGAGAACAAGGTGAAGACCAACCTGGAGATGCGTGCCCAGACCCTGGGCGTGGACGAGCAGATCCATGAGGTCGTCGTGCCCATCGAGGAGATCACGGAGCTCAAGGACGGCAAGCGTAAGCGTGTCAAGCGCAAGCTGCTGCCGGGTT
This sequence comes from Corynebacterium sp., assembly GCF_022712195.1. Lineage (GTDB taxonomy): Bacteria > Actinomycetota > Actinomycetes > Mycobacteriales > Mycobacteriaceae > Corynebacterium. Next base: position 5,456 of record NZ_JALAGY010000053.1, on the reverse strand, counting down.
ACGTCCTGGTGCGCATCGAGCTGGACGACGCCTCCTGGTCCGTCATCCGCGACACCCCGGGTGTGACCTCCTTCGTGGGCAACGAGGGGAAGCCGACCCCGGTGAAGATCCGTGAGGTCGCGAAGTTCCTGCTCCCGCCGGAGACCGCCACCGCACCTGCGGCACAGGAGGAGGCGGAGGCGGGTGCCACCGTCGACGTCAGCGACACCGGCGTCGCCATGGCACCGACCCCGCTCGGCGACCAGGTCGAGGTCGACTTCGAGGTCGGGGAGTCCGTCACCGTGCTGTCGGGCCCGTTCGCCTCGGTGTCCGCGACGATCTCCGAGATCGACGCCGCCAACAGCAAGCTCAAGGCCCTGGTGTCGATCTTCGGTCGCGAGACCCCTGTCGACCTGGCATTTGACCAGGTAGAGAAGCTCAACTAGAGTTTGACCGTTGCTCGTCCCGAGCACATGAACATTCCACCCGGTGGCCGGTAACCAGTCCGGCATCCGGACAGGTGTGCCCGTCCCCGCCATAGGACGGGCGAGGTCGTCCCTGCGGGCGACACACCTGGTACCACGTGAAGAGGTGAACCATGGCGAAGAAGAAGAAGGTCTCCGGCCTGATCAAGCTGCAGATCCAGGCGGGCGCCGCGAACCCGGCACCCCCGGTCGGCCCGGCGCTCGGTGCGCACGGCGTCAACATCATGGAGTTCTGCAAGGCCTACAACGCGGCCACCGAGTCGCAGCGCGGCAACGTCGTCCCCGTCGAGATCACGGTCTACGAGGACCGTTCCTTCGACTTCAAGCTGAAGACCCCCCCGGCAGCCAAGCTGCTGCTGAAGGCCGCCGGCATCCAGAAGGGCTCCGGCGTCCCCCACGCAGAGAAGGTCGGCCAGGTCAGCTGGGCACAGTGCCGCGAGATCGCGCAGACCAAGTTCGAGGACATCAACGCCAACGACCTGGAGAACGGCGCCCGCATCATCGCCGGCACCGCCCGCTCCATGGGCATCGACGTCATCGACCAGCCGGCCAAGTAGCACCGACAGCCACTGCCGGCGTCACCCGTGGCAGGGCCACTTGCGGCCCGTCGACCACACTCCAACAACCACTGATTGGACCAGTACCATGAGCAAGAACTCCAAGGCGTACCGCGCCGCCGCAGAGAAGATCGACGCCGATCGTCTCTACACCCCGATCGAGGCCGTCAAGCTGGCCAAGGAGACCTCCTCCAAGACGCACGACGCCACCGTCGACGTCGCGATCCGCCTGGGTGTCGACCCCCGCAAGGCTGACCAGCTGGTCCGCGGCACCGTCTCGCTGCCCAACGGCACCGGTAAGAACGTCCGCGTCATCGTCTTCGCCGAGGGCCCGAACGCCACCGCCGCCGAGGAGGCAGGCGCCGAGGCTGTGGGCACCGCTGAACTGATCGAGCGTATCCAGGGCGGCTGGACCGACTTCGACGCCGCGATCGCTACCCCGGACCAGATGGCCAAGGTCGGCCGCGTGGCCCGCGTCCTGGGCCCGCGTGGTCTGATGCCGAACCCGAAGACCGGTACGGTCACGACCGACGTCGCCAAGGCTGTCGCCGAGATCAAGGGCGGAAAGATCTCCTTCCGCGTCGACAAGGCCGCCAACCTGCACGCCATGATCGGCAAGGCGTCCTTCGACGAGAAGGCTCTCGCCGAGAACTACGGCGCCCTGGTCGAGGAGCTGCTCCGCGTGAAGCCCTCCGCCGCCAAGGGCCGTTACATCAAGAAGATCACCATCGCCACCACGAACAGCCCGGGCATCCAGGTTGATCCGACCGTGATGAAGAACTTCACCGGCGAAGAGGACTAGCCCTGGCTGGTCTCCACCGCTGCAGACGGAACCGCCTTCCGCCTCCCCGTTCCGACGGGAGGCGGAAGGCGGTTCCGTCTGTCAGTGGCCCCGTTGGCGCAGTTGTCCCAGGACCGGCAGCACGCGGGCCACGACATGGGGATGCGCCTTCCGGTAGGCGCCGGGTTCGCCGGTGTCGCTGTCCGAGAGCCGCTCCAGGATCAGGTCGACCGTCCGCGGCGAATAGCAGACGGAGAGGTGGTCACTCCAGTCCCTCGCGTTGCCGTCGGACTGGACACAGAAGTTTCGGACAGCGGCTCCCTCGCCGGGGGTGAGGAACTGGGTGCGCCAGGGGGTGACCACCTCGTCGTAACGGGTGCTGATCATGGTGAAGGTCACCCCGGGGACGGTGTCGCCGTCCCGGTTGATGTGCCGGACCACGTCGGAGCCGACGACCTGGTCCTCTGCGCACTGTCCCAGGATCGACCGCAGGATCGCGGAGACGTCGACCTTGCCCCGCAGTGTGTCGCGCAGCCACACGGCCATGGATCCCAGGCCCATCATCGTCGTACCGTGACCGGAACCGGCGAGTTCGATGACGTTCCTGATCTTCGGCCCGCCGTCGGTGAAGCGGCCGTCGTGTCCGGTGGCCAGCAGGCGGGCCTGGGCCCCGCCCTGGGAGTGCCCGATCACGTCCACCTGCGATGCCCCGGTCCGCTCCAGTACGGTGTCGATGAACTCCGCCACCTCCTTCGACGATTCCAGGAGCCCGCCGTTGGCGAAGCAGCACGCACGGCGACCCAGCAGGCTCTCGTCGTTGCTGCCGTAGTTCAGGGCGAACACCCGGTACCCGCGGGACATGAGCTTCGGGGCGATCATCGACCAGGTCCCGTAGGCGTTCATCCAGGTGCCGTGCAGCAGGACGACTGGTACCGGGTGCTCCGCCGGCAGCGGGGTGTCCCAGTCGTTGACCCCGGCGGGCATCGGGTCGCTGTGGCCCCAGGACCTGAGGAACGCGGTCAGGAAGAACCGGTGTTCGGGGGCCCCGGAGGCCGCATAAGTATTTGTCGGTGAACTCATTCCTCCGAACCTACTATCCCTGACCGTGGTCGGGGGAGTGTTCGCCGGTACGTGTCTCCAGTCTGTCTCTAGTCTGACGCTGTCTGTCGCCGCGATTTGGGGTTGTCGGCCTGCGGGTCTATAGTGGGGCGAGAAGTTTGATCGCGGGGTGACCCGCGAACGTTCAAGTTTCACCGGAGACCGTCGGTCGACGTCTTCACCGGGCAGCACCGGGGAGGGCGGACGAAGGACCATCACCAGTACACGGCGATGGCGGCCCACGCAGGGAAACACGGAACACGTCGAGCGGCACCGGCCCCAGTGGCCCGGGATGTCCGCCTCCGCGCCCCGTGCCCTGTGCACGGGGCGTCACTGTGTTCGGGGGAAGGCCATTCAGACACCGTCCGGTCGCACCACCGACAGACATCAGGAAGGAGGCGAGAGTATGGCAAACGCAAAGAACACCGCATCCGTTGCGGAGCTCACCGCGCGTTTCGAGAACGCCAGCGCCACGGTGCTCACCGAGTACCGCGGGCTGACCGTCGCGGAGACGACCGAGCTGCGCAAGGCCCTGGGTTCCGAGGTCACCTACTCCGTCGCCAAGAACACCATGATCAAGCTGGCTGCCAAGCAGGCCGGCGTCGAGATCGCTGATGAACTGCTCACCGGACCGACCGCCATCGCCTTCATCGAGGGTGAGGCAGTCGACGCTGCCAAGGCGTTCAAGAAGTTCGGCGCGGATCACAAGGCGCTCGTGATCAAGGGCGGCAACATGGACGGCAACGCGCTGTCCGCAGCCCAGGTTGAGGCAATCGCCGAGCTGGACAACCGCGAGACCACCCTGGCCAAGCTGGCCGGCGCCCTGCAGGGCTCCCTCAGCAAGGCCGCGGGCCTGTTCAACGCTCCGGCATCCCAGGTTGCACGGCTCACCGCCGCGCTCCAGGAGAAGAAGGAAGCTGCCTGACCCGTCAGGCCGCTTAACCCCCATACGCATTAACGCCGCTCCCGTTCACCACTGAACGGGACAAAGAAAGGAAGCCGACATGGCTAAGTTCACCAACGACGAACTGCTCGAAGCCTTCAAGGAGATGACCCTGATCGAGCTCTCCGAGTTCGTCAAGCTCTTCGAGGACACCTTCGACGTCACCGCCGCCGCCCCGGTCGCCGCTGCCGCCGCCCCCGGTGCTGCCGCTGCTCCCGCCGAGGAAGAGAAGGACGAGTTCGACGTCGTTCTCGAGGACGCCGGCGCCAAGAAGATCGGCGTGATCAAGGTTGTCCGCGAGCTCGTCTCCGGCCTGGGCCTGAAGGAGGCCAAGGAGCTCGTCGAGGGCGCACCGAAGGCTCTGCTCGAGGGTGCTTCCAAGGACGACGCCGAGGCTGCCAAGGCCAAGCTCGAGGAGGCCGGCGCCAAGGTTTCCCTCAAGTAGGAGGGATCCGGCGTACGCCGTATCTGCCACCACCCCCGTCAGGGACGTCCACAGGACGTCCGTGGCGGGGGTGGTGTCGTCTTTCCCGTCTGTGCGGCGGCGCCCGCTACGATGGTCCGCATGCTTCCGAGATCCCGCGTCGTCGCCGTCCTCACTCTCGGGCTGGGGTGCATCCTGCTCGCCGCCGGTGTCGCCCTGCCGCTGCTGGTGCCGCCTGAGCGTCCCGTGCCCCTGGAGCTCAGCGAATCGCAGCTGACCCTGCACGACGACGAGGCCCGTGTCGGACCGTCCTACCTGTCGGGGGAGGGGGACGACGACGGGACACCGGAGCCGGACACGGCACCGGTCACGAAGACCTACGCGGTGTCGCTGGGCGAGCCTGCGGACGGGGACTCGGCGTCGGCGACGGTGGGGGTGACCTCCGTGCGCGACGACGTGGACGGAGACGCCGGCCTGCTGGACGCCGAGGTGTGGACCTACCGTGTCGACCGCACCACCGGGGCGTCGTTGGGCGACGCCAAGGTCGCGGACACCCCGGCCACGCCCGCGGTGTCGACCGAGGTGAACGGACAGTGGCTGGCGTTCCCCCGCAAGACCGCCCAGCAGGAGTACCCGGTCTTCGACAACCTGCTGCGCCGCGACGTGCCCGCCCGGTTCGTGCAGACCGAGGACGTCGACGGCACGGAGGTGTACGTCTTCCGCCAGGACTTCGACGCCGAGCCGGTGCGGGAGGCGAACCCGGGGTACTACCGGGCGACCTCGAGGACGGAGGAGGGGGAGCTGTCGTCGCTGTACCGCACCGGCCACAAGGAGTTCCGGGTGGAGCCGGAGAGCGGGATGATCGTCTCTGTCAGTGAGGACATCCAGGACGTCTACGTGCCCGACGGGGAGGGCGACGACTCCGGAGCGCCGGAACTGCTCAGCTCCTTCCGTGGTTCCACACCGGAGAACGAGCGTGACGACCTGCTGGTTCAGGCCGAGGAGCTGGGACACGACCGGCCGACACGTGGATGGGGTATTGTGCTGACCGTCACGGGTGCTATCGTGGCACTCGGTTCGGCGGTCGTGGCCCTGCGGCCACAGCGCGTCCAGCGGTCTGGACCGGCGCAGTCGCCGAAGAGGTAGGCCGCCCGGCGTACGCGGGTCCGCGGGGAGGGCGGGCCGGGCG
>NZ_JALAGY010000052.1 GCF_022712195.1 Corynebacterium sp. | reverse complement strand
GCCCATGGCCGAGTCGATCCGGGCGATGAAGGTGTCGGACACGGCGTGCTCGAGCACCTCGGCCTCGTCGTGGACCTCGTCCACGCCGTAGCCGAGTTCGCGCAGCAGGTAGGTCTCGATGAGGCGGTGCCGGCGGACCATCTGCAGCGCCAGACGGTGCCCGTCGTCGCTGAGGGTGATGTCACCGTAGGGGGCATGGACCACGAGGCCTTCGGCGACGAGCCGCTTCACCGCCTCGGAGGCGGTGGAGCGGCGCTGCCCCAGCTCATCGGCGAGGACGGAGAGGGACGCGCCGCTGCGGTCCCACTCCTGGAGATCGTAGATCTTCTTGAGGTAGTCCTGCGACCGGTCCGGCAGATCGGTGACATGCATGGCGGAGAGTCTACCGCACCCCCGTGCGTACTCCGGTGCACTGTACTGAACTGGCACGTTGCCCAACACTCCTCTTGAAGTATAGAGTTCGCTGAATTGAACTTAATCCATCGACATTGGAGAACTCCTGTGATCCGGTACCTCCGTATAACCACCGCGGCCGCCACCGCCGCCCTGACGGCGGGAAGCCTCCTCGCCTGCTCCCCCGGCAGCTCACCCGGCAGCTCGCCCGGGGACTCGCCTGAGGTCCTCGCGACCTTCACCGTCCTCGCCGACATGGCGCAGCAGGTCGCCGGCGACGTCCTCGAGGTCTCCTCCCTCACCCGCCCCGGCGCGGAGATCCACGGGTACGACCCCACCCCCGGTGACATCCGCACCGCCGCGGGCGCCGAGGTGATCCTGAGCAACGGGTTCGGCCTGGAGAACTGGCTGGACAAGCTCACCGCCGACTCCGACGCCACCCGCGTCACCGTGACCGCCGGCATCGACCCCGTCCCCATCGAGGGCTCCGGGGAGCCGAACCCCCACGCCTGGATGAGTCCCGCCCTGGCGGCGGTGTACGTGGACAACATCACCGACGCCCTCAGCGACCACCGTCCCGCCGACGCCGGGACCTTCCGGGACAACGCCGAGGCCTACAAGGAGCAGCTGGAGGACGTCCGGCGCGACCTCACCGACGGGCTGGCCCACCTGCCGGAGAACCAGCGGGCCCTGCAGACCTGCGAGGGCGCGTTCAGCTACCTCACCCGCGACGCCGGCATGGCCGAGAGCTACATCTGGCCGGTGAACTCCGACGCCGAGATCACCCCCGACCAGATACGCTCCGCCGCGGCATTCGTCGAGGACAACGACGTCCCCGCCGTCTTCTGCGAGTCCACCGTGGACCCCGGACCCAAGGAGCAGCTCATCCGAGACACCGGTGCACGCGACGGCGGCACCCTCTACGTCGACTCACTCACCGAGGACGGCGGGGCGGCCCCGACCTACCTCGACCTGATCCGCCACGACGTCGACACCGTCGTCGCCGGGTTGCGGGGTGACCGCCGGTGACGATCACCCTTCAGGACGTCACCGTCAGCTACGGGACGATCCGGGCCCTCGAGGACGTCTCGCTGCACCTGGACGCCGGCGCCGTCCACGGCCTGATCGGCATGAACGGTTCCGGGAAGTCCACCCTGTTCAACACCCTCACCGGCGGTGTCCGCCCCGACAGCGGCAGCGTCTCGGTCGCCGGCAGCACCGCCTACGTCCCCCAGTCCGAGAAAGTCGACTGGACCTTCCCCGTCAGCGTCCGCGACGTGGTCACCATGGGCCGCTACGGGCACATGGGACTGCTCAGACGCCCGCGGGACGCCGACCGGCGCGCCGTGGACGAGGCCCTCGCCCGCACCGACCTCACCGCCCTGGCCGACCGCCAGATCGGGCAGCTCTCCGGAGGGCAGCGGAAACGGACCTTCGTCGCCCGCGGCCTGGCCCAGGACGCCACCGTCATCCTCCTCGACGAACCCTTCGCCGGGGTGGACACCGTCAGCCAGTCCACCGTCAGCTCCCTGCTGCGGTCCCTGGCGGACGACGGACGCTGTGTGCTGATCTCCACCCACGACCTCGGCTCGGTGCCGGAACTGTGCGACACCGTCACCATGCTCCAGCGCCGGGTCGTCGCCCACGGCACCCCGTCCGGGGTACTCACCACCGACAACCTGCTGGCCACGTTCAGCACACCCGCACCGGAGGCATGATGAGCGGCATCCCCGAGTTCCTGTGGTTCCTCGAACCCCTCGACTACGGCTTCGTCCAACGGGCCCTGCTGGTGGCCACGGTCACCGCGGTCATCGCCGGGCTGCTGTCCTGCTGGCTCGTGCTGATCGGCTGGTCACTGATGGGCGACGCCGTCTCCCACGCCGTCCTGCCGGGTGTGGTGGTCTCCTACATCCTCGGCTGGCCCTTCGCGGTCGGCGCACTCGTCGCCGCCCTGCTCGCCGTCGGCATGGTCGGCGCCGTGGGGCAACGCACCACACTGAAGGGCGACACCGCCATCGGGGTGATCTTCACCGCCCTGTTCGCCCTCGGCCTGGTCCTGGTGTCCGTGACCCCGGCGGGGACGAACCTGCAGGAGATCCTCTTCGGCAACCTGCTGGGCATCTCCCGCGACTCGATGGTCCAGGTCCTGCTGTTCGGTACCGTCGCGCTCCTGACCATGCTGCTGATGCGCCGCACCATCACCGCGTGGGCCTTCGACCCCGACCACGCCCGCATCGCCGGGATGCACACCGGCTCGGTCCGGTGGACGGTGATGGTCTGCCTGGCGCTGGTCGTCGTCGCCTCGATGCAGGCGGTGGGGGTGATCCTCGTCGTCGCACTGCTGATCACCCCCGGCGCGACGGCCTACCTGCTCACCCGTCAGATCGGACGGATGATGCTCATCGCCCCCGCCGTGGCGTGGGGCAGCTCGGTGGCCGGGATCTGGCTGAGCTTCTACCGGGACATCTCCGCCGGCGGCTCCATCGTGCTGGTCCAGGCCGGCGTCTTCCTGACGGCCTACCTGTTCGCACCCCGGGAGGGCCTGGTCACCACCGCGGTGCGGCGCCGCCGGGCTACTTCCCCCAGCTCCCGTCGCTAGCGCCGTCCGGGCCGTCCGGGCCGTCCGGGCCGTCCGCAGCGTCCGGGCGGTCTCCACCGAAGCGGTGCTCCAGCTCCCGCCGGAACGCCTCCACCGCGGTGATCAGACGGTGGTCGGAGTCCCCGACGTCGTCGCGCTCCAGCCCGATCATCGGGAAGCGGATGTCGGTGGGGATCTCCGCGTCCGACAGGCCGTGGCGGCGGGCGAGGATGATGACCTCCTCCGCCGCGGCGAGCGCCGACGGTGCCGCAGGCGAGGCAGGTGCGGCCGGTCCACGGCCGTCCACCGCGGCGAACGTCGTCGCATGCGGCTCCTCGCGGGGCGGCACGGTGCCGTCGGCAGCGTCAGCGGCATCGGAAGACTCGGCGGACTCCTTGTAGGGCGGTTTGCCCTCCTTCGCCCGGCCCTCGGCCCAGAGACGGTCCTGCTCCACTCGCGACACCGGCCGTTCCACCTCCTCGAAGAGGTAGGGGGCACGCGAACGCATCTTCGCCACGAACGCCCCGGCGACGTGGCCGATGTCGAAGGCGCCGCGACGGTTGGCAATCTCGGCGTGGAAGAGGACCTGCAGCAGGATGTCCGACAACTCGGTGCACAGCTCCTGCTGGTCGATCGCGGACTCGTCCCCGCCGGGCTCCACCTGGTCGATGACCCGGGCCAGCTCCTCGGTCTCCTCACGCAGGTACGCCAACAGCGAGTGGTGGGTCTGGGACTGCTCCCACTCCCCCTGACGCATCGCACGGGTCATCAACGCCACGGCGTCCTCGATCTCGTCCATCACCGAGGACGGCACCTCGGTGCGGGAGGTCCGGCGAAGTCCGGCGACGGCGGCGGTGTGATCGTCCGTGCCGACGATCTCCCCGTCCACCACACCGCCTCCGGAGTAGTCCACCTGGGCGGTCTCCTGCACCGGTGTCTGGGCGGGAGCAGAGGACGGCGCTGCCTCGATCTCCCGGTCCCCGGCCATCTCCATGAGCAGGCTCGGGGCCTTCACCAGTCCGTCGCCCCTCTCGAGGCGCTCGATCACGGCCTCGTTGGCGAGGTCGGTGGTCACGATCACCTCGGTGTCGTCGACCGTGTGCCCTCCGAGGTCGGCGATGACCCAGCGGATCCGAACCGGCACCTCCTCGGTGTAGCAGACGTCGTCACCGAGCAACGGTACCGCCTCCACGGGCAGCATCGCGGGGAATCTGGGGTCCAGCAGCACGACTGACATGGAGGTAAGTGTACCGGGTGACGCCGCGGACTCAGCGGGTAACCGGCTCCGTGTGTCCCGCCGCGGCCGTGACGTCGCGTCGCGGGACGCCCGCCAGGTCCGTGAGCACGTTGGCGCACCACTGCACGAGGTCGAGGTCACGCAGGGCGACGGCCCGCATCCCGGACCCCTCCTTCGGCACCGGGACGAGGACCGTCTTCGGGGTGGCGCGGTACGTCGCCGCGGGGAAGAGCCGCTTGAGACGCACCTGACCGGAGTCCGCCAACGTGATGGGCGAGAAGCTGATCTTCGACCCGGTCTGGATCACCTCGGTGACGTCCAGGTCGCGGCACACCATCCTCAGGCGGGCCACGACCACCAGCCGCTGGACCTCCTCGGGGATGTCGCCGTAGCGGTCGCGCAGTTCCTCGAGGACCTGTCGCAGCGCCTCGTCGTCGGTGGCCTCGGCGAACTTGCGGTAGGCCTCCAGCCGCAGCCGTTCACTGGCGATGTAGGTCACCGGGATGTGGGCGTCGACCGGCAGGTCGATCCGGATCTCCCGGCGCTCCGCGGTGTCCGACCCGTCCACCGTCTCCCCGTCCGCCATCGCACGGAAGGCCTCCACGGCCTCCCCGACGAGCCGGACGTAGAGGTCGAAGCCCACCCCGGCGATGTGCCCGGACTGCTCCGCCCCGAGGACGTTGCCCGCCCCGCGCATCTCCAGGTCCTTCATGGCCACCGCCATACCCGCACCCAGGTCGTTGTTCTGGGCGATGGTGGTCAACCGGTCGTAGGACGTCTCGGTGAGCGTCTCCCCCTTCGGGTAGAGGAAGTAGGCGTAGGCGCGCTCGCGGGAACGCCCCACCCGGCCACGCAGCTGGTGGAGCTGCGACAGGCCCATGTGGTGGGCGTTCTCCACGATGAGGGTGTTGGCGTTGGCGATGTCCAGGCCGGTCTCCACGATGGTGGTGCACACCAGCACGTCGAACTCCCGGTCCCAGAAGCCCTGCACCGTGGTCTCCAGCTGCTCCTCGCTCATCTGGCCGTGGGCGACCACCACCCGGGCCTCGGGCACCAGCTGCCGGATGCGCGAGGCGGTGTCCTCGATGCTCCGGACCTTGTTGTGGACGTAGAAGACCTGGCCGTCGCGCAGCAGTTCGCGCCGGATCGCCGCGGCCACGTGCTTCTCGTCCTGCGAGCCGACGTACGTCAGCACCGGGTGCCGGTCCTGCGGCGGGGTGAGGATCGTCGACATCTCACGGATGCCGGCCATCGACATCTCCAGGGTGCGCGGGATGGGGGTGGCGGACATGGTCAGCACGTCCACGTGGGTGCGCAGGGACTTGATGTGCTCCTTGTGCTCCACGCCGAAACGCTGTTCCTCGTCGACGATGATCAGCCCCAGGTTCTTCCACTGGATTCCGGTGCCCAGCAGCCGGTGCGTGCCGATGACGATGTCGACCGTGCCGTCGGCCATGCCGGCGAAGATCTCCGCGGACTCCTTCGGCGAGGTGAACCGCGAGAGTTCCCGGACCTGCGTGGGGAAGTCCTGCATCCGGTCGACGAAGGTGCGGTAGTGCTGCTGCGCCAGCAGCGTGGTGGGTACCAGAACGGCGACCTGTTTCCCGGACTGCACCGCCTTGAACGCCGCACGCACGGCCACCTCGGTCTTGCCGTAGCCGACGTCGCCGACGATCACCCGGTCCATCGGCACGGGCTTCTCCATGTCCGCCTTCACCGCCTCGATGGCGTTGAACTGGTCCTCGGTCTCGGTGAAGGGGAAGGCCTCCTCCATCTGCCGCTGCCAGGGCGAGTCGGGGTCGAAGGCGTAGCCGGGTGCGGCCTGCCGCGCCGCGTAGAGCTGCACCAGCTCACCGGCGATCTCACGGACCGCCCCGCGGGCCTTCTTCTTGGTGTTCTTCCAGTCCGACCCTCCCATCTTCGACAGGGAGGGCTTCTCCCCGCCGACGTACCGGGACAGCAGGTCCAGCTGGTCCATCGGGACGTAGAGCTGGTCGCCCGGGCCACCCCGCTTCGACGGGGCGTACTCCAGCACCAGGTACTCACGCCGCGACGCGTCCGGCCCCTTGCCGACGGTGCGTTCGGTCATCTTCACGAACTTGCCGATGCCGTGCTGGTCGTGGACCACCAGGTCGCCCGGGGCCAGGGCCAGCGGGTCGACGCGGTTGCGCTTCTTGGCCGGTTTACGGCGCCCGGTCGCGCTGGCCTCCACGCGGTTGCCCGTGACGTCGGCCTCGGTGACGAACAGCAGCTCCCGGGTGTCGAGACCGGCGTGCGCCGGCGCCTGGTAGATGCTGACGGTCCCGGCGGCCGGCACCTCGTCGGCGGTGTGCTTCGACCGGCGCATCCGGCCCTGGCCGGTGATGCCGTCCAGGTCCACCCCGACGGCCTCCGCGGCGATCCCGGCCTCGCGGAAGCGCCGCAGCATGCGTGCCACGATCGTCGGCGACGGTGCCGCGTACGCCACCCGTCCACCGTCCTCCACCCGCCGGCGGACGGTGGACATCAGCTGGCCGATGGCCTCCATGTCACCGTGCGGTGCCGGCGCGGGGTCGAAGTCGAGCAGCAGCGGTTCAGCGGCGTCGGAGCCGGCGTCCCCGGTGTCCCCGGTGTCCCCGGTGTCCCCGGTGTCCCCGGTGTCCCAGTCCGCCACACCGGTCGGTGACAGTGTCCACCACGGCATGCCGAGGGCGTCCTGCGTCGCACGAAGGGACGCCAGGTCACGGTAGCCGGCGCGGTCCACGTCGTGGCCCCCCGTAGCCGTGCCACCGTCTGCACTGTTGGCGGCGATGGCGCTGACATCCACCGGGGCGGCACCACCCATCGCCGCGACCTCCCATCCGGCGGCGAGGAACTCCCGGCCGGTGGCGATGAGGTCCTCGGCCCGGCGCTGCACCGCGGCCGGGGCGAGCACCACGGTGTGGGCACCCTGCGGCATCAGTTCCGGCAGGGTCTGCATCGGCCCGTCGTACAGCAGGGGGATCAACGACTCCATCCCCTGCACCGGGGTGTGCTGGCTGATCTTGTCGAAGGCCTCTGCCAGTTCCGGGTTCCCGGCGTTCTCCCTCGCCAGGGTCCCGGCCCGTCGGGCGACGTCGTCGGTGATGAGGAGCTCACGGACCGGGTGGACCTCCACAGCCGTCGTCACCGCCTCCGGGATGGTGCGCTGGTCACCGACGGAGAACGCCCGGACCTCGCTGACCTCGTCGCCCCAGAACTCGACACGTACCGGCATCTCCGCGGTCGCCGGGAAGATGTCGAGGATGCCGCCTCGGGTGGCGAACTCGCCGCGGCGCCCCACCACGTCGGAGTGGGTGTAGCCGAACTCCACGAGCCGCTCCTGCACCCCGGCGAAGTCGAGCTCCTCCCCTTCCCGCAGCCGCACCGGTTCCACGTCTCCCAGACCGGCCATCACCGGCTGGACCACCGACCGGGTGGGGGCGACAAGCACCTTCACCTGCCCGTGGGCGAGCCGGTACAGCGCGTGCCGACGCTGCGACACCGTCTCCACGCCCGGGGACAGCCGCTCGTGCGGCAGGGTCTCCCAGGACGGCACCATGGCCACGGTGTCCCCCAGCATCGCGGTGAGCTGGGCGGTGAGGTCCTCCGCCTGACGTCCCGTCGCCGTCACCAGCAGGACGGGCGCCTTCTGCGCCAGGGCGCCGACGGCGAAGGGCCACGCCGCCTCCGGTCCCTGCAGGTGCAGACGCCGGTCACCGACGTGGGTGACCATGCCCCTGAGCTTCGGATCGGAGGCGACGGAACGCAGCACCCCGGACAGCGGAGGTGTCGGGGTTGTGTGGGTGGCACTCATGGGCAACCATCGTAGTCTGACGGACATCGGGTAGAGTGACCGGTTGACCGGGGCGCAGCGACCCGGGTCTTCCCCCATGGTGTAATCGGCAACACTGCGGTTTTTGGTACCGTCATTCCAGGTTCGAGTCCTGGTGGGGGAGCTTCAGTCGACGGGGGCGTCCGGGGAGTTTTCCCCGAAGAGCATGTCTCCTGAGTGTCACGCCTCGCATAATCATGCATGAAAACGTTCATGTGCGACTGACACCGAGGTAAGAATGCGCTCTCCCCTCCGATCCTGTCCCAGAGGCCCCCTCGCCGCCGTGCTGGCCGGTTCCCTGCTGTTCACGGCGGCCGCCTGCGACAGCGGCGAACGTTCCGCCGGCGGTTCCTCGCCTGAGCAGCAGGACAGTTCCCCTGCCCCTGACTTCACACTCAGCTACGACATCCCCGAACGCTGGGACCCGGACTCGGTCGCGATGGTCCTGGAGTCATCGATGATCGGCGGCGGGGTGGACGCCAGCGGAGCTGTCGTCGCAGACGCGCTGTACGTCGGCGAAGGTCTCAACCAGGTCAAGAGGTCCACAGCGGACGGCACGGAACTTCTGGACGTCGAACCGCTGAAGCAGAATGCCGCCCAGCAGGACTACAGGATCGACACCTTCACCCGCCAGGGCACGGACTACGTCGCACTGTGGCGCAAAGGCGTCCCGGAGTCGAACGACTCCCGCCGACTCGGCGACGAGACGTCGTCCGACGCCCGGGTATTCCTCAGCGTGTGGGACGCTGACGGGTCACCGGTGTTCGACGGCCCGCTCGAGGGTGTCGACGAGATCGCGAGGATCCACGCCGGCCTGGTCGAGTACCGGGGCGACACGCTGGACCCGTTGACCGGGGAACCCGTCGACGACGGTGATCAGGGTGACGACGACGGAGACTCCCCCACTGTTGTCGGGTACGGTTCCGACGCTTCGGAACCCCTGACGAAGACCCTGGTGCCGACCTCGGACGAGATCGGTTCAATGATCGGGCTGAAGGACTCCCGGTACGGGACCGACACGTGGACCCAGGACGACCTGCCGGGCTCCGGAAGCTCCGGACGTGCTGAGTTCGACACGCTCATCGGGGACTACGCCGTCTTCTCGGTCACGGGCGGAAAGCCGGCGAACGAGTCCACCGGCAGCGGTTCGACACGCGAGACGGTGGCCGTCGACATCTCCGACGGCACCGTCGTCGCCCGCACAGAGGATGACTGCTCCGCAGGCTTCGTCTCCGATGACGACAAGCGGCTCGCGGTCTCCCCTGACGGCCGTGTCGTCACCTACGCCCAGTACCTCATCGACGCAGGGAACGGCATCCTGTCGTGCCAGCAGTCCCGTCGCGGCAACTTCGAACCCCGCATCGTCCTGGACGACGGCACCGTCTACGGCTACGGCGAGCGAGGCAGCGGCGACGACGCCACCCAGGTGGCCGCCTCGATGAAGATCGGTGACGAGGAGGCGCTGATGGAACAGGGCACTCTGCCGATCCACGTCGACGATCAGGGACGTGGCTGGTTCGCGGACTCCGTCAACCACAGCAGAGGCACCGACACGGTCGTAGCGGTCGTGGAACCCGCTGAGGGCGGTTCCCGGTCCTGAGCGTCGACGGCGTTAGACTGTCGGTCATTCGTGTGATCCACCTCCGCAGTCGACCGCCAAGTGAAGGACACCGCCCATCGTGACTGAACAGAAGAAGCCGGTCGCCGTCGTCGTACTCGCCGCCGGTGCCGGGACCCGCATGAAATCCGCCACGCAGAAGACCCTGCACTCGATCGGCGGGCGGACCCTGCTGGCGCACAGTCTGCACGCCGCCGACACCGTCTCCCCCGAGCGAATCGTCGCCGTCGTGGGGCACGGCCGGGACCAGGTCGGCCCCGCCGCAGAGAGGATCGCCGAGGAGCTCACCGCACCGGTCGACCTGGCCGTCCAGGAGGAGCAGCTCGGCACCGGCCACGCCGTGCAGTGCGCCATGCCGGCCCTCGAGGGCTTCGAGGGCACCGTCATCGTGACCAACGCGGACGTCCCGCTGCTCACCGGAGACACCCTCGGCCACCTGCACGCCGCACACACCGAGGTCCCGACCGCGGTGACCGTGCTGACCACCTCCCTGGCGGACCCCTACGGTTACGGACGCATCATCCGTAACGAAGAGAACGAGGTCACCGCCATCGTCGAGGAGAAGGACGCCACCGAGGCGGAACGCCTCGTCACCGAGATCAACTCCGGTGTCTTCGCCTTCGACGCCGCGATCCTGCGCGACGCCCTGACCCGGCTGCGCACCGACAACTCCCAGGGCGAGCTCTACCTCACCGACGTGCTCGGGATCGCCCGGCACGACGGCCACCCGGTGCGCGCCCACCGTTCCGACGACTACCGCGAGCTGGCCGGGGTCAACGACCGGGTCCAGCTCGCCGCCGCCGGCAAGGAGCTGAACCGCCGCACGGTCGAGGCCGCGATGCGCGGCGGCGCCACCGTCGTCGACCCCGCCACCACGTGGATCGACGTGGAGGTCAGCATCGGCGCGGACGTGACCGTCCTGCCCGGCACCCAGCTCAAGGGTCGCACCACCATCGCCGAGGGCGCCACGGTGGGACCCGACTCCACGCTGCAGGACGTGACGGTCGGCGAGCGCGCGTCCGTCATCCGCACCCACGCCGTGGAGGCGGTCATCGGGGCGGACGCCGAGGTCGGCCCGTTCACCTACCTGCGTCCCGGCACCGTCCTGGGCGAGCAGGGCAAGCTCGGCGGGTTCGTCGAGGCCAAGAACGCGACCATCGGACGCGGGTCGAAGGTGCCGCACCTGACCTACGTCGGCGACGCCACCATCGGCGAGTACTCCAACATCGGCGCGTCCAGCGTCTTCGTCAACTACGACGGGGTCGACAAGCACCACACCACCGTGGGGTCGCACGTGCGCACCGGCTCCGACACGATGTTCATCGCCCCGGTCACCGTCGGCGACGGCGCCTACTCGGGTGCGGGGACCGTGATCAAGGACGACGTCCCGGCGGGCGCACTGGCCGTCTCCGGCGGCCAGCAGCGCAACATCGAGGGCTGGGTGCAGCGCAGACGCCCCGGCAGCGCCGCGGCACGGGCGGCCGAGGCCGCCCAGCGCGACGGCGGTTCCTGAGCCTCCGGATTGGTCCGGACGAACCCCCCGTCTTACACTCACAGCAGCGATAAGCTCACCAACGTCCCCTGAACCCCACACCTCCCCTCTGTCGGAAAGGTCGTAGAATCCGTGTCACACTGGATCGACAACCAGAAGAACCTGATGCTCTTCTCCGGTCGTGCCCACCCTGAGCTCGGCGAGGCCGTCGCCCGCGAGCTCGGCATCGAGCTGACCCCCACCACCGCGCACGACTTCGCCAACGGCGAGATCTTCGTCCGGTTCGAGGAGTCGGTCCGCGGCTCGGACGCCTTCGTCCTGCAGTCCCACCCGCAGCCGCTGAACAAGTGGGTGATGGAACAGCTGATCATGATCGACGCCCTCAAGCGCGGATCCGCCAAGCGCATCACCGCCGTCCTGCCGTTCTACCCCTACGCCCGCCAGGACAAGAAGCACCGCGGCCGCGAGCCGATCTCCGCCCGTCTGATCGCCGACCTGCTCAAGACCGCCGGCGCCGACCGCATCGTCTCGGTGGACCTGCACACCGACCAGATCCAGGGCTACTTCGACGGCCCGGTCGACCACATGCACGCCATGCCGATCCTCACCGACTACATCATCGACAAGTACGGCAAGGACAACCTCTGCGTGGTCTCCCCCGACGCCGGTCGCGTGAAGGTCGCCGAGAAGTGGTCGAACGTGCTCGGCGGTGCCCCGCTGGCCTTCGTCCACAAGACCCGTGACATCGACGTGGCCAACAGCGTGACCGCCAACCGTGTCGTCGGCGACGTCGAGGGCATGACCTGCATCCTGCTGGACGACATGATCGACACCGGCGGAACCATCGCCGGCGCCGTGAAGGTGCTGCGTGAGGCCGGTGCCGGTGACGTCATCATCGCCACCACCCACGGGGTGTTCTCCGGCCCGGCCCGCGAGCGCCTCGACAACTGCGGCGCCCGCGAGGTCATCACCACCGACACGCTCCCGCAGAGCACGGAGGGCTGGGACAACCTCACCGTCCTGCCGATCGCCCCGCTGGTGGCGAAGACCATCCACGAGATCTTCGAGAACGGTTCGGTCACCACACTCTTCGAGTGATACACTCTTGACCGTCTCGGCGAGGGCCGGTTAACTCCGGCCGTTATCGGCGCGCATACGTTCCAGGGTGTTCGTCACCACGGAACGGTCACCGCACCATCAGCCGCAGCAGAGTCTGCGGCTTTTTTCGTGAGACCGATCAGTTCCGACATCTAGGAGATCACCATGGCAACGAACATCACCCGCATCAGCGCACTGCCGCGTAACGAGTTCGGCAAGGGCGCTGCACGCCGCCTGCGCCGCGACTGGCGCATCCCGGCCGTCCTCTACGGAACCTTCCACGAGCCCATCCACGTGAGCTTCGACCTGCTCGAGTTCCAGGGCATCGTCCGCAACATCGGCGTCAACGCCATCCTCGAGGTGGAGGTCGACGGCCAGGACAACCTCTGCATGATCAAGTCCGTCGACCAGAACGTCCTGACCCTGGACATCGACCACGCCGACCTGCTCTCCGTCAAGCGCGGCGAGACCGTCCAGGTCGACGTCCCGGTCGTCGCCGAGGGCGAGGCCGCCCCGGGCACCCAGGTCGTCCAGGACGCCGACGTCGTCACCATCGAGTCCGACGTCCTGTCCATCCCCGAGGAGATCACCTTCTCCATCGAGGGCAAGGTCGTCGGCGACCAGATCACCGCCGGCGACTTGGCGATGCCGGCCAACACCTCCCTGGTGTCCGACGCCGACACGCTGATCGTCAACATCATCGAGCCCGAGGTCGCCCCGGAGCCCGAGGAGACCGACGAGGCTGCCGCCGAGGGTGAGGCCGAGGCCTCCTCCGAGGAGTCCGCGGAGTAGTTCCGACCCCCGCACCCGGGTATGGGAGACTGGATCAGTGAACAGCACTGACCGGTCTCCCTTTCTCGTTGTCGGCCTCGGTAACCCCGGGGCGCAGTACGAGGGCACCCGCCACAACGTCGGCGCCATGGTCCTCGACGAACTCACCGGCCACTGCGGCGGCCCCGCCGGCCCCCCGTCCTTCACCACGAACCGGAAGCTCAACGCCCGGGTCGCGGAGACCAGGATCGGGGACCGCCGCGTGATCCTCGCCGTCCCCCGCAGCTTCATGAACCTGTCCGGCGGCCCGGTGAAGGCACTGGCCTCCTACTACCGGGTGCCCGCTGACTCGGTGGTCGTCGTCCACGACGAGCTGGACCTCGACCCCGGGGTGGTGAAACTGAAGACCGGCGGTGGCCTGAACTCGCACAACGGGCTCCGCGACATCGCCAAGTCGCTGGGGACCCGCGACTTCCGCCGCGTGCAGGTCGGCATCGGACGTCCCCCCGGGCGCATGGCGCCGGCGTCCTACGTCCTCAAGCCCTTCTCGAAGTCCGAGCGCACGGAGCTGCCGATCACCCTCGCCGACGCCGCGGAGCTCATCGTCGACCTGGCGGTAGACTCGGCGTCATGAGCGTGCTCTCCCGACTGACGTCACTGTTCCGCCGGCGTCCCGACTCAACCGCCCCCTCCCCCGCACCGGCGGCGGCACCGGCGGCGGCACCGGCGGCGGCACCCGCACAGTGGCTCGTGATCGGGCTGGGCAACCCCGGCGGGAAGTACGAGGGCACCCGCCACAATGTCGGCTATCTCGTCACCGACCGTCTCGTGGACCGCTCCACCGCCGACGGCCTGCGCGGCGTCCCCGGCACGAAGGCGCAGGTCGCACGTGTGGAGATCGACGGCCACGGCGTGCTGCTCGTGCGCTCGACGACCTACATGAACCTCTCCGGTGAGGCCGTCGCGCCACTGGCCACGAGCTACGGCATCAGCCCCGACCACGTGATCGTCGTCCATGACGAGCTCGACCTGCCCGCCGGACGGGTGAAGGTGAAGCTGGGCGGCAACGAGAACGGGCACAACGGGCTGAAGTCGGTGAGCGCGGAACTCGGCACCCGCGACTACGTCCGCGTACGGGTGGGGATCGGGCGCCCGCCCGCCGGGACAGGGGTGGTCGAGCACGTTCTGACCGCGCTGGACGACGGCACCGACTGGGACGCCACCGCCGACACCGCGGCCGACGCGGTGCACATCACCGTCTCCCGTGGGCTCGCCGCGGCGCAGAACGAGATACACTCCCGGGCGTGAGCTCCCCGAAGAAGAAGTCCGCCCGCCACCCGGCCCCCGTCGCCGGGACGTTCGAGGGCGACTACGGCATCCTCGAGCTCGAGGCCGACCCCCAGCAGCCCGACGGGTGGCTGATCAGCGTGAACGGAGTACCGAGCAGCCATATCGTCCTGGGTGAACCCCGGACGCTCGTCTTCGAGTACATGCAGTGGATCGCCGTCGCACTGCGCGCACACGTCGACGCACACCTGGACCCGTCCCGACTTCGGGTGACCCACCTCGGAGGAGGTGCCTGCACCCTCGCCCGCTACGTGGCCGACGTCTACCCGGAGTCACGCAACACCGTCGTCGAGCTGGACGGGGAGCTGGCCCGCCTGTCCCGCGAGTGGTTCGACATCCCCCGCTCCCCGCGGGTGAAGATCCGGGTGGACGACGCCCGTGACGTCGCCGCCGACTTCACCCCCGCCAGCCGGGACGTGATCATCCGTGACGCCTTCGCCGGCGCGGTGACCCCGGAGAACCTCACCACCGTGGAGTTCTTCCGCGACTGCCGCCGCGGACTCGCGCCCGGCGGGGTGTACCTGGCCAACTGCGGTGACCACGCCGACCTCTCCGGCGCGAAGGCCGAGCTCGCGGGGATGGCGCAGGTGTGGGCGCACCTGGCCGTGATCGCCGATCCGCCCATGCTCAAGGGCCGGAGGTACGGGAACATCATCCTGATCGGCTCGGACGTCCCCCTGCCCGAGACCGAGACGCCCGAACACGCGGCGGTCGCCCGGGACCTGCTCGGCGGTGCCGTGCCCGCCCAGTACAGGGACGAGGCCTGGGTACGTCAGTTCTTCTCCGGCGCGAGACCCCGGCGGGAGAACTGACCCCGGCCGCGCCACAGCCCTCTCCCCACGAGGGACCCGGTGCAGTACCATTCGGCACCATGCCCCTCATCGAGCTGCATGACGTCCGGAAAACCTACCAGTCCTCCTCCGGGGAGGTCCGGGCTCTCGACGGCCTCGACCTCACCGTCGAGGAAGGCACCGTCCGCGGGCTCCTCGGCCCCAACGGCGCCGGCAAGACCACCACCGTCAAGGTCCTGACCACACTCATCCGCCCCACTTCCGGCACCGCCACCGTGGCGGGACTCGACGTGGTGCGGCAGTCAGCGCGCGTCCGGGAGATCATCGGCGCCTCCGGCCAGTACGCCACCATCGACGAGGACCTCTCCGCCCGGGAGAACCTCATGCTCATCGGCCGTCTCTTCCACCTCGGCGACCGGACCGCGAAGAGGAGGGCGGAGGAACTGCTCGAGCTGTTCAACCTCACCGACGCCGCCGACCGGCCCGTCAAGGGCTTCTCCGGCGGCATGCGACGGCGCGCCGACCTGGCGTCCTCCCTGGTGAACAACCCGCGGATCCTCTTCCTCGACGAACCGACCACCGGGCTCGACCCGGCGGCCCGACTCAGCCTGTGGGACGTGATCCGTGAACGCGTCGCCGCCGGCACCACCCTCCTGCTCACCACCCAGTACCTGGAGGAGGCCGACCAACTCGCCGACGAGATCAGCGTGATCGACAACGGCACCGTCATCGCCGAAGGAACCGCCGACGTCCTCAAGACCCAGGTCGGCGGTCAGCGCGTCACCGTCACCCTCGCCGACCCCGCCGACGCCGACACCGTGGTCCGGCTCCTCCAGCCCCTCGCCCTCGGCGACGAGAGCGTCACCCGCCGCGAACGTACCCTCACCCTCGCCGTCGACGACGGTCCCGCCGCCCTCGAACGCGCCCTCCACGACATCCGGGCCAACAGCGTCGAGGTCCACGACATCGGACTGGCCCGCCCCACCCTCGACGACGTCTTCCTCTCCCTCACCGGGGACGACACCGGGAAGGACGCGTCATGAGCACCGTCAGCAACTGGTTCACCGACGTCCGCGCGGTGACACTGCGTAACCTCATCCACTTCCGCCGCACCCCGGACGTGCTGATGTGGGGCATGGTCCAGCCCATCATGTTCGTCCTGCTGTTCAGCCAGGTGTTCGGCGGCGCCATCCAGGTGCCCGGGCAGAACTACACGGACTTCCTCATGGCCGGCATCTTCGTGCAGACCGTGGTCTTCGGCTCCACCTTCTCAGGCATGTTCATGTCCGAGGACAAGAAGAAGGGGCTGATCGACCGGTTCAAGACGCTGCCCATGGCACCGTCCGCGGTACTGGTGGCTCGCACCCTGGCGGACCTGGTCCTCAACACGTTGACGCTGGTGGTGATGGTCCTGTCCGGAGTCGCCGTCGGATGGCGCTTCGAGGACGGCGTCGGCCGCTTCCTCGCGGGACTCGGCCTGCTCCTGCTGTTCTCGTGGGCGTTCTCCTGGGTGATGGTGCTGCTCGGCCAGGTCGTCCGCAGTCCCGAGGTGATGAACTCCGCGACCTTCATGGTCCTGTTCCCCCTGACGTTCCTGTCCAACGCCTTCGTCCCCTCCGAGACGATGCCCACCGCCCTGCGCGTCTTCGCCGAATGGAACCCCGTCTCCGCACTGGTCCAGGCCACCCGCGAACTCTTCGGCAACACCGGCGACGCCCCCGCACCCGACATCTGGACGATGCAGAACCCGGTACCCGCCGTCTTCGCCGCCGCGGTCCTGCTGGTGCTCGTCTTCGCTCCCCTGTCGGTGGCGAGGTTCCGACGGGCGGAGTAGCCGCTCAGGCGGCCGCGGTGTACGGGATCCGGCCGCCGGCGATGAGTTTCTGTGCGACGTTCCTCTTCGCGTGCCCGTGATCCTGCATCAGCACACCTCCTTGATCGCGTGTCTCCACGCTACGCGGGCACGGGACGTGTTTCAGCCCACGAACATGTACTCCGCACCTCTTTTCCTGCGGCGCCCCGTACGCAGGTAAGGTGTCGAGACGTGTCAGACACCGCAGCAGCATCCCCAGCCAGCACCTCCACCGTCGCCTCCGAAGCCCACCGTCGGCGGACGTTCGCCGTCATCGCCCACCCGGACGCCGGTAAGTCCACGCTGACCGAGGCGCTGGCGCTGCACGCCCACGTCATCAACGAGGCCGGCGCCGTCCACGGCAAGGCCGGCCGTAAGTCCACGGTGTCGGACTGGATGGACATGGAGAAGGACCGCGGGATCTCCGTCGCGTCCTCCGCGCTGCAGTTCGAGTACGCCCCGGAGGGCCACACCGGCGAGCCGTACATGATCAACCTGGTCGACACCCCGGGCCACGCCGACTTCTCCGAGGACACCTACCGGGTGCTGACCGCCGTCGACGCCGCGGTGATGCTGGTGGACGGTGCGAAGGGCCTGGAGCCGCAGACCCTGAAGCTCTTCCGCGTCTGCAAGGCCCGCGGCCTGCCGATCATCACCGTGGTCAACAAGTGGGACCGCCCGGGCAAGGAGCCCCTGGAGCTCGTCGACGAGATCGTCACCGAGATCGGCCTGCAGCCGACCCCGCTGTTCTGGCCCGTCGGCCCCGCCGGCGACTTCCGGGGTCTCGCCCGCCTGGACCGCGAGGGTGAGGTGCAGGAGTACATCCACTTCCTGCGCACCGCCGGCGGCTCCACCATCGCCCCCGAGGAGCACTACTCCCCCGGGGACGCCTCGGCGAAGGAGGAGGACGCCTGGGACACCGCCGCGGAGGAGGCGGAACTGCTCGCCGCCGACGGCGCCGTGCACGACCAGGAGCTCTTCCTGGAGTGCACCACCTCCCCGTTGATCTTCGCCTCGGCGATGCTGAACTTCGGTGTGCACCAGATCCTGGACACCCTCTGTGCCCTGGCCCCGCAGCCGTCGTCCCGCGAGTCGGATCCCGCGGTGGTCGAGGCCGCGGCGTCCTCCGCGGGTGCGGCGATCGACTCCGTCCGCGACGTCACCGACGACTTCGCCGGCGTGGTGTTCAAGGTGCAGGCCGGCATGGACACCAACCACCGCGACAAGCTCGCCTTCATGCGCGTCGTCTCCGGAGAGTTCACCCGGGGCATGCAGGTCACCCACGCCCAGTCGGGGCGCAGCTTCTCCACGAAGTACGCCCTGACCGTCTTCGGCCGCGACCGCAACACCGTGGAGGCCGCCTACCCCGGCGACATCGTCGGCCTGGTCAACGCCGGAACCCTCGCCCCCGGTGACACCATCTACGCCGGACGCAAGGTGCAGTTCCGTCCCATGCCCCAGTTCGCCCCGGAGAACTTCCGCACCCTGCGGGCGAAGACGCTGGGCAAGTACAAGCAGTTCCGCAAGGCCCTGGAGCAGCTCGACTCCGAGGGTGTGGTGCAGATCCTGAAGAACGACGCCCGTGGCGACGCCAACCCGGTGATGGCCGCCGTCGGCCCGATGCAGTTCGAGGTCATGCAGGCGCGCATGCTCGCCGAGTACAACGTGGAGACCGTCACCGAGCCGGTGCCCTACTCCGTGGCCCGACGCACCGACGCCGCCAGCGCGCCGGAACTCGGCCGGCAGCGCGGCGTGGAGATCTTCACGCGTTCCGACGGGGCGCTCATCGCCCTGTTCGGGGACAAGTGGAAGCTCGCCTTCGTGGAGAAGGAGCACCCGGAGCTCACCATGGAACCCCTGGTCGCCGACTGACCGTGAGGGATCAGAGCAGGTGCACCGCGCCGAGCAGGATGAGCAAGACCGCCACGATGTAGCCTCCGGCGCGGGCGACGGTGCCCTGGTTCTGCCTCATCCAGGCGAACCTGCGGCCGACGGCGCTGTAGGGCCGCATCCGGATGTAGCCCACCACGAGGGCGCACAGGAACGGCAGGCTCAGCGCCACCGAGGCGTAGGCGAACATGCCCGCATACCGGGTGACCGTGTCGAAGTCTCCGGCGCTCATCACGGCGATGCCGGCGAAGAAGGGGACGGAGGTCGCCGACTGCACCAGTCCGAGGACAACGCCGGTACCGACTGTCGCGGGTGACGGAGTCCTCAGCGGCTTCATGATGCGTTCCACCAGCCCGGACGACCCGTCCCCGTCGCCGCGCCAGGCGAGGACCGCACTGACGACGCCGGTGAGGATCAGCAGGACGCCGAATACCGGGGACTCCACGAGGGTCGCGATCTTCTCGCCCAGCCCGTCGAAGACGAGCATGGTGAGCAGGGCCAGCAGCAGCACTCCGAGCCAGTCACCGAAGACCAGCAGTGTCGCCACGGACCCGTATCGTCCCCCCTTGTCCTTCAACGGCTGAGCCACGCCCACGGCGACGAGGACACCGATCAGCAGGAAGTTGACCGTGTCCATCAGGGCGAAGCTCAGCACGTACAGCACCCGGCTGATCCTACACGCTGACAGTGCCGCCCCACCCCGCTTCCGTGCACCTCTGGAAACATATCTATGCACGGATCGTGCAATATTGCGCGGGCAGTGCAATAATATCGGCCATGGCTAAACTCCTCTACCGGATCGGACGATCCGCATACCTCAACAGGTGGCGATTCATCGCCGTCTGGCTCCTGGTGCTCATCGGTGCGGGCACCGCCGCCGCGACCATGATGAAGCCCACGTCCATGACCTTCACCATCCCCGGTCTCGAGTCCGTGGAGACCCAGGAGGAGATGAGCGAGCTCTTCCCCGACGGCGGGGACGACATGGAGGCACCCACGGGCACCGTGGTCGTCCGCGCCCCCGAGGGCGGCTCCCTGACGGACCCGGCCACCAAGGCCGACCTCGACTCCCTCATCGCCGACCTGCAGGACCAGGACGCCCTCGTCGACCCGGAGTCCATCGTGGACCCGGTCACGGCCGCCGCCGGCATGGAGAAGCAGCTCACCGCCGCCAAGGCCGAACAGGACTTGCCGAAGGAGCAGATCCAGGCTGACCTGCAGGCCCTCTCCCCCGTCAGCGAGAACGAGCGCACCGGCACGTTCACGGTGACCTTCAAGGGCGACACCTCGCAGGACGTCTCCCCCGAGGACGTCACCGGTGTCACCGACGTTCTCGACGACCACGCCACCGACAACCTCGAGGTCTCCTACAACGGCAACGTCTTCCAGATGCCCGAGATCGGCGGCACCGCCGAGCTCATCGGCATGGCCGTCGCCGCCATCGTCCTGATCATCACCTTCGGCTCCTTCGTGGCCGCCGGTCTGCCGCTGCTCACCGCCGTCGTCGGCGTGGGCACCGGCATGATGCTGATCTACGCCGGCACCGCCCTGACCGACTCGATCAACAACATGACCCCGACCCTGGCCTCCATGATCGGCCTGGCCGTGGGCATCGACTACGCCCTGTTCATCGTGTCGCGGTTCAGGAATGAACTCGTCGCCTTCGCCGGCGGCAACAACATGACACCGAAGGAACTGGCCCAGGCGATCAAGAAGACCACGCACCGGCAGCGGGCCCACCTCGCCGGGCTCGCCGTGGGCAAGGCAGGCTCCGCGGTGTGCTTCGCCGGCCTGACCGTGATCATCGCGCTGACCGCGCTGTCGATCATCAACATCCCGTTCCTCACCGCCATGGCCCTCGCCGCGGCCCTGACGGTGTTCATCGCCGTCATCGTGGCCGTCACCCTGCTGCCCGCGATCCTCGGTGCCTTCGGCACGAAGTCCTTCGCCGGACGCGCCCCGGTGGTCAAGGCCCCGGACCCCGAGGACGAGAAGCCCACCATGGGCCTGAAGTGGGTCCGCCAGATCCGCAAGCGCCCGCTGGTCTTCGCCCTCAGCTCCGTGCTGCTGCTCGTCGTCCTGGCGATCCCGGCCCTGGGACTGCAGCTGGCCATGCCCACCGACGACTCCGCCAAGCTGGGCAGCCCGCAGCGCACCGCGTCCGAGTGGGTCAACGAGGACTTCGGGCCGGGCCGCAACGCCCCCATGGTCGCCCTGGTGAAGACCGACGACCCGGCGCAGGGCCCCACCACCTTCGGCACCGCGGTCGAGGAGATCAGCCAGGTCGAGGGGGTCGCCAACGCCCAGGTCGCGCAGGTCTCCGAGGACGGCACCGCCGCACAGGTGCTGATCACCCCGACCACCGGCGCCACCGACGAAGCCACCAACGACACCCTCCAGTCGCTCCGCGACGCCAAGGACGCCTTCCACCAGCACACCGGCGGGGAGTACTCGGTCACCGGTGTCACCCCGATCTTCGAGGACATCTCCGACCGACTCTCCGACGTGCTCATCCCGTACGTGGCGATCGTCGTGGTCCTCGCCTTCGTCCTGCTGGTCGTGGTGTTCCGCTCCCTGTGGGTGCCGCTGATCGCCGCGCTGGGCTTCGCGCTCTCCGTCGCCGCCACCTTCGGCCTGACCGTGGGCATCTGGCAGTGGGGCTGGCTGGGCATCACCGATGACCCGCAGCCGATCATCTCCTTCCTGCCGATCATGCTCATCGGCATCGTCTTCGGCCTCGCCATGGACTACCAGGTGTTCCTGGTGACCCGCATGCGCGAGGGGTACGTGCACGGCAAGACCGCCGGCAACGCCGTCTCCAACGGCTTCAAGCACGGTGCGCGCGTGGTCACCGCCGCAGCGCTGATCATGATCTCGGTGTTCGCCGCCTTCGTGCTGATGGACGAGCCGTTCATCGCCGTGATGGGTTCTGCCCTGGCGATGGCCGTGCTGATCGACGCCTTCGTGGTGCGCATGACCATCGTCCCGGCGGTCCTGTTCCTGCTCGGCGACCGTGCGTGGAAGCTCCCGGCGTGGCTCGACAAGATCATCCCCACCGTCGACGTCGAGGGCGAGGGCCTCGTGGGTCTCGAGGCCCCCGAAGCTCCGGAGGTTCCGGAGGCTCCCGCCACCGCAGGCGCATCCACCGAGGGCACGACGACAGATGGCCGCTAACGACGCACTCTCCCTCCGGGAGCAGAAGAAGGAGGAGACCCGCCGGGCACTCGCACGTGCCTCCGCGGAGCTCCTGCTCAGCGAGGGCAGCGACGGGATGACCGTCGCGGCCGTCGCCGAACGGGCGGGAGTGTCCACCAGGACGTTCCACAACTACTTCCCCCGGCGCGAGGACGCACTGCTGTTCTTCATCGAGGAGACCATCGACGAACTGCGGCAGGAAGTCGAGGACGCCCCTGCGGACGAACACCCCCTGGACATCATGCAGCGGCTCGTCACCGACCGCGTCGACGACGACGGCACGGTCTCCGACGACCCCGGCACCCTGCTGAACCTGCGCTCGATCGCCGACCACCTGAGCTACATCACCGGTCCGGACGAGAAGGAGCGGGTGATGCACATCGCCGACGGCCTGATGGACGCCATCCACGAGCGCACCAAGGGGTCGATGAGCCGCCAGGCGAGCGCACTGATGACCGTGTCCTGCCTGACCGCCGGGGCCATCGCCGTGGAGTCACGTGCGAAGGAGAGGGGACGCGACTGCATGGTCATGTTCCCCAGCTGGGCATCGACCGAGCACTCGCCTGCCGAGGTCCTCGAGGAGGGGTTCACGCTGTTGCGTGACGGCTTCGGCGGCTGAGTCCACCACGGGAGTATTCGACGGGCACGGTGACCATCTGGCTGCGTCGGTTGTCCACCATCGCCACCGTGCTCGTCACCGTGCTGGTCCTGGTCCGCTACCGAGCACTTCCCGACACGATTCCCGTGCATTTCGACTTCAGCGGAGAAGCCGACGACTGGGGGCCGCGAACGACGGTCCTCTTTCTGTCGCTCCTGATGGTGGCATGTATCGGCGGTTCCCTGTGGGCGTCCCGGCATCCTGACTCTTCCTGGTTCAACTACCCGAAAGAAGTCACCGAAGAAAACGCCCAGCAGCTCTACCGGGCCGGTGAGCAGCTCATGGTCTGGTTGAGTGTCGCACTGGTGTGGATCTACGCCGGCATGTCGTTGACCCTGTTCACCGGGTTCAATGCCACGGCTACCGTCGGCCCGGGACTCATTGTGCTTCTGGTTTCCACAGTGGCAGGCATAGTGAAGACTGTCCGGGCCTGACGCCGGTCACCAGTCCTTCGTCAGTTCACGAGCCACCGGAACCAGGTCAACCTGCATTGTCCCGTCAATCGCGGAGACCGCGGCACCGCGGGCTGAGGCCGGGTCGAGAACGATCGCGGAGCTGAAACCGCCTGCGTACCCGTTGTGCCAGACCGTGGAGCCGGACTGACGCATCTCCGGGTCCTGCTCGATGAACCACCCGGCACCGATTCTGTTCCCGGGACCGACAGAACTCGTAGGATCGACGCCGATCAACGGGGTGAAGGCATCGTTCCATCCTGGCAGACTGCCGTTGACCATGAAGGTCAGAAGTACTGCGAGGTCGTCTGCGGAGGCCCGTATTCCTCCGGCCGGGGCGTAGCCTTCTCCCGTCCACGGCACCTGTCGTCGATTGAAGACGCTCAACCCCGGCGCGTCACCCGGGCTTTCGCCGCTCCCGGGTTCCGGGACGTGGATCGTCGGGCGACGCAGGGGTACGGCCAACCGCTCAGCCACCAGCTGCGGGTAGCTCAGTCCGGTCGCCGACGCCAGAGCGTGTCCCAACGCGGCACCTCCGAGATTCGAATAGCTGAAGGTCCCCGGAGTGGTCCGGCACCGACGTAGCTGGGCGAAGAGTTGCTCGATGCCCTCGGGTTGCGGATCACGGCCACGAAGGATTCGGACGTTCATCCGGAGAAGATCACGGCGTGTACCGCCAACGGCGGGGAGGCCGGAGGTGTGGGTGAGCAGCGACTCCAGGGTGGCCGCACCGGCGGCGGTGCCCTGAAGCGGAAGGAAACGGTCGAGGGTGTCATCCGGTCGGACGGTTCCTTCAGAGACAAGGCCGGAGTAGATGAGTCCGTTCAGTGCTTTTCCGACGGAGCCGAGCAGGAAAGTTCGGTCAGTCGGGAAGCCGACACCAGCTGCTGCGGCTCCACCGGGGAGATGGGGCCCGGCGGCTGCTACCGCAGCACCGAACAGAGCAGGCTTTTCCGGGATTCTGCGGAGGAACTCCTCAGCCAGGACGCGGTCGCCGAACAACGGAGATGACCGTGTGATCGGCTGACGGCTCATTACGCTCCCCTCCCCGGCGCTCTCCAGGTCATGGCCTGGCCGTTCTCCGGGAGCCCGCCCGCCGGCGCCCCGTCCGCGCCCTCGACCGTGATCCCGGAGAACGCGACAGGTACACCCTCCGCTATCCAGAAGGACCTGCGGTCCGACAGTTGGGCGTGGACATGTGGTTCGCTGCTGTTCCCGGAGTTCCCGCATCGTCCCACCTGCTGACCGGCGTGGACCTCCTCCCCCACCGTCACTGCCGCGGATCCTCGTTGCAGATGTGCCACGGTGGCGAACACTCCGTCGGTGGTTCGGACCGTGACGTGGTTCCCGACGACGAACCGTGGTCCGCCGAGACTTCGGACTGCCCCCTCAAGGATCAAGTAGACCATCCCCGGCATGTTCGACCGTGACGCGTGGTCCCGCTGCGAATCGGCGACGCTGACCACCGTGCCGGCGACCATGGCGAGCACGGGTTTCCCGAAAGCCGGATACTCCTCCACAGCGCGGAACGCCCGGCCGCCGAAGGTCGGCCGCGACTCCGGTCCGTCCGGCTCATGGACTACGTCGATGGCGTAAGCCTGCCCGTACGCACGGGTTCCGTGGCTGGGGACCGCGGAGGCGGGGCTGTTCAGTCCTACCCAGCGCCCCTCGACCGGAGGCTGAACCGTCCGGACCGGGACGTCGGGCAGCATCCTGGCACCGGCGACGGAAAGCATGCCGACAGCCACGAGGACGATGGCCGCGGACGCCGAGATGCTCAGGCGGACACTCACCGGGACGTCGACTCCGCGCAGCAGCGTCAGGTCGACGACGATCCAGATGAGCATCGCCGCGACAGCCACCGCGAGCAGCAGCGTGCGGCCGCGGTAGGCGGCGATGACCCAGGCCCTCATGAGCCGGATCCGGCCATACAGGCCAGCAGGGGCACGACGCGCGCGACTGGAACCTCGTACGCCCCACGCCCGCTCTGCCGCACCCACCCCGCTGCGACGAGCTGGCGCAGGTGGTGGTGGAGTTGTCCGGTGGTGCCGAGGTGCTCCAGCGCCGCCAGGTCCGCGGTCCTGTGGGTGCCGTTGAGGATGTGCCGGAGGATCTCCAGTCTCGCGGAATGCCCCAATGCGGCGAACGACGCGGCGAGGTCAGACCAGTCGGAGTCCAGGAGCGCGTCGGTGTCGCGGCTTTCCTGCCACTCCACCGGGCCCTCGGGAAGCTGGAGGGCTCCGACGATCATCACCTCTCCTGTGCCCGTCGTCCTGTCCTTCACGCCGTCGAGCGCCCAGAACGCCCCGCCGGCATCGGACGGTTCCGACGGACAGCCGCCGTCACCCGGCCCATTTCGCTCCAGCGCCTCGACCCGGAGGGTGAGCCGTTCGACCGCAGCCGTGAGTGATGTCAGGTCTTCTGCCATATCGACAAGAGTACGCACATACGTAGTTACGTACAAGAAGCACCAACGACGACACCGTCAGCGCTCACGGTTCAGAACAGCGCCTGCGCCGCCATGGCCAGGAGCATCAGGGCGGTGGCCGCAAGCACCAGCAGCAAGACCGCCGCGCCGACCCTCCCACCCCGGGTGGCGACATTGAACGTGAAGTTCGTGCCCGAACCCGTCGCCACCATCACGCTGTCGTTGCCCGGGATCTCCACGAAGATGAGCCACCGTCGACGGCGCCCGTCAGCGAAGGGGAACTTCCGGGCGACGGCGTCGCCGTACCGTCCCATCACCACCAGCAGCCAGACCGTGCTGGCCACGAAACCGAACAAGGCCAGCGCCTCGAGCCACCCCGCCATCCCCCGGACCCACTCCCACGGCCCGTTGAGGCCGAGCGTCAGCACCGTCATCGAGGTCGACAGCATCACGCAGTACCAGCCCAGCAGGGGCTGCATCACCTTGAACTCATGCCAGCTGCGCTGCGCGTCCAGCGGCGAGTCCGCGCCCCCGCGCTCGAACAGCGACGCCGAGTGCAACCGGATGAAAAGTCCGGCGAACACCATGGTCAGCACACAGATCACCGGACCGAGCAGCACGCCGAACAGCAGCGTCCCCATCGACTTCGGTTCCCAGGCGTCCGGCTCCCCGGAGAACCCCCAGTGGGTCGGCATCGGGTCCGGCAGCGCGTCGTAGGACGCGACCAGTGCCAACGTCACCGCGACCGGTGGCAGCAGCGCCAGCAGGTACAGGTAGCCGGGCATCGTCACCGGCGGGTGATCCTCTTTCCGGGGTTCCGCATGTGCCTCTTCCGTCATGCCCTCAGAGAATAACAGTCCCGGCGAGTCAATCGGCCGCATCGCCCCGGGCAGCCGGTGTACCCTGTCCACCTGTACGCATTCTCAGGGCGGGGTGGAAGTCCCCACCGGCGGTCAAAGCCCGCGAGCGCCACCTCCACCAGGTGGGTCAAGCAGATCCGGTGTGATTCCGGAGCCGACGGTCACAGTCCGGACGGGAGAGAAAGGCTGGACACCTCATGTCCGGAATTCTGGCGTCGGTCGGCGACGCCCTCACGACGTTCCTCAACGCGCAGTGGTCGATCGGCGACTCGGCGATCCTCTGGCGGGAGGTCATCGGCAACGGTTTCGGCATCGCCTCGGCCATCGGCGGCATGCGTCGCGTGGTCTGGGCCTGGCCCGTGGGCATCGCCGGCAACATCCTGCTGTTCACCGTGTTCCTCGGCGGTGTATTCCACACCCCGCAGGACCTGGACCTCTACGGCCAGGCGGCACGCCAGGTCATGTTCTTCGTCGTCAGCCTCTACGGCTGGTGGCAGTGGCACCGGGCGACCACGGCCGGGTTGCGGGAGCCCGGCGACACCGACCCGTCGCGGTCCATCCTCTCCGAACCCGCGGAGACCTACGAGGCGGTGCAGCCCCGCTGGGCCACCCCGCGCGAACGGCTGTTCATGCTGGCGGTCGCGGTGATCGGGACCTGCGGTTTCGCGTGGGTCTTCAGTGCCCTGGGCTCATGGGGGCCGTGGGCGGACGCCTGGATCTTCACCGGGTCCCTGCTCGCCACCTTCGGCATGGCCAGGGGGTGGACGGAGTTCTGGCTGATCTGGATCGCCGTGGACATTGTGGGGGTCCCGTTGCTCTTCAGCGCCGGCTACTACCCCAGCGCCGTGCTGTACCTCGTCTACGGTGTCTTCGTCACCTGGGGTTTCCTGGTGTGGCTCCGGGTCCAGCGACGGTCCGCCTGATCTCCTCGCGCTGCTCCGCGGTCACCTCTGCCACCGTCGCCGGGGAGAAGCGCGCCTGCCGGTCCTTGTCCACCAGCACCGCGCGGACCCCCTCAGGGAAGTTCGGCTGCCGGCGCAGAAGACGCCCCAGTGCAAACTCGGCGTCCAGGGCCTGACGCAGCGAGGAGTGCGCGGAGTAGTTCAGCAGTTCCGTCGCCGCCACCAGGGACAACGGGTTGGCCGGGGCGAGCATCGTCCGGACGTCGTCGGCGAAGGCACCGTCCGCCTCGTCGACCCGCCGCTGGATCGCCGACCAGTCGTCGCCGTCGAAGGTCCGGGTGATCCAGTCCAGGTTCCGCGCCAGGGTCGACTCCCCGGCGGTGTCCCGCCCGGCGGTGCGTTCCAGCGCCGCGTCCAGCCCGTCGGTGACGAAGGCCTCGCGGAAGGCCGCGGCGTCTCCGTCCCGCAGGATGTGCGTCGCCAACCCGCTCCACAGCAGGTCGTCTGCGGTGAGCCGGTAGGCCGTCGTCGCCAGGAACACGCCGAGCGCCACACGCGACTCCTCAGGGACGTGCGGAAGATGGGTGAAGGCGTGGGAGATGCCGACGTCGGTGACGAAGCCGATCGCCATCTCGGGCATGGACTGCCACGTCCGCTCCGTGATCACCCGGACACCCGCGTGGGCGGAGACCCCGAGACCACCGCCCATGGCGATGCCGTCGACCAGGGCGACCGTCGGCTTCGGGAAGGTGGCCAGGGCGTGGTTCATGTCGTACTCGTCGCGGAAGAGCTCGTCGCCTGCGGTGTAGTCCCCGGCGAGGTCGGAGTCGCGCACCGACCGCACGTCACCGCCGGCGCAGTAGGCCTTCTCCCCCGAGGAGCACAACAGCACCCTGTCGACGTCGTCGTCACCACGGAAGGTGTCGAGCGCTGCGGCGACGGTGGTGATCATCGGGTGGTTCAGGGCGTTGAGCGCCGACGGGCGGTCGAGGGTGATCACTCCGGCACCGCGGAGGGTCTCGACACGGACACCGGCTGTCTGGGAGGTGGGTGTGGTGGTCATGTCAGCCATGGTGGCACGAAATCGCGGCGGGCCGCACGGGGGTGGCTCAGGTACGGAGGTGAACATCGTAAAACTGTGAGCTGGAACACGGTTGCTTTGCTATTGTGACAGAAAGAACGGTCGCCACGGCGATCCACATTCCCGTCCGGATGGAGAAGACATGACAACCGCGTCCACAGGCAGCTCGTCCACCACCGTGCCGATCGATCCCGCGATCCAGTCCGTGGGCCACATGCTCCGTAGACGCATCGCGGAGACCCCGGACCGGCGCGCCTACAGCTTCCCGGTGTCCGACGGCGCGGGCGGCGAAACCTGGACGGCCGTGACCTGGGCGGAGCTGGGCACACAGGCCTCGGAGGTCGCCGGCGGGCTGATGTCCCTGGGGATCGCCCCCGAGGAGCGCGTCGCCATCGCCAGCGCCACCCGCTACGAGTGGGCGCTGGCGAACTACGGCATCATGTACGCCTCCGCCGCCACGGTGACCGTGTACCCCACCACCGTCCCCGATGACGTCTCCTTCATCCTCGACGACTCGGGCTCCCGCCTCGTCTTCGCCGAGGACCGGGAGCAGGTGGACAAGCTCCTGGGTCTCCGCGAGGAGATCCCCGGTGTGCAGACCGTGGTCCTCATCGACGGCACGGTCCCCGACGGCGCCGGGGACTGGGTGATCACCCTGGACGAGCTTCGCGAGCGCGGACGCGTCTACCTGTCGGAGAACCCCTCCGCCGTCGACGACCGGATCGACGCCACCCGTCTCGAGCACCTCTCGACGCTGATCTACACCTCCGGGACCACCGGCCGGCCCAAGGGCGTCCGGCTCCCCCACCGGGTGTGGGTCTTCGAGGCCCACGCCTCCGAGGTCACCTCGAACTCCGGGCCGGAGAATCTCCTCACCATCGACGACAAGCAGTTCCTCTGGTTGCCGTTGGCCCACGTGATGGGCAAGCTGCTCCTCGTCCTCCCCCTCCACATCGGGTACGAGACCGCGATCGACGGGCGCATCGACAAGATCATCGACAACCTCGCGATCGTCAGGCCCACCTTCATGGGCTCCGCCCCACGGATCTTCGAGAAGGCCTACAACGGCATCGCCACGATGATGGCCACCGAGGGCGGCGCGAAGGAGAAGCTCTTCCACTGGGCCAGCCGCGTGTGTGTCCAGGTCTTCGACGCCGACCACGGCGTCGGTTCCGCCAGCGCCTGGGTCCGCCTGCAGGCGAAGATCGGCGACCGGCTGGTGATGTCGAAGATCCGCGAACGCTTCGGCGGCAACGTCAACTACTTCATCTCCGGTTCCGCGGCGCTGAACACCGAGATCGCCCGCTGGTTCGGCGCCGCCGGCATGCCCATCCTGGAGGGCTACGGGCTCACCGAGACCAGTGCGGCGACCTGCCTCACCCGGCCCCACATCTACCGCGCCGGCTACGTCGGCCCACCGCTGGAAGGCATTGAGGCCCGCATCGCCGAGGATGGCGAGGTGCTGATCAAGGGGCCCGGCGTGATGGACGGCTACCACAACAACCCCGAGGCCACCGCCGAGGTCCTGGACGCCGACGGCTGGTTCCACACCGGGGACATCGGCGAGATGGACAGCGAGGGCCGGGTGAGGATCACCGACCGGAAGAAGGAGCTGTTCAAGACCTCCAACGGCAAGTACGTCGCACCCGCGCAGATCGAGGCCAAGTTCAAGGGCCTGTGCCCGGTCGCCAGCCAGCTGGTGGTCATCGGCAGCGACCGGCCGTTCGTCTCAGCCCTGGTCACCCTGGACGAGGACGCCGTCACCGCCTGGGCGGCGAAAAACGGCGTCTCCGGCAACTACCGGGAGATCCTCCGGGCCCCCGAGACCAGGGAGATGGTGCAGGGCTACGTCGACGAGCTCAACAGCCACCTGAACCGGTGGGAGCAGGTCAAGAAGTTCACCATCCTGCACCGTGACCTCGACGTGGACTACCAGGAGGTCACCCCGTCACTGAAGCTGCGCCGCAAGGTGATCCACGAGCACTTCGACAAGGAGATCGCCGCCCACTACGAGTGACCGGGCTACTTCTTCCCGTCCTTCTTTTTCTTCCGCCGCTTCCCCTTCTCCAGCTCAGAGGCCAGGTCGGGGACGTAGCGGAACTCCGTGCGGGGAGGCCGCTCGTAGTCCGAGGCGACCTCCGGACGCTCCGGGATCCGCGGGGGCGTGTGCTCGACCTTCTCCCACGGCACCGAAGCCAGGATGTGGTTGATCACGTTGATCCTGGAGCGCTTCTTGTCCTCGCTCTCCACCGTGTACCACGGGGCCGCGGGCGTGTCGGTGTGGGCGAACATCTCGTCCTTCGCCCGGGAGTAGTCCTCCCACCGGGTGATCGACTGCAGGTCCATCGGCGAGAGCTTCCACTGGCGCAGCGGATCGTCGCGGCGCGAGGTGAACCGGGCGACCTGCTCCTCGTCGGAGACGGAGAACCAGTACTTGCGCAGCATGATCCCGTCCTCGACGAGGAGACGTTCGAAGATCGGCGCCTGGTGCAGGAACCGGCGGTACTCGGAGGCCGAGCAGAACCCCATCACCCTCTCCACGCCGGCGCGGTTGTACCAGGAACGGTCGAAGATCACGATCTCCCCGGCGGTGGGGAGCTTCTCGACGTACCGCTGGAAGTACCACTGCCCCTGTTCGCGTGAGGTCGGCGCGGGAAGTGCCTCCACCCGGCAGAACCGCGGGTTGAGGTACTGGGTGATCCGCTTGATCGCCGACCCCTTGCCCGCGGCGTCCCGCCCCTCCATGATGATCACCACGCGGGCCCCGGTTTCCCGGACCCACTGCTGCATGTCCACCAGGTCGGCCTGGAGCTTCTTCAGCTCCTTCTCGTAGGCCTTCTTGTCCAGTTTCGGAGGACGGGTCCCTGTCGGGTTCTCCGCGGGGGCTTTCGGTCCCGGAGCGTGCTGTGACGTCATGGGGACCGAGTTTACCTTCTACTCCACGGAGAATTCCGCCATGCGGTCCCACTCGCTTTTACCCGGGATGGAGGTGTTAATGATCTGCGGGGTCTCGGCGAGGACCGTGGGGAAGAGCTCGCAGGCGGCGGCGAAGTGGTCGCTGTTGACGTGGGGACCGTCAGCGCCGTCGGCGAAGGCCTCGACGAGGAAGTACTCGGAGGG
Organism: Corynebacterium sp.; assembly: GCF_022712195.1. Taxonomy (GTDB): domain Bacteria; phylum Actinomycetota; class Actinomycetes; order Mycobacteriales; family Mycobacteriaceae; genus Corynebacterium. The sequence goes on along the minus strand of NZ_JALAGY010000052.1, from coordinate 44,516 downwards.
GTCGTCGGTGCCGCGGAACCAGTCGAACCACAGGTTGCCCTCCTCGGCGCGGGTGGCCTCGGTGAAGTCCGCGACGACCTCACGGAAGTTCTCGACGTACTCGGGCAGCGGACGGAATCGGACGTTGATCAAAATCATGCCGACCAGGGTACGCGACATGCTGATTCCATGTTGATGCAGGTCAGGGGACCAAATGCAAGAAACCCCCGCACCGAGGTGCGGGGGTCTACATCGCCAGCGCGAACTAGTCGACGATGGAGCCGGTGATGAGGTCCAGGGCGTCGCCCAGGAAGGTGGAGATGGCGGTGACGATCTCAGAGATGATGGGCAGCATGATTGCCTTTCGGTAGAAAAAAAACTTGGATGGGTGGATGCTCGGGGGTTGCCCTCGCTGTTCCACGACCACTACCGACGGAAAGTCTAAGGCCGTTACGTAGGCGAATCTACCTACCCCCATAATGGGGGCTTGCCTGGCATGAACTCCACTTATGACCAGGGAAGATCGCGCAGGCCGGAGAACAGAGAAGCGCGCACCCCGGAGACCGTAAAACCCGGAGTGCGCGCAACCGCCGAAAGGGCAATGCATGCTGGTGCATTCTGCGCGAAAGCCATCACACTTCGCACACCGAGACCTTACCGCGCCAGCAGGTGAACGTCGATACCCACATTCAGCCTGGGGCATAACTTAGGGGCGATCCGATCAGGGCAACACACAGCGGCAACGATGACCGCCGAACGTACAAAGCCCCCGCACCGAAGTGCGGGGGCTCAGGTCGCTGGTGCGACTTACTCACCAACGATGGAGCCGGTGACCAGAGCGAGGCCCTTGGACAGGAACTCGGAGACGGCGGAGACGATGGAGGAGATGATGTCGATCATGATAGATCCCTTTCATTGGAATGTTTAAAGTATGAGCGGTGAAGAAGTTCCTTCGCGGCACTAATGACAATAGCGGCAGGGGCCATAAAATCGTTACATGCCCGTGGGTACCCCACCCCCGGGGGTATGACACACCGTGAAATGTCGACAAATATGCAGGTCAGAGGAAAGTAACGCAGCGCCGGCCCCGGCTCCGCCCACGCGCCCCGTCCGCCGCCGGCACTGATACGCCAGAGACATCAGCCACCCCACTGACAAGCCGCTCCCCCTCAGGCACATCCTCAGGAAGCTCCGCCCCACGCCACCCCCGGAACGCAATAAGCCCCCGCACCGAAGTGCGGGGGCCGTGTCGCAGGTGCGACTTACTCGCCCTGGATGGAGCCGACGACCAGGTTGAGGGCCTCCTCCAGGAACTCGGAGACGGCGGTGACGATGTCAGAAACGATGTCCAGCATGATTATGCCTTTCGATAGAAAACTTGAATGTCCAGCGGCGTGGCTTCCCTCGCCGCCCCACATACAGTACACCTGAGAAGACTGAAGGTGTTATGTCGGGGAGACTACCCACCCCTATCATGGGGCCCCTACAGATCACAGGAAAGCAAAAGGCGAGGTCACCCCGGATACAGAAAGAACGCGCGCCCCGGGGACCGTATATCCCGGAGCGCGCGTCATAACCTCAAGGCAATGCATGCTGGTGCATCCTGCGCGAAAGACATCACCCTTCGCACACGTCCACCTTACCCTACCCACGGTTTGACGTCGAGCCCCGGATACTGTCCGGGGCTACCTGTCGGAGTCACCCGTTGTCGACCCCGACCTCCTTCTCAGGCCCCTGGTTCTCCATCGCCACCTCCAGCTGCCCACGCAGCCGCTCCACGTCGTCCACGGTGAAGCGGTCCTCCCCCGCCACCGCGACCAGGCCGTCCAGCACCGACGTGCCGTAGTTGTGGCCGTGCCCGTCGGGCACATTGCCCGCACGGGGAAGATCGAGGGTCACCTGCCAGAACGTCACGACCGGCATCCACCGCATCGTCGGCGAACGGTCGAACCCGGGCGCCTCCTTCAACCAGTCCGGCTCACGGAAGAGCAGGTTCGGTGACCACCACACCACCGGGTCCGACGGGTGCTGGACGTACAGCACCCGGCTGCCGCCCCAGGAGGTCCCGCCCTCCTCCGGGTCGTCGATCCACCGCTGGATCTCCTCGGAGTTCCCGGCGAAACGCACCATCATGCCGCCGGAATACTCCGGGTCGACCTCACGGGTTCCCGGGTCCCGGCGGGACACGAGGTCGCGCCACAACTGGTTGCTGTTCGGCGGCCCGAGCCACAGCACACCGTCCACCGTGGAGGCGATGTCACGGACCCCGGAGAACCCGCCCTCGCCGGCGGTCGTCCCCAACGACTCCCCGTACACGTAGAGCTTCGGACGGTTGTCCGCCGGAAGCCGGTTCCACCAGTCTGCCACCGCGTCGATCAGCTCCTTGCCCGCCTCACGCACACGGTTGCGGTCGGTGATGAACTGGATGGCGCTGGGCAGGTAGGAGTACTGGTCGGCGGCGATGGCCGTGTCGCCGTTGAACATCAGCTCGAAGGCCTGGGCGGCGGTCGGGTTCACCCACCCGGTGCCCGTCGTCGGCGCGATCATCAGCGCCTCCCGCTCCTGCGCGTTGGTGCGCTCCAGCTCGGCGACCACGTTGAGGGCACGCTGCCGGTCGGTGTCGCCGCTCTTCAGGCCCGCGTAGACCCGGATCGGCTCCTCGGCGGGACGCCCGGTGAGGTCCTCGAGCTGGTCCCTGTACAGACCCAGCGCGGTGAACCGGGTGCCGTAGGCCCCCAGGTCCTCCCACTCGTTCAACGACCCAGGACCGCCACTGCGTTCGCTGACGTGAGGGCGGACGAGGTCCTCACGGATCTCCTGGTCACGGACCGAGAAGATCCGTTCACTGACCCGCAGCAGGGTGCCGGGGATCACCTGGTCCGCCACGAAGACGGTCACCAGCCCCACCACACTCCACGACAGCAGCAGCTTCAGGCCGTAGCGGGTGTGCTGCCCCGGCACAGCACGGGCCAGCAGCACCGTCCCCCGCAGCACCGCCTTGCCGACCACGTAGATGCCGGTCCACAACACCAGGCCGACGGGCAGCACCTTGAGGAACTCGCCGGCGGAGTACGCCTCGTCGCCCATGAGGTCGGCGATCTCCTGCTGCCACCGCACGGCGAAGAGGATCCACACCAGCAGCGCGACGACGATGACGGCGATGAGCGCCATCTGCAACCGGGGCCGCCACCGCACCGGCACCGACCTCCCGCTGGTGATCAGCAGGACCAGGGGCGCCACCAGGTCACGGATCCACAGCGTCCACACCCACTGCATCAGCACGCCGATCAGGTGTCCGGTGGCGGCGGACAGTCCGGCCGCCACCCCCTGGAACAACCAGTCGCGGGTCAGCAGCGACGGAGTCAGGGACAGCGCGAACATCAGCGCACCCACCACCAACCCCCAGGGGCTGGGTTCCGTGAGACGGCGGAGGAACCCGTTGTGCGCCGGCCGCTCCTCGACCGTGTGCCTCGTACCGTGGTCCTGCCGGACGATCACGCCGGGGAAATCGTCCTGCACCGCTGTGTCTCCCGTCCCGTCCTCTGCGTCCACTTCCCGGGCGAGTCTAGCAGTGTCAGGCCCCGCCGGTCTCCCGCCGCTCGGCGACCTCCAGCCAGGTCATCTCGAGCTCGTCGTGCTCGTCCTTCGCCGCGGTCAGCCGGGAGTCGAGGTCCGCCAGCAGGGCTGTGTCGATGTTCCCGTCGGCCGGCGCAGCCGCCTCGGCGAGTTGCCGGTTCAGGTCGTCCACGGTGGCCTGCACCTTGCCCATCCGCCGTTCCAGGGCGTTGAGCTCCTTGGTCAGTGCACGGTCCTCCTGGGCCGACAGCCCCGTGGACGGCCCGGTGGCCGGTGCGGCCGGGGTCCCGCCGAGCGCCATGTTGCCGGTGTGCCGGCTCTCCCCGGCGGCCTGCTCCGCCCGCCGTTCGAGGTACTGGGCGATCCCGCCGGGAAGGTTGGTCAGAGCCCCGTCGCCGAACAGGGCCCAGGTGGAGTCGCAGATGCGTTCCACCAGGTAGCGGTCGTGCGAGATGACCACCAGGGTGCCGGCCCAGCCGTCGAGCAGGCTCTCCAGCTCCTGCAGGGTGTCGATGTCGAGGTCGTTGGTCGGCTCGTCGAGCAGAAGCACGTTCGGTTCCGCCATGAGCACGCGGGTGAGCTGGAGCCGGCGGCGCTCACCACCGGAGAGGTCACCGACCGGGGTGCGCTGACGCTTGGCCGAGAAACCGAGTCGCTCGGCCATCTGGGAGGCGGTAAGCTCCTTGTCGCCGATCTGCACGCGCGAGGCCACGTCCTCCACCGCGTCGAGGAGGCGCCGGGAGGGGTCGAGGTCGTCGAGTTCCTGTCGCAGCCATCCGATCTTCACGGTCCTGCCCTCGACCCGGCGCCCGGCGGCCAACGGGTACTCGCCGGCGAGTGTGCGCAGGAGCGTGGTCTTGCCCGAACCGTTGACCCCGACCAGGCCGATGCGTTCACCGGGGTTGAGACGCCAGGTGAGGTCCTCGACGAGCGGACGTCCGTCAGGGGTGGTGACGGTGGCGTCCTCGAGTTCGATGACCTTCTTGCCCAGCCGTCGGGTGGCGAAGCTCATCAGCTCCACGGAGTCGCGCGGGGCAGGGACGTCCTTGATCAACGCCTCAGCCGCCTCGATCCGGTAGCGCGGCTTCGACGTCCGTGCCGGGGCACCGCGACGCAGCCAGGCGAGCTCCTTGCGCGCCAGGTTCGCGCGGCGCTGTTCGGCCGCGTCGGCCTGGCGGGCACGTTCGGCACGGGCGAAGGTCCAGTCGTTGTAGCCGCCCTCGTACACGTCGACCACGCCGTCGTGCACCTCCCAGGTGTGGTTGGCGACGGTGTCGAGGAACCAGCGGTCGTGGGTGACCACGACCAGGGCGCAGCGCCGTGAGAGCAGGTGCGAGGCCAGCCACTGCACGCCCTCGACGTCGAGGTGGTTGGTCGGCTCGTCAAGGATGAGCAGGTCGAGGTCACGGACCAGCGCGGCGGCGAGCCCGACCCGGCGCCGTTCGCCGCCCGAGAGCCCGGAGACCGGGGTGTCCAGGCCCTGCTCACCGAGCTCCACCACCCCGAGGCCGTGGAGCACCTCCCGCACCCGCGGGTCGGAGGCCCACTCGAAGGTCTGCAGACCCAGCGGCTCCAGCACGGAGGCCCCCACCGTGTCGCCGACGAGCTGCACGTCCTGCGAGACCCGTGCCATGCGCAGGTCGTTGTTGTGCGAGACCCGTCCCGCGTCCACGGTGTCCGCGCCGGAGAGGATCCGCAGCAGTGTGGACTTGCCGCCGCCGTTCAACCCGACGACGCCGATACGGTCGCCGGAGTTCACTCCCAGGCTGACCTTGTCCAGCAGGGTCTTCAGCCCGTAGGACTTCTCGACGTTCTCCAGGTTGATCAGGTTCACCGGTGTGGCCATGGTGGTTCGGGGGGTTCCTCTCGGTTGGTGACGGTGGAAGTCTGTCAGGCGTGGGACACGATACGCGCACCGTGCCGGCAGGACGCGGCGGTGGTGGTGGGGACGGCCCGTCCGCCGACCCCCTCGGAGGACAGCGCCGTGGCGACGTCGACGGCGTGCCCACGGTCACGGCAGAGCATCGCCACGGTCGGGCCGGAGCCGGAGACCAGGCAGGCCAGCGCGCCGGCGTCCCGTCCCGCCGCCAGGGTACGTCGCAGGTCGGGGCTGAGGCTGATCGCCGGCGCCTGCAGGTCGTTGACGGTCGTGCCACCGAGGCAGGCGGCGAGAGCGTCGACGTCGCCGCCGAGGATCGCCCGCTGCACCTCCTCGGGGCCACCGGCGCGACGGTCGGGGCGTTCACCCCGCGCCGCCGCGGCCCGCTGCTCGTCGAGACGGGCGAAGACCTCCGCGGTGGACAGGCCGCGCGGGTCCATCGCCAACGCCCAGTGGTAGGTTCCGCGGGTCAGGACGGGGACCAGGACGTCCCCCCTGCCCCGGCCCAGTGCGGTGCCGCCGGCAAGGCAGAACGGGACGTCGGCCCCCAGGTCAGCCGCAAGGGACGCCAGGGTGTCGTCGCCGGGGCGCGGGGCACGGTCGAAGCCGTTCTCCACGGCACCCGGTCCGTGCAGGACCTCACGGGTGGCGACCATCGCCGCCGCGGCGTCCGCTGAGCCTCCCGCCATCCCGCCGGCCACTGGGACACCCTTGTCGACGAGGATGTCGAGGACCGGGAAGGACGCCGAAGGCACTCCGGCGAGGTCGTCCCGGTAGTGCTCCAGCACCGACAGCACACCCCGCACGGCGAGGTTGTCGGCCAGGTCCTCCCCGGTGGGGACCTTGCCTGCGTCGCGTCCGGTGACCGTGACCGTGCCGACGAGGTCCGTCATCGACGCGGGGACACCCTCGTGGACGTCCCGGACGGTGAGGGTCACGGTCTCGGTGAGGTCGAGCGCCTGGAAGAGCGTCGTCAGGTCGTGGTAGCCGTCGTCGCGCACGTCACCCACCGACAGGTGCAGGTTCACCTTGCCCTGCGCGGTGGCGGTCACCGAGGTCATGACCCCTGCCCCCGGTCCGGTGCCGCCGGTGTGTCCAGGGACTCCCGCGCCTTCAGGGACGCCACGGCGAGATCCACGAAGGCGGCGGTGTCCAGCTTCTCCCCGCGTTCCCGGGGGTCGACGCCGGCGGCGGTGAGCACCTCCTCCGCGGCAGGCCCTGACCCGAAGTAGCCGGACAGTGCGGCGCGCAGGGTCTTGCGCCGCTGCAGGAAGGCGGCGTCGGTGATCGCGAAGACCTCCCGACGCAGGACGTCCTCCCCCAGCTCCTCCACCGTGGCCTGCCACGGACGGTCGTCGTCGGTCCACCGGTCGACACGGACCAGGCCCGAGTCGATCTTCGGGGCCGGCCAGAACACGTTCTTGCCGATGGTGCCCGCCCGGCGGACGCGGCCGTGGAAACCGGCCTTCACACTGGGCACGCCGTACACCCGGCTGCCGGGGTCCGCGGCCAGTCGGTCCGCGACCTCCAGCTGCACCATCACCAGCACCCGCCGGATACTCGGGAACACCTCCAGCAGGTGCAGCAGCACCGGCACGGAGACGTTGTACGGGAGGTTCGCGACCAGCGCGGTCGGCTGTGCGCCGATGTCCCCGGCCTGCAGAGCCAGGGCGTCCGCGGTGACCACGGTGAGATCGTCCGCCCGCTGCGGGGCGAACTCGGTGACGGTGCGCTCCAGCCGCCCCGCCAGACGCGGGTCGACCTCCACGGCGGTGACCCCGCCGACGGACTCCAGCAGCGCCAGGGTCAGCGAACCGAGCCCGGGGCCCACCTCGATGACGTGGTCACCGGGGCCGACGTCCGCCGCGGCGACGATCCTGCGGACGGTGTTGGGGTCGATGACGAAGTTCTGGCCGAGCCGCTTCGTCGGGGTGACGTCAAGCTCCGCCGCCAACTCCCGGATCTCGCCGGGGCCGAGCAGACGGACGCCGGTGCTGTTCTCTGGTTCCACGGTTCACCAGCCTAGCCGCCCGCGGCCGGTCCCCCGAACCCGACGTGCCTCCCCGGTCGGGTCAGCGCAGACCCATCTTGGAGGTGCAGGCGGGCCAGGCGCCCCAGCCCTGTGCCGCCTGGACCTTCTCGGCCACGGCGATCTGCTCCTCGCGGCTGGCCATGTGCGCCTCGGGCGCGTACTCGGTGCCGCCGTACGCAGCCCAGGTGGACGGGGTGAACTGCAGGCCGCCGGAGAAGCCGTTGCCGGTGTTGGCCGACCAGTCGCCGGTGGCCTCGCACTGCACCAGCTCGTCCCACACCGATCCACCGGCCACGGCGGCGGCGCTGGAGCCCTTCTTGGTGCCGCGCACCACGATCCGCTCCTTGGCGGGCTCCAGCTCGGTGCGCTTGAGCACCTCGCGGTCGGTCTCCTCGCCGTTGGTCCTGGTGATCCTGACGGTGACCTTCTCGCGGCCGGCGGAGCCCTCCTCGAGGACCTCCTCCTCGCCCTCGGGCTTCTCCGGGTCCTCCTTGACGGTGACCGGCGGGTCGAAGGGACGCTCCTCGGTGACCTCGTCGGTGCTGACGCGGTGGACCTCGATGTGGGTGCCCGGGTTCAGCGGGGTGTCCGCGGGCGGGGTGACGACGTCGTCCTTGCCCAGCGGGGTGCCGCGCATCTCCAGTGCCTCGCCCACCGTGGCCGCGGCCAGGGACAGGCGGGCCGGCTCCTCACCCGGGTTGCCGTCGTTGAGGGTGAAGTCCCGCGGGGTGGTGATGTTGAGTTCCATGCCGTCGACGGGGATCTGCGTGCCCGCGCCGGCGGAGAGCGCGGCGGCGTTACCCTCGTAGCCGAGCTCGGAGAGCAGGTCGGAGACGGTGAGCGAGGTGGTGTCGACCTGCTTGGGCTGGCCGTCCACGGTGAGCGCGACCTGGCGTGCGGAGCGGACCGTGACCGTCCCGTTGTCCTCCACCTTCTCGTCGAGGCCCGGGGTGATCATGTCGCGGTCGTCGACGGAGACGTCGTTGTCCTCGAGCAGGCTGCGGATGTCGCCCGACATCGCGCTGGCCTGCATGATCTCACCGTTGACGTCGAGGGTGACGTCCTTGTGGTTGGTGGCCACGACAGTGCCGCCGACGACCAGCACCGCCAGCATGCCGCCGGTCGCCGCGCGCAGCGGGACCGAGCTGGTGCTGTTGATACGGTGCAGGGTGGACTTCTTCTTGGGGGACACGCGCTCTTCTACCTCCGGTGGCGTCGTACCTGCGGTTCAGGGACGACGGTTCGGGACAACCGACATAACGTTGATCACGATACGGTAACGATTGGGTCACGATCAAGAAAATCGCCGTTCCGCCCCCTTTTGTGTCGCGATGATCACACCACGACGCCACACCAGTCACACTGGCGCTCAGCGGACCCAGACGGGTACGGCGGGCAGGCCTGGTCAGCCGATGCCGTAGAGCCTCCGCGCGTTCGCCGACACCGTGGCGCCGAACTCCTCCGGGCCCTCCCCACGGACCTCGGCGAGCAGCCGGGCTGTGTAGCCGACGAACGCCGGCTCGTTCCGCGCGCCACGGAACGGCTCCGGGGTCATGTACGGCGCGTCGGTCTCCACCAGGATCCGGTCCCCGGGAACGCGGGCCGCCGCCAGCCGCAGCTCCTCGTTGCGTCTGAAGGTGACGTTGCCGCAGAAGCTCAGGTAGTAGCCCCGCTCCACAGCCTCGAGTGCGACGTCCGGCGGCGAGGAGAAGCAGTGCAGCATCACGGTGAGACCGTCCGGCGCGTCCGCCAGCACCCGCATCAGGTCACCGTCCGCCTCACGGTTGTGGATCATCAACGGCTTGCCGACCTCGGCGGCGAGATCCATGTGCCAGCGCAGTGCCTCCTCCTGGACGTCCAGGGGTGCGGTGCCCTCGGGATCGTGGGCGATCCAGTAGGTGTCCAGCCCCGTCTCCCCCACCGCCACACACCGGGGATCCTCCACCAGGGCCCGCAGACGCGCGCGGACCTCGTCGGTGAGCTCCCGCGCCTTCGTCGGGTGCACGGCACAGGCGGCGACGACCCGGTCATCCGCGTGCGCCGCGGCCAGAGCCTGCTCAGCCTCCTCGATGCCGTCGCCGACGGTGCACACGCCGGTGACACCGACCTGCGCCGCGCGGTCCATCAGCGCCTGCACGGAGTCACCGCAGGACGCCAGGTGCGTGTGGGCGTCGAACAGCTCCGTCAGCGGCTCGGGAGGGACAGGGGTGGGGCGTGGCTTCTTCCGGGACATGCCACCCAGGCTAACGTGTGCCCGGACCGCTCTCGGGGAGAATCTCCGTGAAGAACGCCAGCTCCAGCTCGACGGTGCGCCGGAAGTACTCGCGCGCCATCTCCCCGTCCCCGGGCGAGCAGGTCGCCGCCCGGTCGACCTCGTCGCGCAGGAAGGCGACGAGGTCGTGGAAGGCCGGGTAGTCGTGCAGCCGGACCCATTCGGCGTGGACGTGGCGCGACGGGTAGCCGCCGTTCCCCTCCGGGGCCACGGCACGGTTCGATCCCCGCGTGGCCCAGTCGAGGTACAGCCATTCGCAGACGACCAGCACCGACACGATCGCGGCGTAGTTGCCGGTACCGGCCGCCTCGGCGAAGATCCGCCGGAACCCCGCGGTGGACGCCGTGTCGGGGACCGCCTCCAAGTTTCCTGCACCGTCTCCGCCACCGGCACCGAGCTCCTCCAGGGCCTCCACGAAGTAGGTGTTCTCGTCCCCGGCGACCTCACCGATGAACTCGGCGAGGCGTCGACGGGAGGCGTAGTTGTCCGCCGTGGCGACCGCGGCGCCGAGCAACGCCATGAAACCGTCGACGAAACGGTAGTCCTGCACCAGGTAGGACAGCATCACGTCGTCAGGCAGGGTGCCGGCGAAGAGCTCCCGGATGAACCGGTGGGTCACCGCGGCGTCCCAGGTGTCCCGGTTCTCCTCGAGCAGCCGGTCGGTGAACCGTCCGTCAGCCACGGCCGCTACTCCACCGAGGCCCAGGAGGGGCCTGTCTCCGCCAGTTCCGGGTCCAGCTTCGTGAACAGCGGGGACGGCTTGGACAGCGGGGTCCCCGGCGTCAGCGGGGTGCGTCCCCAGTGCGCCTGCTGGTCGTCGTAGTCACCCATGATCACCGGGTAGCTGCGGCCCTCGGCCGGCAGCCCCACGCCCACCGGCGTCCGCGGCGACTCGTCGGTGACCTCCACCACCTTCGGCTGGGCCGCCCACACCCCGGTGCCGCCGAGGGTCTCGAAGACCTGCTGCGCGGAGAAGGGGAGGTACGGGGTGAGCAGTGTGTTGGCGTCCGAGACCACCTGCAGTGCGGTGTGCAGGACGGTGGCCAGCCGCCCGCGCTGCGCCTCGTCCTTGGCCAGCTTCCACGGCTCCTGGGCGGCGATGTACTGGTTCGCACGGTCCACGATGCGCATCGCCTCGGCGATACCCGCCTTGAACCGCGAGTGCTCCAGACACTCGGCGACGGTGTCGAAGGCTGCTGCGGCGTCGTCCAGCAGGTCGGTGTCCTCGGCGGTGAACTCGCCGGCGGCCGGGATCTCCCCGAAGTTCTTGTGCGCCATCGAGACGGTGCGGTTGACCAGGTTGCCCCAGCCGTTGGCGAGCTCGGTGTTGATCCGGCGCACGAACTCGTCCCAGGTGAAGTCCGTGTCCATGTTCTCCGGGCCGGCGACGGCGATGAAGTACCGCAGGGCGTCCGGACCGAACTCCTGCAGGAAGTCACGCACGTAGATCACCACGCCCTTGGACGAGGAGAACTTCGAACCGGACATCGTGAGGAACTCGGAGGAGACGACCTCGGTCGGCAGGTTCAGCTCGCCGAACTCGCCTGCCTCGCCGCCGTGGGCACCCTTACCGGCGTACCCGAGCAGCTCACCCGGCCAGATCTGCGAGTGGAAGGTGATGTTGTCCTTGCCCATGAAGTAGTAGGACAGGGCCTCGGGGTCCGACCACCAGTCGCGCCAGGCCTCCGGGCTACCCGAACGCCACGCCCACTCGATCGAGGCGGACAGGTAGCCCACCACCGCGTCGAACCAGACGTAGAGCTTCTTGGCGTTGTTGTCCTGCCACCCCTCGATCGGGACAGGCACACCCCAGTCGATGTCGCGGCTCATCGCCCGCGGTCGCATGTCCTTGAGCAGGTTGAGCGAGAACTTCAGCACATTGGGCCGCCAACCCTCACGGCTGGTCAACCAGGTCTCCAGGGCCTCCGCCACCGCCGGGAGGTCAAGCATGAAGTGCTCGGTCTCCACGAAGTCCGGTGTCTCGCCGTTGATCTTCGAGCGGGGGTCGATGAGGTCGGCAGGGTCGAGCTGGTTGCCGCAGTTGTCGCACTGGTCGCCGCGGGCGTCCGTGGCACCGCACAACGGACAGGTGCCCTCGATGAACCGGTCCGGCAGGGTGCGGCCGGTCGACGGGCTGATCGCACCGGTGGTCGTCTGACGGACCATGTAACCGTTGTCGTTGAGACCGCGGAAGAGCTCCTGCACCACCGCGTAGTGGTTGCGGGTCGTGGTCCGGGTGAACAGGTCGTAGGACAGTCCCAGACCGGCGAGGTCCTCGACGATGACCCGGTTGTAACGGTCGGCGAGCTCCTGGACGCCCACGCCCTCCTTCTCCGCCTGCACCAGCAGCGGGGTGCCGTGCTCGTCGGTCCCGGAGACCATCAGCACCTTGTTCCCCGACATTCGCTGGAACCGGGCGAAGACGTCCGAGGGGACGCCGAATCCGGCGACATGTCCGATGTGGCGGGGTCCGTTTGCATAGGGCCAGGCAACGGCGGTGAGCACGTGTTTCGACATGCGACCAGCCTAAGGCATGACACAGACGAAGCGCGCACCAGGGGCGGAGTTCCGCTGGTGCGCGCTGTCGGTGGTCCGGCTTCCGCCGGCGGGTCGCCCCTCTAGCGTGAGCCCGCCGTGCCGGCGGTGCTCCCGGAGTCGCCGGTACGGTTCCCGCGGCGACGTTCCCGCGCCGCACGGGCCTCCGCGGTCTCCTGGTGCCGACGTTCACGGGCGAGACGCAGGGAGAACGCCCGCTTCTGCTTCTCGTCCAGGAACAACGGGTCCTGGGACAGGCCACGGTAGATGGCCAGGCACAGGAAGAGGATAAGGATCACGAAGGGGCTCGCCGCGATGATCGTCACCGTCTGCAGGCTGTTCAGGGCGTCGTCGCCACCGGACAGCAGCAGAACCACGGCAATCAGCGCGGTGAGCAGACCCCACAGCACGGTGATCTTACGGTCCGCGACGAGCTTGCCGTTCTGGCTCATGGTGCCCATCACCGTGGAAGCGGAGTCCGCCGAGGTGATGAAGAAGGTCGCCAGCAGAACCATGGCCACCAGCGAGGAGACGGTGCCCATCGGCAGATCGTGCAGCAGGTTGAACAGCATGTTCTCCGAGGTGCCGTCACCGTAGATCTCGGAGCCCTCGGACTCCTGGTGGATGGCGCTGCCACCGAAGATCGCGAACCAGACCACCGACACGGCGGTGGGGACCAGCATCACCACGAGGATGAACTCACGGACCGTGCGGCCGCGGGAGATCCGGGCGATGAAGGTACCGACGAAGGGCGACCAGGAGATCCACCACGCCCAGTAGAACAGGGTGTTCCCGGCGAGCCACTCGTCCATCCCCGGTGCGGAGTCCGCGGTGCGGGCCGCCATGCCGAAGAACTCCTGGAGGTAGTTGCCGAAGGCGGTGGGCACCGTGTTGGCGATGACGACGGTGGGGCCGACGACCAGCACGAAGAACGCGAGGACCGCGGCGAGCACCATGTTGAAGTTCGACAGGTACTGGATTCCCTTGCTCACGCCGGAGAAGGCGGAGATCAGGTAACAGACGCCCAGCACACCGATGATCAGCAGGAGCCAGCCGGTACCCGGGTCGTGGACGATGTCGGTGGCGTTGAGTCCCGAGGCGATCTGCAGGGAACCCAGACCCAGCGACGCCGCGGTACCGAAGACCGTGGCGAAGATCGACAGGACGTCGATGAGCTTGCCCAGCCAGCCCTCGGCCCGGCGCACCCCGATCAGCGGAATGAACGCGGAGCTCAGCAGCTGCTTACGCCCCAGCCGGAAGGTGCCGTACGCGATGGCGAGGCCGACGATGGCGTAGATCGCCCACGGGTGCAGCGTCCAGTGGAACAGTGTGGTGGAGAACGACACCGGAATGCTCTCGGAGGCCTCACCGGGCACACCGTTGCGGTAGAAGTTCATCGGCTCGGCCACACCGTAGAACATCAGACCGATGCCCATTCCGGCGGCGAACATCATGGCGATCCAGCTGGCGGCGTTGAACTCAGGCCGCTCGTTGTCCTGCCCGAGGCGGACGTTGCCGAACTTGCTCAGGGCCACCCAGAGGACGAAGAAGACGAAGACCGAACCGGCGATGATGTACACCCAGCCGAAGTCGGTGACGACGAAGTCGAGGGCGTTGTCCGCGAAGGTGGAGAAGTTGTCTGGGGCGATCAGGCCCCAGGCCACGACAGCCAGCACGATCAGTGCCGCGAAGAACACCACGGCCTTGTCGACCTTCGCGTTCTCGTCCTCCGCCGGAGGCGGCAGCATGTCCTCGGTGGCGACCGGGGAGATCTTCTCGCGGCTCAGGCCGGCATCCGAAAAGGAGCCACCGTCGGAACCGGTGCCCGGGGGGCCGAGATCGTCGGATTGCGGATTCTCTTCTGAAACGGACATGCAGTCCACTCTGCCATACGGGCACGTCACCGCAACCGGCCGCCCTGACCGGCCCCGTTTCATCAGGCGGCCGTCAGTGGCCCGTCAGGCGTCGCGCGCTGCGAGAACAGCCTCGTAGAGTTCGCGTCGGGACACCCCGTGTGCAGCGGACACCTCGCGGGTGGCGTCCTTGAGTCTCGACCCTTCCCCGATCTTCGCCTCGACCGCACCGACGAGGTCCTCCGGCGTCAGTTCAGGCCCCCCGGTCGACGCCGAGATCACCACGGTGATCTCCCCGCGGACCCCCTCGGCGGCCCACCGGGCCAACTCCCCCAGCGGGCCACGCACGACCTCCTCGTAGGTCTTGGTCAGTTCCCTGCACACCGCAGCCTCACGGTCCTCCCCGCACACCTCCGCCGCCGTGGCCAACGTGGCCGCCAGCCGGTGCGGGGACTCGAAGAAACTCACCGCCCGGCCGGAGTCGCGCACCGACTCCAGCCACTGGCGTCGGGCGCCGTCCTTACGCGGTGCGAACCCGTCGAACGCGAAGTGCCCCACCCCCACCCCGGACAGGGCCAGGGCCGTGGGCACGGCCGACGGCCCCGGCAGGCACGTCACCGGCACCCCTGCGTCCTGCGCCGCCTGGACCAACGGGAACCCGGGGTCAGAGACCGCGGGCATACCGGCGTCGGTGACCACCAGCACCCGGGCCCCGGCCGCGGCCTGCTCCACCAGGCCCGCCGCCCGGTCGGCCTCGTTGTGGTCGAAGTTGGAGACGACCTTCCCTGCGATCTCCACCCCCAGAGCATCGGCGAGGGCCCGGGTTCGCCGGGTGTCCTCCGCCGCCACGACGTCGGCGCTGGCGAGCGCGTCGATGAGCCGGACCGAGGCGTCCAGGGGGTTGCCCAGCGGCGTCGCGGCCAGGATCACCCCACCCCCGGGGAGCGGACGGTTCGACCGGGCCCGCTCGACCGCGTTCGCCACGGCCAGCTCCACCTGCGGGTCCACTTTCCGGTCCGCCTTCCCGTCCTGTGCTCCGGTTCCCGGGGCCGGAGGGGTGGCTGGCGCGCTGTCTTCGGGGGAATTGTCCTGCATGGTCACCAGACCTTACCCGCCAGAGGCCTCAGCGCCCCCGCGGCGCCACGGGCGCGGGTATAGGATGAGCCACTGTGACGGAGACTCCAGCCACGGCAGACACAGCGCCCCACCCGGTGGACCGGCGCGACCGGAGGGACCGGCGAACCCGGCCCGACCGGTGGCTGGTCATCCTCGCGGCACTGGGTGTGCTGGGTCTGCTCAGCCGGCTCCTCTGGCTCTGGCACCCCACCGACGACGGGACCCCCGTCTTCGACGAGAAGCACTACGTTCCCCAGTCCTGGCAGGTGCTGCGCGGCACCGAGGGCGGGGGCGGACTGCTCGTCGGCGGCATCGAGGACAACCCCGCCTACGGGCTGGTCGTCCACCCTCCCCTGGCCAAACACCTCGAGGCCCTCGGCATGGCCGTGTTCGGCAACAACCCGTGGGGCTGGCGCGTCGTCGTCGCCCTCCTCGCGGTGGGGGTCATCCTGCTCATCGCCGCGACGGCGCGCCGGCTCAGCGGCTCCGACTGGGTGGGGCTGACCGCCGGGATCCTGGCACTGTGTGACGGCATCCTCTTCGTCACCGGGCGCTCGGCGATGCTGGACCACTACCAGGCCTTCTTCGTCGTCCTGGCGGTCTACCTGCTGCTGCGGGACCACGCGCAGATGGAACAGCTGTTCCGGCGGGTCGCCGTGGAGGGGCGGATCACCGACTCCGCCCTGGGGCCCCGGGTGGGCTTCCGCTGGTGGCGTTTCGCCGCCGGTGCGGCCCTGGGGTGCGCACTCGCGGTGAAGTGGTCCGGGCTGTACTACATGGCGTTCTTCGGTGTGGCCGTCGTCGCCGTCGACTGGTGGCGCCGGCGCCGCCACGGTGTCGCCCGCCCCTTCACCGGGACCCTGGTACGCGACTGCGTGCCGGCCTTCGCCTCGGTGGTGCTGGTGCCCGTGGCCGTGTACCTGCTGTCGTGGCGGTCGTGGTTCGCCTCGGAGACCGGGGTGTTCCGTCACGAGGCAGCGGCAGGCAGCGACCGGATCAGCTCGTGGGGGCTGGACTTCCTGCCCGACACCTGGCTCAGCTTCATCTACTACCACGTCTCCGTGCTGGGCTTCCACGCCGAACTGACCAACTCCAACGGCCACCACCACCCCTGGGAGTCCAAGCCGTGGGACTGGCTGGCCTCCACCCGCGCCCTGCTGTACCACTCCGTCAGCGACGACAGCGGCCACCGCCAGGTCGTGCTGCTCATCGGTACCCCGGCGATCTGGTGGCTGAGCGTGCCGGTGCTGCTGTGGGGGCTGTGGCGCGTCATCGGCCGCCGCGACATGCGGTGGCTCGTGCCCCTCGTCGGTTACGCCGCGGGCTTCCTCCCCTGGCTGCTCAACGTCGACCGGCAGATGTACCTCTTCTACGCCACCAACCTCGCCCCCTTCCTCATCCTCGGGCTGGCGCTAGTCCTGGGACAGGTGTCAGGCTGGGCGGTCCGCCCCGGGGGAGCCTCCGCACCGTCACGCCCCCTGCACCCCGCCGTCGCAGAGGCCCGGCATCTATTCCTGACGAAGACCGGGATGCTGCTCACCGTCGCCTACCTGGTGCTGGTGGTGTGGATGTTCCTCTTCTTCCTGCCGGTGTTCACCGGGATGCCCCTCACCGACGGCCAGTGGCAGCTGCGGATGTGGCTGCCGGGCTGGACCTGAGTTTCAGCGGCCGTCACCCGGACGCCAGGTGGAGTTGGTCTCCACGTCTTCCGGGCTGTAGCTCACCGGGCGCGCCGAGAGTCCCCGGAGCGACTGCCGCAACGGCGCCACCGCGTGGTTCCTCGACAACCACACCCCCACCAGCGCGGCGCAGGCGGCCAGGTGCAGCAGCAGGCCTGCAATCAACGTGAGGTCCGTCGCCCCGCCCAGCACCCCCAGCACGATGTCGCGGGTGGCGAAACCCGCCCCGAATCCCCACAGTGCCAGGAACACCGGGAACAGTCCCGGTGCGGAACGGGGCCGGGCCGCACCCCACAGAAGACCCGCGGCCAGCGCCAGGCGCACCGCTGCGGCGTCGACCGCCAGGGACGCGACGTCCGGGTCGCCGGCGTTGGCCACCGCCCCGCCGGGCCCCGCACCGTCCACGGCCTCGGCGCCGCCCCCGGTCGCACCGGTGAGCAGCAGCAGTGACCAGATGACGTAGCACACCGCCACAGCCACCAGGGCGGCGCGGCTGAGCACCAGCGGCAGCGACCGGTTGCGCAGCCGGTGCGACAGGCGGGGCGTCTCGTCCGCCAACCGCACCATCGACTCCGCCAACGCGCGGGCGTCGCCGCCCGCCCCCTCCTCCGGCGCCACGGACATCCGCAGCCGACGGTTCAGGTCGCTCGCCGCGGCGAACCACTCACGGCAGTCGTCGCAGGCGGACAGGTGGGTGTCGATCATGTCGTCGTCGACGTCCGACGGTGCGTTCTCGCCGTCGAGCCGCGCCGACAGTGCGGCGCGGACCGCCGCGTGCATGTCGGTGTGCGGGCCGTCCTCCACCGGACTCACCCGAACCGGGACAGTGCTTTGTCGAGGCTCGCGCGCCCGGCGCCGAACACCACCAGCACGACGCAGGCGGCGAACAGGACGACGACCAGCTCACTGCCGCCCTCGGCGACGAACAGGCCGCTTCCCAGGTGCACGAAGTAGAACGCGGCGACCATGTCGAGTGCCAGCACCCCCGCCGCGGCCGGGGTCAGGAAACCCAGCACCAGCAACGCGCCGCCGAGCATCTCCACCACGGAGACCACCCACACCGACAGGGTCGGCTGGGGGATGTGCATCGAGGCCCACTGCCGGGCCGTCTCCTCCGCCCCGACGTGGAACACCTTGTCCCACCCGTGGGCGATGAAGACGACCCCGAGGGCGACACGCAGGATCAGCAGAGCGGCATCGCGGAAGGCAGGATTGTTCATGATGAGGTCATCTTATCCCCGGCCCCCACGGTCCGCGGCACTACACCGCCCGGATGTGGGTGCCGGTGTAGTCCGGGTGCTCGCCGTAGTCGCTGTAGCCACCGTGGTCCGCGTAGCCGGGGTAGTCGCTGTAGTCGTTGTAGTCGGCGTACTCCAGGTCGGCGAACTCCGGGTCCGCGTCGTCGCTCTCGAGGACGACGGCGCCGGGACGCAGCAGACGGTCCGGGACGCCGAGCTCACGGTCGTCGGTGTTGCGGACACCGAGACGGGCCCGCCGCATCCGGGCGATACGTCGACGACGCAGCTTCGCCTCCTCGACCACCTGGCGTCGCAGGTAGTACAGGTAGACACCGGACAGCGCGACCGTCACGACCACCGCTGACCAGACCGCACCGCCCAGGATCACCGCGGCGACGACAGAGACCACACACAGTGCCGCCAGCACGGAGAGGACGCGCTTGCGACGCAGCTGACGCTGCTCCACCAGGCGCTGCGACGTCTCCGGGTCGTAGAACCCACGGCCACGACGGGCCGCGGCGTAGTCGAGCTCCTCCTCGGTCAGTTCCCCGTCGCCGTACTCGTCATCGAAGAGGTCCGTCACCGGGGCGTCCCCGGACAGGGCGTCGGCCCCGTCGGTGTCGTCCCACTGCTCGTCCGTGCCCACGCTCACGTCGATGTCGCCGCCACGCAGGTACGCCACCGGGATGTCGGTGAATCGCCGGTTGTCCTCGCGCACCACCTCGACCTGCGGGGCCCCGTGCGCCTCATCCACCTCACGTGCCCCGGCGTCGTCGGCGTCCCCCGTGTCATGAACGTCGTCAGCGCTGTCAGCAATGTCTGCGTCATCAGCGCCGTCAGTGTCCACCGCGTCCACCCCGTCGACGTCGAACGCCGGGTCGTCGGCCGCGGTGACGTTGTCCACCGTGTCAATGACGTCAATGACGTCGGGGCCCCCGGAGCCCCCGGAAGCCCCGGCGACGTCGTCCGCCATGGTCGGGTCCACCGGTGCGAACTCGCCGGTGTCCTCCTCGTCGAGCGGCCGGTAGCCCACGACCTCACCGTCGATGATGCCCGGTACGTCACGTCCGGTGTCGTCGATGATCACCTGCTCGGGCTCCGCCTCGACCAGCTCGATGTCCTCGTCGACGTCCGCGTGGTACAGCGAATCCGCGGGCAGCGGGCGTTTGCGCGGACGGGAGATCTCCGCGCCCCCCTCGTGCAGCACGCGGGTCTCGGACAACGCCTTCGACGTCCGCCGGACCGGCGACTGGTTACGGAGGAACAACGGCGCGAGGAGAAGAAGCCAGACAACCGCGATCAGGATCAGAGAGCTGAGGGAGCCGGACACTAGCGGCCTTTCCTTTCACCGACGACAATCAGGACGCATCACGTTGGAACAGTGCCCCCGACCATACGTGCCGCCCCCGCGACGGCGCCGCAGGCGCGCCGCACCGTCAGGTGATTGCCAGCGGCGGCTCCTGCGCCGGCACCGCTACCCCGGCCGACGCTCCTCCACGGTCAGACCGACCAGGATGTGGTCCCTCCACTGGCCGTTGATGTGCAGGTTGCGCTGCAGCAGCCCCTCCTCCCGGAAGCCGACGTGCTCCAGCACACGACGGGAGGCCACGTTGGACTCCAGAACCGTGGCCTCCACCCGGTGCATGCCCACCCGGGTCATGGCGTGGTCCACGCCGAGCTCCACCGCCGTGCGCCCCACTCCCCTGCCACTGAACCCGGAGTACACCCAGTACCCGATCCAGCAGCTGCAGACCACACCGTGCTGGACGTTGCCCAGGGTCAGCTGTCCGGCGAATTCGCCGTCCACCTCGATGACGAACGGCAGCAGCGTGCCTTGCGAGGCCATGGACTGCAGGCCGGCGTAGTTGCGCCGCCACATCGCCCTGGTGTGAGCCTCCCACCACTGGCCCGGGACCGTCGGCTCGACCGGGCGCAGCAGATGCTCGTCGGCGTTGCGGTACTGGGCCCAGCGCCGGCCGTCCCGTCGGGACAGCGGCCGCAGGCGAACCCGCCCCGCGCCGGTGTCCACCGAGGGGGTTCTGGCCGGCCACCCGGGGTGGCGGTTCGTCAGCGGCACCGGAGGGTCACACCCGGTTGGTCAGGAACATCACGTCGACGACCTCACCGGGCTCGACACGGGTCCGGTCACCGGGCACCACCACCAGGCCGTTCGCCTGACCGTGACTGCCGAGCAGGTGGGTCGGCTCCCCACCGGCGGAGGCACCGAGCGGGTCGACCAGGAACTCGCCGGTCTCCCGGTCACGCATGAGCTGCGCACGGATGAACCCGCGGCGGTGCGGGGCCGACTCCAGGCCGGCGATCGTCCGGGCCTTGACCATCCGGCGCATCGACTGGCGCTGACCCCGCAGAATCTGCACCAGGGGTCGCACCATGACCTCGAAGGCGACGAGTGCGGCGCTCGGGTTGGCGGGCAGCAGGAAGGTCGGAACCCGGTCGGCGCCGAGGATCCCGAACCCTTGCACGGAGCCGGGGTGCATCGCCACGCGGGACACGTCCAGGTCGCCGAGCTCCTCCAGGATCTCCCGCAGCCGGTCGCTCGACGCGCCACCCACCCCACCGGCGATCACCAGGATCTCCGAACGGATGAGCTGGCCCTCGATGATGTCCCGGAGACGGCGGTCCTCGCCGCCGACGATACCGAGCCGGTTCACGTCCGCGCCCGCCTCTCGCCCGGCGGCGGCGAGGGAGTAGGAGTTCACGTCATGGACCTGCCCCAGGCCCGGGTCGCGGTCGATGTCGACGAGCTCGGGGCCGAAGGACATCACGGCCATCCTCGGCCGCGGGTAGACCAGCACCTTCGACCGGCCGACCGCGGCGAGCAGCCCCACCTGGGCCGCCCCGATCACCGACCCCTGCTCGACGACGACGTCCCCGGGCTGCACGTCGGACCCCGTACGGTGGATGAACTGGCCTGCCGCCACCGGCCGCAGCGCCTCGGTGCGGCGTCCGTCGTCCTCGGCCCAGTCCAGGGGCACGACGGCGTCCGCGAGAGTGGGGATCGGCGCGCCCGCCTGCACCCGCACCGCCTGCCGCGGCTGCAGCCGCACCGGCCGGTGCGACCCGGCGCCGACGTCACCGACGACGGGGAGCCTCGCCGACGGCACGTCCGGGTCGACGCTGCCGGCGTGACGGACGTCGACGGAGCGCACGGCGTACCCGTCCACGGCGGCCTGGTCGAACCCCGGGACCGAGGCGTCCGCCTCCACCTGCTCGGCGCACCGCAGACCCAGTGCCTCTGAAATCGCGGTGCGCACCGGTTCCGGTGTTACTGCCGCGGCGCTGACCGTGGCCAGCTGCTCCTCAACAGTTCTCACGTGGCCGTCCTCACAGGTTCTCGGGGTGTCTCAGGGGTGACGTGCAGGTTGTGACAGAGCAGACTCTACCGTCTCGGCGGGCCGGAACCGCCGAAGGTGGCGCCCATGTCGGGCACCACCTCCGGACTCCGGTCAGCGGGTCACTTCTCCAGCCGACGTGCCAGCCACCGTTCCAGTGACGGACCGTAGGACGGGTCGTCGAGGGCGAAGTCCACGCAGGCGCGGATGAAGCCGCCCGGGTTTCCCAGGTCGTGACGGTTTCCGCGGTGCACGTACACGTGCACCGGGTGGCCGTCGTCGATGAGCTTCGCGATGGCGTCGGTGACCTGGATCTCGCCACCCTTGCCCGGTGCCGTCTCGCGCAGGGCGTCGAAGATGGAACGGTCCAGGAGGTAACGGCCGGTGGCGACGATGTTCGACGGCGCGTCGGCGACGTCCGGCTTCTCGACCATGCCGGTCACCCGGCGGACCTGGCCGTCGGCGTCATCTGCACCGTCGGCACCCTCGACGTCCGCGATCTCGAAGACGCCGTAGTTCGAGACCTCGTCCTCCGGCACCTCGAAACCGCAAAGGACGGTGCCGCCGTACCGCTGACGGACCTTGATCATCTCGTTCATCACGCCGAAGGGCAGCACGAGGTCGTCCGGGAGCAGGACGGCGAAGGCGTCCTCGTCGTCGTCGAGGGCACCCTCGGCGCAGCCGATGGCGTGCCCCAGACCCAACGGACGGTCCTGGTTGACCGACACGGCGGTGATCATCTCGTTGACCGCGCGGACCTTGTTGAGCTGCTCGGTCTTCCCTCGCGCCTCGAGGGTGTCCTCCAGGAGTTCATCACGGTCGAAGAACGCCATGATTCCCTGCTTGCGGGGCGAGGTGACCACCGCCAGCCTGGATGCGCCGGCCTCGGAGGCCTCCTTCGCGATGAGTTCGATTCCGGGGGTGTCGACGACGGGAAGTAGCTCTTTGGGAACTGTCTTGGTGGCCGGCAGGAAACGGGTGCCCAGACCGGCGGCAGGAACCACGACAGTTCGGATCCCACCGGTGGAAACGCCGTCGGTGACGCCGTCTGGAGAGCCGGAGGGAACAGGTGAGTTGGTAGTTGCCATGTCCTGGATCCTACAGGGACCACCCCCAGTTGGCCGGACGGGACCACACCGACACAGGGAAAACGGACAAAAACAGGAGAAACCGGACAGCAGGGCGGGCAGGCCGTGGCGGCAGGTACCCCCGCCCCGCCCTATCATCGGCCGGTATGGAACAGGGAGACCACACCGACGTGCCGGCGGCGAAGCAGGCGCTCCGCCGACATATCCGCGACGCCCGCCGCGCCGTCCCCGCCGACGAGCGCACGCGACGCGACGCCTCCATCACCGCCCACCTGCTCCGTCTCCTGGCCCGGGACGACCAGGGGGACGGTGGCGGGACAGGTCCGGTCGCCGCCTTCGCCGGCCTCCCCGGGGAACCCGGCGGGCCCGGTCTGCCCGAGGCGCTCCACCGTGCAGGGCACGAGGTGTGGCTCCCCGTCGTCCCCGGCCCCTCACGCCCGCTGACCTGGCTGCCCTACCGGGGGGCGGCGGCGATGCGGCGGGGCGCGTTCGGCATCGCCGAGCCCACGACTGAGACAGGGACCACAGGAACCACGGAAACATCCGGGCACCGCTCGCCGATATCCAGCGTGGACCTGTCCGGGCGTGTCACCACCCTGGTCATCCCCGCTCTCGCCGTCGACCGGGACGGTACCCGCCTCGGCCAAGGTGGCGGCTACTACGACCGGACGCTCGACATTCTGACCGACCGCGGCGGACCTGGCAGACTGGTGGCGCTCGTCGACCACGCCGAGTTCGGGGTCGACGTCCCCAGGACGCCTCTCGACGCCCGAGTCCAGACCGTAGTGACCGACTCAGGCGTCTTCCCGACATCCGCCGACCACCGGGGACACCGGTAGCCGGACCTTTCCTCTCCACCCCCATCACAAGGAGTGCACCATGTTCAAGGGCTTCAAAGACTTCATCACACGCGGAAACGTGATGGAACTGGCCATCGCCGTCATCATCGGCTCCGCATTCACCGCCATCGTCACCGCCATCTCGGACTCGCTGATCCAGCCCCTGATCAACAGCTTCGGCGGTGCAGAGGTCGACGGACTGAAGTTCCAGCTGCGCGACGGCATGGAGAGCACCCAGATCGACCTGGGCGCGATCATCACCGCCGTGATCAACTTCCTCATCATCGCCGGCGTCGTCTACTTCCTGCTCGTCGCGCCGATGAACAAGCTCAACGAGCTCAACGCACGACGGAAGGGCATCGACCCCGAGGAGACCATCGCCTCCGAGGTCGACCTGCTCGTCGAGATCCGTGACCTGATCGCCACCCAGAGCGGCGTCAGCTCGGCCAACAACGGGCTCGCCGGTGAGATCGACGACTCCACCGACACCGGTGGACGCCACTCCGCCCGCTGACACCTCCCCCACTCACCAGTGGGGCGGGCGCTGCCCCTCCCAGAAGTCCTCACCGAACCCGGTGCCCCCGTCAGCCCCCTGTGCCCCTTCGGCGGCCCTGTCGTTCCTGACGTCGCCGGCACCCTCCCCGGTGTGCCGGGGGAGCTCCAGGTCGCGGTCCGGGGCGTGCGCCTGCCCCACCACACCGGTCTTGCGACGGTGTCTCATGCCCTGCTGATGTCCGCGATCACGTGTCGCACCAGCGGGCACAGCGTGGCCATCCCGTCGCGGATCGCCGCACGGGAGGACGCCAGGTTCACCACCACGGTCGAGCCGGACACGCCCGCGACACCGCGGGACAGTCCGCCGTCCACGGCGTTGCAGGCCAGTGCGGACGACCGCAACGCCTGAGAGAGCCCCTGGATGCGCTTGTCGAGCACCGCCTTGGTGG
Source organism: Corynebacterium sp. (assembly GCF_022712195.1). GTDB lineage: Bacteria > Actinomycetota > Actinomycetes > Mycobacteriales > Mycobacteriaceae > Corynebacterium. The sequence continues at coordinate 20,133 of NZ_JALAGY010000052.1, read as the reverse complement.
CCTCCGGGGTCTTGTCACGCGGGCTCACCCCGGTCCCGCCGACGGTGATGACCAGGTCCGCCCCGCCGACGACGGCGGTCTCCAGGGCCTGGCGCACCGCGGACTTCCGGGAGTCCACGGTCAACACCGCGTCCACCATGTAGTCCTCCTCCGCCAGCAGCTCCGCGACGAGCTCGCCGGACTGGTCGGCGTCGTCGGGGTGGTCGGTGACGATCACGACCAGGGCGTGCAGCAGTGAATGCCGGGGGTTGCCGCCCTCACGCTCGTTCTCCTGGATGTCCAGGGAGCGGAAGACGTCGTCACCGGGTTCGGTGATCTCGGCGTCCAGCCGCTCGATGGACTCCTTCTCGACACGGGCGAAGTCGTCGATCCCGGGCACGGTGATCACACCCGCCGGGTCCTGAATGCCGTCGATACGGTCGATACCGTCGATACCGTCGACATCGCTGGCCCGGTCGGTGTCGGCGTAGGGGTCGTGGGACATGGTGGTGAACTCCTCGGGAACTTCGGTGCCCGTCGCGGTGTGCGGGAAAAGGTGTGCGTGGTCACGTCAACGGTAACCGGCGGGCACGTCCGCTGTACAGGTCAGGGTGGAATAAGCCGTCGACGGGGTGCTAGTCGCCCTCGGACTCGGACAGCGTCACGGTGACCTCACGCTCGTTGCCGCCCTTGCCGTCGGTGACGGTCAACGTGACCTCGTCGCCGACATTGTGCGAACGGATCGCGGCGATGAGGCTGACCCCGCTGTCGACGATCCGGTCGTCGACCTTCGTCACCACGTCGCCGTCGCGCACACCGGCGTCCGCCGCCGGTCCTCCGCCGACCACGCTGACGATCTCCGCGCCACGGACCCGCGACTCCTCCCCGGTGTTCACACGCGCCCCGATGACCGGGTGGGTCGCCCGGCCGTTGTCGATGAGCTGCTGGGCGGTGTTCTCCGCCTGGTTCGACGGGATGGCGAAGCCGAGTCCGATGGACCCGGACTCCCCACCCATCTGACCGCCCAGGGTGGCGATGACCGAGGGGATGCCGACGAGCTCGCCCTGGAGGTTGACCAGGGCGCCGCCGGAGTTCCCGGGGTTGATCGCCGCGTCGGTCTGGATCGCGTCGATGAGCGACGCCTCGCCTCCGTCCTCGCCACCGGCCTGCACGGGCCGGTTCATCGCGGAGACGATGCCGGTGGTGACCGTGGACGACAGTCCCAACGGGGAACCGACGGCGACGACGGTCTCGCCCACCTGCAGGCCGTCGGAGTCGCCGATGGCGATGGGCTGCAGATCGTCGGCGCCCGAGGCCTTGACCACGGCAAGGTCGGTCTGGGGGTCCGTCGCCACGACCTCGGCCTCGAGCTGGCGCCCGTCATTGGTGGTCACGCTCATCTGTGCCCCGCCGCCTTCGGCGCCGGCGACGACGTGGTTGTTGGTGAGGATCAGACCGTCCTCGCTGATGACCGAACCGGAGCCTTCCGCCCCGCCCTCCCGCGTGGTCACCTGAATGGAGACCACACTGGGCAGGACGTTCTGGGCCACGGCCTCCACCGTCCCCGGGTCGGGTTCGGAGACGCTGGTGTTCTGCCGGTCGCCGGTGTTCCGCTGGTTCAGTGAGGTCGCCGGGGAGGAGTTGTCGCCGGTCTGGCTGATGACACCGGCGGTCACCGCCGAGGCCGCCACACCGACGGCGAGCACCAGGGCGGCGACTGCCGGTGTGGAGAACCGGCGCTGCGGCTCCTTCGTGGCGGCGCCGTTGAGGTGCGGCGGCAGTTCAGGGCCGGCCATAGGAGGCTGCACGGACCCGTCGTTGCTGGGGTACTGGCTGGAGAGCGCCTCCCAGTGCCGTTGCTGTGCGGCGGGGTCGGAGAACCCGGACGTCTGCCCGTCGTCCCTCCCCTGGTGCCGTCCCCACCCGTCTCCCCCGGTGGCCCCGGAGCCGTCCCCGGACGTCTCCCTGGGGGCGTCCTGAGAGGCGCGGAACCTTTCGTCGTCACTGCCGTTACGGTCTTCCCCGGACATCTGACTCTCCTTCGCCGGTACGTTCACCGGCTCACTCAAACTCACTCAACTGTCTCCGACACACACCATTGTGGTCGACCAGGGTTGGTGGTCCGTCCGCGCCACCTGACAGTGTCCTCCGAATCGCGGAGTACCGTTATCGGCGTCCATGGAGTCCGCACTCAGCGTTTCTCCAGGAAACAGGTGGCAGCGCGAAAGTGGGCGACGGACCTCCCCTACGCCCCCCTCTAGGGCGCGTCGTCGCGCAGGACGTAGCCCACCCCGCGCACCGTGTGGATCAGCCGGGACTCCCCGCCTTCCTCCGTCTTACGGCGGAGGTAGCCGATGTAGACCTCGAGAGCGTTGCCCGAGGTCGGGAAGTCGTACCCCCACACCTCCTCGAGGATCTTGGTGCGGCTGAGCACCTTGCGCTGGTTCTTCATCAGCAGCTGCAGCAGGGCGAACTCCGTGCGTGTCAGGCTGATCCTGCGGTCACCGCGGCTGACCTCCCGGGTCTCCGGGTTCAGGGACAGGTCCTCGAACGCCAGCGGCTTGACCTCGACGTTCTGCGCCACCGCGGTGCGCACCGACCGGCGGTGCAGCGAGCGCACGCGTGCGAGAACCTCTTCGAGGGCGTAGGGCTTGGACATGAAGTCGTCCGCCCCCGCGTCCAGTCCGGCGACGCGGTCCGCGACATCGTCACTGTCCGACAGCATGAGGATGAGGACGTCATTTCCGGCACTCCGGAGGTCGCGGCAGACGGTGAGGCCGTCGACCCCGGGCAGTTCGACATCGAGGATCACCAGGTCCGGCGCCTCCTGACGAACCAGGCGGAGGGCGTCATCGCCGTCTCCCGCTGCGGCCACGTCGTAACCGTTGAACGTGAGAGAGCGTCGGAGAGAGTCCCTTACCGTCTGATCATCGTCGACAACAAGAATCTTCATCCCGCCATTCTGCACCAGCGCAGAGCCGTTGCGACACCCCAAAACGCATCCCACAGTCAACTGACAGGGAATCTACACCGGACCTGAACTAGACGGAAACCTGCCGGTAAAGCCGGACCCGCCCCAGTGTACCTGCAGAAGTGCCTTTCCGCGCGCGGAAAGGCAAGGGAAAACCCCCGTCGACAGGGTCGACGGGGGTCACCTCACAGGTGCGGGGACTAGTCGAGGTCGACCAGGCCCAGCTTCGCTGCCTTGACCAGACGACGGGGGATCTGGACCTCACGGCCGTCGACCTTGACGCTCTGGAGTGCGACGTTGTCGGACTTCCAGTTCGAACGACGGTGGTGGGTGTTGGCGCGGGAAAGACGGCGCTTCGGAACAGCCATTGCTCTTAGCCCTCCTCGTTCTTCTTGGTACGGCGAACACGGTTGCCGTAACGACGCTGGAACTTCTCGACGCGGCCGGCGGTGTCCATGACACGCTGTGCACCGGTCCAGAAGGGGTGGGACTCGCTGGTGACGTCAACGACGATCAACGGGTACTCGTTGCCGTCCTCCCACTCCACGGAGCGGTCGGAGGTTGCGGTGGAACGCGTCAGGAACTGGTGGCCAGTGCTGGCGTCCTTGAAGACCACCGGGTGGTAGTCGGGGTGAATATCGTTCTTCATTCTCAATCCCTCAGGGTTGTGCGCCAGGTCGGTCCCCCTCATCCTGTCCACCGTTGCCGGCGACCGGGACGGCGAGTCGTGCCTGGGTCGGGTTTGGAGTGCGGGCGCTTCCGGCCGCCCCGTGGGATCACGGGCGGTCAGGTCGCAACACGATCGACCAGTCTATCCTCTCGCGCCCGCACGGGGAAATCCGACGGGCGGACGGCCCGGGGACCGCAGGACGAATACAGAAGGACCACAGAAGGACCACGGCAGGACCCTGGCAGGACGCCACCGGATTAGGACCGGAGGCCGGAATGGGGTAGTGTCGTGCAACGCTGTTGTCTTAGTAAACGTCATCGCACGCGCGATCGGCCCCAGACAGTGCCCCGGCCCCACATCCCGTCTAGATGTGGGTTTCTGCAGTGGTGTCTCCCACTGCCTGCGCGGCACAAGGGACCGGCTACGCGGGCGGAAGGAGAAAGATACCCATGTCGGCACATTGCCAGGTCACGGGTCGGAAGCCGAGCTTCGGCAAAACCGTCTCGCACTCGCACCGCCGCACGAACCGTCGCTGGAACCCGAACATCCAGCGTCGTTCGTTCTACCTGCCCTCTGAGGGTCGTTCCGTCACTCTGAACGTCTCCACCAAGGGCCTGAAGACCATCGACCGAGACGGCATCGAGTCCGTCGTCGCCAAGATCCGCGCACGTGGGGAGAAGATCTAGTGGCACGTAACGATATCCGCCCCATCATCAAGCTGAAGTCCACCGCGGGCACCGGTTACACCTACGTGACCCGCAAGAACAAGCGGAACAACCCGGACCGGATCACCCTGAAGAAGTTTGATCCGATCGTCCGGAAGCACGTCGAGTTCCGCGAGGAGCGTTAATCTATGGCCAAGAAGTCCAAGATCGCGAAGAACGAGCAGCGTAAGGAAATCGTCGCCCGTTTCGCTGAGCGCCGTGCCGAGCTCAAGGCGATCATCAAGAACCCGAACTCCACCGACGACGAGCGTGCCGAGGCACAGTTCGAGCTGAACCGTCAGCCGCGCGACGCTGCCCCGGTCCGCGTCCGTAACCGCGACGCCGCAGACGGCCGCCCCCGCGGCTACCTCCGCAAGTTCGGCCTGTCCCGTGTCCGCGTCCGCGAGATGGCTCACCGCGGTGAGCTGCCCGGCGTTCGCAAGTCCAGCTGGTAAAAGGGAGCACACGCATGAAGCGCACCAACCACAAGAAGGCGCGGCTCGAGCAGTCCCGCCGCCCGAAGAAGAACCCGCTCAAGGCCGAGGGCATCGAGACCGTCGACTACAAGGACTACGCCCTGCTGCGTAAGTTCATCTCCGACCGCGGCAAGATCCGTGGCCGTCGCGTCACCGGTCTGACCCCGCGTCAGCAGCGTGAGGTCGCCACCGCGATCAAGAACGCACGTGAAATGGCTCTCCTGCCGTTCCACAGCCGCTGATCCTGCACGAACTCCACGTTGCAGCAGCGCGCGTTTAACTAAGACCTTCTGAACCCCGTCACCGGTCCGCCGGCGGCGGGGTTCAGTCGTACCTGCGACACCGGATGCTAGCCTGAGACATCCCCACCGGCACCGGAGAAGCACCGGAGACAGGCCGGAGAACGCCCGAAGAATCCCCCGTGAAAGGCACCCGTGACCAACCCCTTCGACCCGAACAACCCCTCCCAGGGGCGCCCCGAGAACACCGGCGGCGCCGACAGCACCGGAGGGCTCCCGTCCTACGGTGACTACGTCAGCGGTGGCGCCGGCGGAGCCGGGTACGACCCGAACTTCGGGTACGGCCAGACCCAGGACCCCGGCTACCCGGTGCCCGGTGACTCCTACCCCGGGGCGGGCCGTCGGCTCGGGGCGTACCTCATCGACGCCGTGCTCTTCTTCTTCGTGATGGCCGTCATCATGGGGTTCTTCCTCGTGCCCGATTTCCTCGACTGGGTGGACAACTACTACGCCTGGCTCGACGCCGGTCAGGTCGGTGCCGAGCCGGAGCTCGCCATGGGCAAGATCTATCTCCTCGGCGTACTCTCGGTCGTCCTGTGGTTCATCTACCGGGTCCTCATGGAGACGAGCAAGGGACGGACCGTGGGCAAGATGGCGCTCGGCATGAAGGTCGTCGACGCGGACGGCCGCACGATCTCCGCGAAAGACTCCTTCATCCGCAACAGCTGGTACCTGGCGATCACAGTCGCCGGCATGATCCCGTTCGTCGGCACCTTCGCCACCATCGGCATCTACGCCGCGTTGGGTGTCCTGATCGCCCGCGACCCGCACCGCCAGCACCTCTGCGACTCCTGGGCGAAGGCGTACGTCGTCTACGGGCGCTGAAGCCCCGCCCCTCCCCCACATCGGTGAGGTGGCCACCGGCCTGATCTAATAGAGCACATGCTTAACGTTCTCAGCGGGTTCATGGTGGTCGTCATCATCATCGCGCTGGGCTACGCGGTGGGACGCCGTGGGCTCCTGGGCCCCCGCGCCGTCTACCCGCTGAACATGTTCGTGTTCTACCTGGCCACACCGGCGCTGCTCATCAACTTCCTGCGCGAGGCCGACCTGGCCACCCTCTTCGGGGAGAACCTCGCGGTCGTCGTAGTCAGCACCCTCGCCGCCGGAGCGCTCGGCTTCCTCGGCTACCGCTTCCTCGCCCGCCGCCCGGTGTCCGACAGCCTGGTCACGATGCTGGCCTGCTCCTACTGCAACGGGTCGAACCTCGGGATCCCGATCACCACCCACGTGCTGGACGACCCCACCGCCTCCCTGCCGGTGATCATCTTCCAGGTCGCCGTCTACGGGCCGGTGACGGTGCTCCTGCTCGACGTCACCTCGCGACGTTCCCGCACCGGTACCGCCGACCACCTCGGCCCCCTGGTCCGCGAGCTTGTCCTCGGCATCGTCCGCAACCCGCTCATCCTTGCCGCGGTGGCCGGGGTCACCCTGTCCCTGGTGCACACCGGGACCGGCAGGGAGCTGCCGGACATCCTCGCCGAACCGGTCTCCCTGCTCGCCGCCGGAGCCGTACCCGCCGCCCTGGTGGCCTTCGGGCTCTCCATGGCCGAGGTGACCGTACTGGACCGGGAGACCAGCCCACGGCGCAGCGTGTGGATCGCCTCGCTGATGAAGACGGTCGGCCACCCGCTGCTCGCCTACGCCGCCGCCCGGCTGCTCTTCGACGCCTCAGGCCCCGCCCTGCTCGCCTTCGTGGTCGTGGCGGCCCTGCCGACCGCACAGAACGTGTTCACCTATTCCCAGCGCTTCGGCGTGAACACCGTGCTTGCCCGCGACTCCGCGGTCGTCAGCACCATGCTCTCGATCCCCTCCATCGCGGTGATCACCGTCCTGCTGGGATAGCCGGTGGCTCCCCCTCGTGAAGCACGGTCCGCCGCATTCAGCTGCTGGCGGGCGGTGCGGCGTGCGACCATCCGGGGTACACCATCCCGAAACCGGAGGTTCCATGACCCACCGCCCGTCACCGACGCCCGCCACGAACACCACACCTGACCCCACCCCGGATGCCACCCCGGATGCCACCACAGCCACTCTGGACGCCCTCGCCGTCGAAGGTGACACACTCGACGGCCTCGTCCGTGACCTCGACGGGGAGGGCTGGGCATCCCCCACCCCGGCGACCGGGTGGACCGTGGCTCACCAGATCGCCCACCTCGCCTGGACCGACGAGGCCGCGTCCGCCTCCCTGGCCACACCCCCGGACACCGCGGACGGCCCCTTCGCCGGCTACCGGCGCCGGTTCGACGCCGACCCGTCCGGGGCCGTGGACGCGACCGCTGCCGAGGGGGCGGCGGCACCACCCGGCACGCTGCTGGACCGGTGGCGCGCCTCCCGTGCCCGGCTCGACCGCGACATGCGGGATGCCGCAGCGGGTACACCCGGGAAGTTCCTCTGGTTCGGACCTTCCATGAGCCTTCGGTCGATGGCCACCGCCAGACTCATGGAGACCTGGGCCCACGGTCAGGATGTGGCGGACGCGCTCGGCGTCCGGCGTCCGACGTCCCCCGGGCTGAAGGACATCAGTCACCTGGGGGTGATCACCAGGGACTTCGCCTACGTGAACAACGGGCTCACCCCGCCGACCGGGCAGTTCCGGGTGGAACTGCACGCGCCTGACGGGGAGCGGTGGACCTGGGGCCCTGACGAAGCAGCCGGGACCGTGCGGGGCCCGGCACTCGACTTCTGCCTCCTGGTCACCCAGCGGCGGGAGGTGGAGGACCTCGACCTGGAGATCCTCGGCGACGAGGCCCACCGGTGGGCGGGGATCGCCCAGGCTTTCGCCGGACCACCGAAGGCCGTCATGCGTAACCGGTGATCACAGGCCGCGGACCGGTGCGGCAGTCGCCTCCCGTACCTCCTGCGCCGTCACACCGGGGGCGAGTTCCACCAGGACGAGCCCGTCCTCGTCGCGGTCGAGAATGCACAGGTCGGTGATGATCCGGTCGACCACACCGACACCGGTGAGCGGCAGACTGATGTCCCGCACGATCTTCGGGGCACCGCTGCGGCTTCGGTGCTCCATGAGGACCTCCACCCGGCGCGCGCCGACCACCAGGTCCATCGCCCCGCCCATCCCCTTGACCATCGAGCCGGGGACCATCCAGTTGGCCAGGTCACCGCGGTCGTTGACCTCCATACCGCCGAGGATCGCCAGGTCGATCTTCCCGCCCCGGATCATCCCGAAACTCGTCGCCGAGTCGAAGGTGGCTGATCCGGGCAGGGCCGTGACCGTCTCCTTGCCGGCGTTGATCAGGTCGGGGTCCAGTTCCTCCCTCGTCGGCGACGGGCCGATGCCGAGCAGCCCGTTCTCGCTCTGCAGAACCACGTGCACGTCCGGGGGAACGTGGTCGGGGATGAGGGTGGGCAGCCCGATCCCCAGGTTCACGTACTGTCCGTCCTTCAGGTCCCTGGCCGCCCGGGCCGCCATCTCCTGTCTGCTCCAGCTCATCGCAGCCTCTCCTTCTCCACGGGTTTGTCCGCCGCCTGTGCGGCGGTGAGTTCCACGATCCGGTGGACGTAGATCCCCGGCAGGTGGATGTCGTCCGGGGCCAGCTCGCCCTTCTCCACCACCTTCTCCGCCTCGACGATGCAGGTCCTGCCCGCCATGGCGGCCAACGGGTTGAGGTTGCGGGCGGTGAGGTTGAACCTCAGGTTGCCGGCGGTGTCGGCGACGGCGGCGCGCACGATGGAGAAGTCCGCGGTGATGGCGGTCTCCAGGACGCACTCCCGTCCGTTGACGACCCGGGTCTCCTTCGGCGGTGACACTGTCACCACCTCGCCGTCAGGCCCGTACTTCCACGGCATCCCGCCGTCGGCGACCACCGTGCCCACCCCGGTCCTGGTGTAGAAGCCCTCGATGCCGGAGCCCCCGGCGCGCATGCGCTCGGCGAGTGTGCCCTGCGGGGTGAGTTCGAGTTCGAGCTCACCGTCGAGGTACTGGCGGGCGAACTCCTTGTTCTCCCCGACGTAGCTGGCGATCATGCGCCGGATCTGGCCCGAGTTCAGCAGCAGGCCGAGGCCGACGCCGTCGAGGCCGGCGTTGTTGGACACCACCTCGAAGTTCCCCACGTCGCGGCGGGAGAGTTCGGTGAGGACGACCTGGGGGACGCCGCAGAGTCCGAAGCCGCCGACGGTCAGTGTCGCCCCGTCGGGAATGTCGGAGACGGCCTGCGCCGCGCTCATCAGGGTGGTCATGACCTGCCTCCGTCCGCATCCTCACTGTTGCAGCTTTTGCTGCTGTCGCCGCTGTAGAGCCCGAGGATGCCGATTGCCTTCTCCCGCATCTCCACCTTGCGCACCTTGCCCGACAGCGTCATCGGGAAGGAGTCGGTGACGTGGACGTACCTCGGCACCTTGAACCGGGCGAGACGGCCCTCGCAGAACGCGGCGATGTCCTCGGTGTTGAGCGGGTCCGACCCGTCGTGCATGATGACCCACGCCATGAGTTCCTCGCCGTAGCGGTCGTCCGGCACGCCGATCACCTGGACGTCGGCGATGTCGGGGTGTTCGTAGAGGAACTCCTCGATCTCCCGCGGGTAGATGTTCTCCCCTCCCCTGATGACCATGTCCTTGATGCGGCCGGTCACGCGCACGTAGCCGTCGGCGTCCATGACCCCCAGGTCACCGGAGTGCATCCAACCGTCGGCGTCCACGGCCTCGGCGGTCTTGTCCGGCATGTCCCAGTAGCCCTGCATCACCGCGTAGCCGCGGACCAGCAGTTCGCCCTGGACCTCCCTGGGTACGGTGTTGCCCTCGAGGTCCACGATCCTGACCTCGAGGTGCGGGCCCACCCGTCCCACGGTCTCGACCCGCTTGACCACCGGGTCGTCCGGGAGCGTCTGGTGGTTCACCGGGGAGGTCTCGGTCATGCCGTAGGCGATGCCGATCTCGGTGACGCCGAGGACGTCGATGACCTCGCGCATGGTCTTGGTGGGGCACGACGTGCCCGCCATGATCCCGGTGCGCAGCCGGGACAGGTCGAGGTTCTTTCCCTGCTCCTGCCACTGTTCGAGCAGCTGGAGCTCGGCCATGAACATCGTCGGCACGCCGAGCAGGCTCGTCGCCTGTCCGTGGTGGACGGCCTCCAGGGTGCTCTCCGGGGAGAACACCGGCCCCGGGATGATCATCGCGGCCCCGCGGGTCACCGCGCCGAGAACACCGATCACCATGCCGAAGCAGTGGAAGAAGGGCACCGGTATGACCACCCTGTCGGAGCTGCTGTACTTCAGCCTCTCGCCCAGCAGGTAGCCGTTGTTGAGGATGTTGTGGTGGGTAAGCGTCGCCCCTTTCGCCATGCCGGTGGTCCCCGAGGTGTACTGGATGTTGATCGGGTCGTGGGGGTCCAGGGTCTCCCGCACCGGGTCCAGGTCGGCGATCGGGTGGGAGGCCAACTCCTCCCACCTCTCCGACCCGAAGAAGACGGTCTCCCGGTAGGGGCGGTCGAAGGTGTGCTCCACGGTGCCGATCATGGCCCGGTAGTTGGAGTCCTTGAACCGCCCGGCGGAGAACAACGCCTTGACCCCGGCCTGGTTGACCGCGTAGGTCAGTTCGCGGGTGCGGTAGGTGGGGTTGATGCAGACGAGGATGGCGCCGATCTCGGCGGTGGCGAACTGCAGGACGGTCCATTCCCACCGGTTGGGCGACCAGACCCCGATCCTGTCGCCGCGGCGGTAGCCGGCGTTGTGCAGGCCGGACGCCAGGCGCAGCACCTTACGGTGGAACTCCTGGTAGCTGAGGTGGATGTCACCGTAGAAGTCGATGAGGGCGTCGTTGTCGGGGAAGGAGGCGACAGTCCTGGCCAGGCTCTGGCCGATGGTCTCCTCCAGCAACGGGGTGTCGGTGGGGCCGACGAGGTGCGACAGTGCGGGGTCGAGGGCGGCGGGGTCGGACAGGGTGACCCCGCGGTCGGTGGTGTGCGTGCGGTGGACGGGCGCGGTCATGGTGTGTCAGCTCCTGGATGTGCGGCGGAGGATGGATTCGGCCTGGTGACGCAGTGGGGCGTCGATCATGCGGCCGTCGAGTGCGAAGGCGCCGGAGTTGGCCGCCGCCCCTTCGGCGACGCGGCGGGCCCACTCCTGCTGTTCCGGGCTGGGCAGGTAGGCCTCCCGGATGGCCGGTACGAGTGCCGGGTGGATGGCCAGGGTGGCGGCGAATCCGCTGGCGGCGGCGTCGACCGCCTCAGCGGAGGCTCCGGCGGTGTCGGTGGTGTCGGCGTGGATCGAGTCGACGGCGATGACCCCGGCGGCTGCGGCGTGCAGCAGGACCGACGAGCGGACGAACCGCGGGACCTCGCGGTACCCTCCGGCGTGGCCGGATGGCCCGCCACCGGTCGTGTGGTGTTCGTCCGCCCCGTAGCGCGAGGAGGTCCCGCCCAGTGCCGCGGTAAGGTCCTCGGCACCCCAGCACAGCGCGTCGACCTGCGGATGCCCGGCGATCTTCGGGAGGGACAGAACGCCACGGGGGGTCTCCACCAGGGCGAGGACCCGCCAGGTCGCCGCCTCCGGGTCGACCGCGGCCAGGGCGTCCACCGCCTCCGGCCCCTCGACCTTCGGCACCATCACAGTGGTGAAGGGACTGTCGGCGACCGTGCGCACGTCCTCCGCGAAGTCCGGGGTGCCCGGCGCGTTCACCCGCACGACGGTCCGGGCGAGGTCGGGGGTTCCGTCGCGCCCGGCGGCGAGGATGTTCTGCCTGGCCTGCGGGCGGTTCTCGGCGCGGCAGCCGTCCTCCAGGTCGAGGATGACGACGTCCGAGCGCCGGGCGGCGGTGGCGAACCGCTCCGGCCGGTCCGCCGGGGCGAAGAGCAGGGCGGGCCCCGCCGGTTCCCACGGTGCGGGCCCCCTCATGATGCGCCTCCGTCCGCCGGACGGCAGGCCACCAGCGTGGAGCGCACCGCGGTGCACACCACCTCCCCGTGCTGGTTGCGGCCGGTGTGCCGCAGTTCCACGATGCCCTGGTTCGGGCGCGACGCCGAACGACGGGTCGACAGGCAAGTCGTCTCGGCGTAGAGGGTGTCGCCGTGGAACATCGGTGCCGGGAAGGTCACCTCCGAGAACCCGAGGTTGGCCACGATGGTGCCGAGGGTCAGCTGGCTGACCGACAGGCCCACCACCGTGGACAGGGTGAACATGGAGTTGACCAGCCGTTCACCGCGGAAACCCTCCTGGGTGGCAGCCCACGCGGCGTCGAGGTGCAGTGGCTGGGTGTTCATCGTCTGCGTGGTGAACAGGGTGTTGTCTGCCTCCGTCACGGTGCGGCCGGGACGGTGCAGGTAGGTCGTCCCCTCGGTGAACTCCTCGAGATACAGGCCCCGTTGCTCCACGGTCTGGCCCGGATTCTGGGCCGGATTCTGGGCAGCCATCAGCGGTCCTCCAGTCCGAGCGACCGGGCGATGAGCATCAGCTGCACCTCGGTGGTGCCCTCCCCGATCTCCAGGATCTTGGAGTCGCGGTAGTGCCGTGCCACGCGGGTCTCGTTCATGAACCCGGCGCCACCGAATACCTGGGTGGCGTCGCGGGCGTTGTCCATCGCCGCCTCCGAGGCGACCATCTTGGCGATCGACGCCTCCCGGCTGAAGTCGGCGCCGGAAAGCATCTTCGCCGCGGCCGCACGCCACGCCTGACGTGCCGACCAGGCCCGCGCCTCCATCCGCGCGATCTTGAAGGAGACCCCCTGGTACGCGGCGATCGGGTTGCCGAAGGAGGTGCGTTGCCGGGCGTACGCCACCGCCTCGTCCACGCACCCCTGGGCCACGCCGGTGGACAGTGCGGCGAGTGCCACCCGCCCCTCGGCGAGGATGGACAGGAACTGGGCGAAACCTCGGCCTCTCGTGCCCAGCAGGTTCTCCTCGGGCACGCGGACGTCGTCGTAGCTCAGCGGGTGGGTGTCCGAACTGTTCCAACCGACCTTGTCGTAGGCGGGCTCGGCGGTGAACCCCGGGGTGTCGGTCGGAACGATGATCGCCGAGATCTCCTTGCGGCCGTCCTGCCGGGTGCCGGTGACCGCAGTGGTGGTGACCACCGAGGTGATGTCGGTGCCGGAGTTGGTGATGAACTGCTTGGACCCGTTGATCACCCAGGTGCCGTCGTCCAGTGCGGCGGTCGTCTTCGTCCCCCCGGCGTCCGACCCCGCCTCCGGTTCGGTCAGCCCGAAGCCGGCGATCCTGCGTCCGGCGAGCAGGTCCGGCAGCCACCGTTGTTTCTGCTCCTCGGAACCGAACCGGTAGATCGGCATAGCGCCGAGGGAACAGCCGCCCTCCAGGGTGATGGCGACCGACTGGTCCACGCGGGCGAGTTCCTCGAGTGCCACGCCCAGGGCGAGATAGTCCCCGCCCATGCCGCCGTACTCCTCAGAGAACGGGAGCCCGAACAGTCCGAGCTCCCCCATGCCGGCGACGATGTCGTAGTCGAAGGTGTGGTTGCGGTAGTTCTCCGCCGCCTTCGGGTCGACGACCTCGTTGGCGAACTCCTCGACGGTGCGGCGCAGCTCGGCGAGTTCGGGCGTCAGGCCGTCATCGGCCAGGGAACGGGTGGTGCGTGTGGTCATGGTGGTTCCTCTCAACAGTTGTTCATCAGTGGGGTGTTCAGCCGGTGACGGTGGCCAGCACGGTGCCTGCCGCGACCTTGTCGCCGACGGCGCACCGTATCTCCACCGTCCCGTCGTGGGCGGCGGTCAGGGAGTGCTCCATCTTCATCGCCTCCACCGCGATCAGAGGCTGACCGGCGGTGACGGTGTCCCCGTCGCCGACACGCACGTCGACGACGGTGCCCGGCATCGGGCTGAGGACGTCGTCCTCCCCCGCCGCGGCGTCCACCGCGTCCCTGGCCAGGGTCAGGCGGCGGAGCACCCACGTGCCAGGCCCACCGGAGACGGCGACGCCGGGCCCGTCAGGGGTGGACACCGGTCTGGTCACCCAGCGTCGGGACGCCGAGGCGCGCCCGGCGGGTGCAAGCAACCGGGTGGTGTCAGTGCCACCGGTGCCGCCGGTGCCGCCGATCACGGTGAACGGTCCGTCCTGCCCGGCCAGTTCTCCAGTGTCGACGGCCGTCCGGGTGACGCTGACGCCGTCGGCCCGTTCATACAGCAGAACGTCCGTCGGCCCCGCGCCGGGCACGGACAGCCGGACGCGGAAGGGCGCGGTCTCCCCGCCCAGCCGCCACCCGTCCGCGGCCGCCCACACATCGTGGTGGCCGATGCCCCGCGCCTGTGCCCGGGCCTCGTCGCGGAATGCCAGGGCCGCGGCCAGGACGGCCTCCCCCGGGGCCTCAGGGGGTGAGAAGTCGTCGGCGATCCGGTCGAGCAGTCCGGTGTCCAGGTCACCGGCGCGGACCCGGGTGTCACGAAGAAGGAAACGGTTGAAGTCGGTGTTCGTGCCGGGGCCGACGATGAGCACGTCCGCCAACGCGGCGTCCAGCCGGCCGACCGCCCGGTCCCGGTCGGCACCGTGCGCGATGACCTTGGCCAGCATCGGGTCGTAGTCGGAGGTGACCTCCTGGCCCTCGACCACGCCGGCGTCGACCCGGACCCCCGGCCCGTCCGGCCAGCGCAGCGCGGTGATCCTCCCCCCGGTGGGAAGGAAGCCGTTCGCCGGGTCCTCGGCGTACACCCTGGCCTCCACGGCGTGGCCGGTCAGTGTCACCTGGTCCTGGGTGACGGGCAACGGTTCGCCCTGCGCCACGCGTATCTGCAGCTCCACCAGGTCCAGCCCGGTGACCATCTCGGTGACAGGGTGCTCGACCTGCAGTCGGGTGTTCATCTCCATGAAGTAGAAGGTGTCGGGCCGGGCGGCCGGGACGATGAACTCGACGGTCCCCGCACCGCGGTAGCCGCAGGCGCGGGCGGCGTCACAGGCCGCCTCACCGATCCGTGCCCGGGTCTCGACGTCCAACAGCACCGACGGCGCCTCCTCGATGACCTTCTGATGACGGCGCTGCAGGGAACACTCCCGTTCCCCGAGATGGATGACATTGCCGTGGGCGTCAGCCATGACCTGCACCTCGACATGACGGGGAGTGTCCACGAAATGCTCGATGAACAGGGTGTCGTCGCCGAACGTGGAGGCTGCCTCGCGCCGTGCGGCGGCGAGCACCCCCGGCAGGTCCGCGGGGTCCGCGACGACGTGCATCCCCTTGCCACCGCCTCCGGCGGATGGCTTGACCAGCACCGGGAACTCCACCCCTGCGCCGCCGTCGGAGCCGGTCACCCCGGCGACGAGCTCCTCGTCGGTGAGACCGGGCCGGGACAGACCGGGCACGGTGGGCACACCGCGTTCCTCGACGGTGGCACGCGCGGTGATCTTGTCACCCATCCCGGCGATGGCCTCGGCCGGTGGGCCGATGAACACGATGCCAGCGTCGTGACAGGCGCGGGCGAAGGCGGCGTTCTCCGAGAGAAAGCCGTAGCCGGGGTGGACGGCACCGGCGCCGGTCGCCACGGCCGCGGCGATCACCCGGACGATGTCCAGGTAGGACTCGGTCGCGGGGGCCGGTCCCAGCCGCACGGCGGTGTCCGCGGCGGCCACGTGCGGCGCCCCGGCGTCGGCGTCGGAGTACACGGCGACGGCGCGGAGGCCGGCACGGTGCACCGACCGGATGACGCGGCAGGCGATCTCGCCACGGTTGGCGACCAGGACGGTGTCGAACGCTGTGTCGGGGGCTGTGTCGGGGACGGTCATGTGGTTTCCTCTCTCACATCCGGAAGACGCCGAAGCCGTCACCGGCACGGTCGTCGCGGGGCACCCGGGCGCAGACGCCCAGTGCCATGGCCAGGGTCCGGCGGGTGTCGGCAGGGTCGATGACCCCGTCGTCCCACAGCCGGGCGGTGCCGTACCAGCAGCTGGACTTCTCCTCGAAGAGCTCCCGGATCGGCGCCTCGAACTCCTCACGCTGTTCGTCGCTCCAGGTACCGCCGTCGCGGTGGACCCTGGCCTCGCGCACCGTGGACAGTGTCATCGCCGCCTGCGGTCCACCCATCACCGCGACCCGGGCGTTCGGCCAGGCCCACAGGAACCGTGGCGAATAGGCCCGGCCGCACATCGCGTAATTCCCGGCACCGAAACCTCCGCCGGTGATCACGGTCAGTTTCGGCACACTCGCCGTGGCCACGGCGGTGACCATCTTGGCGCCGTTCTTGGCGATGCCGCCCTGCTCGTACTCCCGGCCCACCATGAACCCGGTGGTGTTCTGGAGGAACAGCAGCGGGGTACCGCGTTGTTCGCACAGCTCGATGAAGTGCGCGGCCTTCACCGCACCCTCGCCGAAGATCACGCCGTTGTTGGCGATCACTCCCACCCTGTGACCCTCGATACGGGCGAAGGAGGTGACCACCGAGTTGTCGTACTCCGCCTTGAACTCGTGGACCGACCCGATGTCGGCGAGGATGTCGATGACCTCACGGGCGTCGTAGGGGGTCCGGACGTCGGTGGGCACCACGTCATAGAGGTCGGTCTGCGGGCGCGCCGGGAACCGAGGCCCTGCCCCTGAGCCCCCTGAACTGCCGAGGCTGTCCGGCGGCAGTGTGGCGACGATGTCGCGGATGCGTTGGAGCGCGTCGGCGTCGTCGGCGGCGAGGTGGTCGGTCACCCCCGACACCCGGGAGTGCATGGCGCCGCCACCGAGCTCGTCGGCGGTGACGTCCTCCCCCGTGGCCGCCTTCACCAGCGGAGGTCCGGCAAGGAAGATCGTGCCCTGTCCCTCCACGATGACGGTCTCGTCGGAGATCGCCGGGACGTAGGCACCGCCGGCGGTGCAGGACCCCATCACCGCGGACAGTTGGGGAATGCCGCTGGCCGACATCCGTGCCTGGTTGTAGAAGATTCGGCCGAAGTGGTCCCTGTCCGGGAATACCCGGTCCTGTTCCAGCAGCATCGCGCCACCGGAATCCACCAGGTAGATGCAGGGCAGCCGGTTCTGCTCCGCGATCTCCTGGGCACGCAGGTGCTTCTTCACGCTCACCGGGTAGTAGGTGCCGCCCGACACGGTGGCGTCGTTGGCGGCGATGAGGCACAGGCGCCCCTCGACCAGCCCCACCCCGGCGACGATACCGGCACCCGGGACCCTCCCGTCGTACATATCCTCGGCCGCCAACGGTGCGATCTCGAGGAACGGGCTGCCGGGGTCGAGCAGGGCGTCCACCCGGTCCCGGGGGAGCATCTTCCCGCGGGCGACGTGGCGTGCCCGGGCCGTGTCCCCTCCACCACGCCGGGCACGGCGGAGCCGGTCGTCGAGATCGGAGACAAGTTCCCGGAAACCGGGCGCCCCCGTCGGCCCCGCGGTCCCCTCGGTCTCTGCGGCCTCCGCCGTGCTCTGCGCGCCTGCCGTCCCTGCCGTCCCTGCCGCCATCGCCTGGTCCTTTCCGGTCGGTCCGCAAGTGGTTCACTTTTGCAGAACTCATGATCCTCGGTTGCCAGGGAGCCTATATGACGCAGATCACTCCGTAAAGAGATCACTGAAGATTTTTTCTCTGCGACGGTCAAGAAACGCGTCTACCTGCCTATTCTCAGATAACAGGCATCTCTCGACACGATTGAACTGGACCTCGCGGTCACAATGAGTCACTATTGATGCAACTGACCGCTCTCCCCACATATCCCCGGAGCATCCATGCCCCCCATTCCACAGCAGGACCGCAGCCGCGAGACCCGCAGGAAACTGCTCGATGCCGCGATCGCCACCCTGTCGGAACACGGTGCCGCCGCCACCACCGTCAGTGCCGTCGCCACCCGGGCAGGGGTCTCCCGCGGCGCCGCCCAACGCCACTTCCTCACCCGGGACGTCCTCATCGAGGAGACGGTCACCGAGTTCTACACACGTCTGACCCGCGACCTACGGCAGGCCGTCGCCGACCTGGGCCCCGCCCCCACAGAACCCTCCGGGCACCCGTCGACGACGAAAGTGATCGAACTCGTCGTCGACTCATTCAGCAGCGACTCCTTCCGCGCAGCCCTGCACGTCTGGTCGGCGGCCGCCGGGGCCGAGAGCGACCTGCGCGACCTCATCGTCTCCGCCGACGCCCGCTACGCCCGGGAAGTGCTGCAGCTCATGGCGCTCGCCCTGGACGCCGACATGCTCGACGGCCCCACCCGGGAACTTCTGCGCATGACCGTGGACCTCGCCCGCGGTCTCGGCCTGGGCGCAGTGCTCATCGACAACGCCGATCACCGCCGCAGGACCGTGGCCCGCTGGTCGGCGATGCTGGAGCAGGGCCTGCGCCGCAACAGCTGACGACTCAGCGCCAGAGCAGCAACGCGTCACCCTGACCGCCGCCACCGCACAGCGACACCGCCGCCCGGCCCCCACCGCGACGGTTCAGCTCATGGGCTGCGGTGACCACCAGACGGGCGCCGGAGGCACCGATCGGGTGCCCCAGGGAGATCCCTCCACCGTGGATGTTCGTCTTCTCCAGCGGGTAACCCAGGTCCTTGACCGACTGCACGACCACCGAGGCGAAGGCCTCGTTGACCTCGAGGAAATCCAGGTCCTCGGCAGACCAGCCCTGCCGAGCCAGCGCCGCCGACACCGCCTGGGACGGCTGGGAGTGCAGCGAAGTGTTCGGACCGGCGGTCTCACCGGCCGCACCGAGTGCGGCGAGCACGGGCAGCCCGTTCTTCTCCGCGTAGGCACGCGACGTCAGCACCACCGCAGCGGCACCGTCGGAGATCTGCGACGCCGAGGCCGCGGTGATCGTCCCGTCCTTCGCGAACGCCGGACGCAGCGCCGCCAGCCCCTCCCGGGTCGTCTCCGGACGCACACCCTCGTCGGTGTCCACCACCACGGTCTCGCGACGCTTCCTCACCTCCACCGGCACGATCTCCTCGGCGAAGGTGCCGTCGTTGATCGCGGCCTCGGCGCGCTGGTTCGACAGGGCGGCGACCTCGTCCTGCTCCTCACGGGTGATCCCGCGGGTGGTGTTGCCCTCCTCGGTCTCCACCCCCATCGCCGTGCCGTGCACCGGGTCCGTCAGGCCGTCACGCTCCAGGGAGTCCTGCAGCGCCAGGGAACCGAACTTCGCCCCGGCACGCACCCCGGCAGCCAGGTGCGGGGCGTTGGTCATCGATTCCTGACCACCGGCGACGACGACCTCGGCGTCCCCGACCCGGATCATGCGGGCACCGTTGATCACCGCGTCCAGGCCTGACAGGCAGACCTTGTTCACCGTGACCGCCGGCGTCGACATCGGCAGACCCGCGGTGACCGCCGCCTGCTTGGCCGGGTTCTGTCCCGCGGCGGCCTGCACGACCTGCCCCATGTAGACGTAGTCGACGGCCTCCGCCGACACACCCGCCTTCTCCAGGGCGCCGGTCAGCGCCGCGGCGCCGAGCTCCACCGCGGACTTCGAGGCGAGTGCACCGAGCATCTTGCCCTGCGCGGTACGGGCGGCACCGACGATCACGATGTCCTCGGGGGACGGGGACAGGGACTGGCCGGACTGGCCGGGCTGGCTGGACATGATAGTTCTAAGCACCTTTCACGGGGGACGTGTCTTCAACCCACCATTATGGGCCAGTCGGGCCGACAGGGTGCCGTTCCCGTGGTTTTCACCGGAATTCAGGGGTCCCGGCAGCCCCTCACGACCCCCGGGATCGACCCGGCGGCTAGGCTCGGTGCCATGTCCGGATCCGGTGCCACCGCCGTCGTCGTCGGCTCGGGCCCGAACGGGCTCGCCGCCGCGCTCGTCCTCGCCCGCGCCGGCCTGGACGTCACCGTCCTCGAGGCCGCGGACACCCCCGGCGGCGGCGTACGCAGCGCCGACGTGACCGGCACCGGACTGATCCACGACCTGTGCTCCGCCGTCCACCCCCTCGCCCAGGTCAGTCCGCTGCTGCGAGACCCCGCCACCGGCCCCGCACTCACCGCACACGGACTGCACTTCGCCCACGCACCGGTCGACATGGTCCACATCCTCTCCCCCGGCACCGACGCCACCCTGCACACCTCCACCACCAGAACCGGCGCCGGACTCCCCGGACACGACGGCACAGTCTGGCGGGCCAGCTTCGGCCCCCTGGCCAGCCGCGCCCACACCGTGGCCGACG
>NZ_JALAGY010000051.1 GCF_022712195.1 Corynebacterium sp. | reverse complement strand
GTGTCCGTGCAGGGCGGGGACGGGGACGCTGAGGTCGCCGCCGACGCGGCGTTGGTGTTCACCGGTTCCGTGAACTTCACCGGGCACGACGGTGTCCTCGACACCTCGGTCAGCGACCCTGAGATCCGGATCTCCGGTGGGGTCGGGACGCTGGTGGCCGACGTCTCCTCGAATGACACCGACGGCCGTCCCCGGGACTACGGGCGGATCGACCTGGCGACCTTGGCCGGGGCCGAGGGTGCTGTGACCGACGGGATCCTGGACGGGCGTGCCGACGTCACCCTGACGGCGGACGGGGCGGAGGCGCTGGGCGGCTTCTACGACACAGGGGCCGGGATGGATCCGCTGACCTTCCGCGCGGCCCTGGCCGGTGGCTGTGACGGAGGGGCGCCGGGACTTGAGGCCATGCCGGAGGACCAGGGTGACGGCGCCCGGCCCACCGACGCACAGGCCGACGGCGGGGTCACCCTCCACGACGCGGAGGACGGTGACGACGGTAGTCCCGTGGTCGCCTTCCTGACGACGCCTGCGACGGCCGTCCCCGCCGCGGTGGTGGTGCTGGCTCTGGCTGTGGTGGCGTGGGTCGTCGTGCGTCGACTGTCCAGCAGGTAGTCCGCGGTACTAGACTCAGGGGCGTGTCTGAGCCAGTTCCTGAGTCTGCCTCCCCGTCCGGTCGGCCTGTGCCCGAGGTTTCTGAGGGGGCCGTCGGGGGCCGTCGGCCACGGCGGTCCGGCTGGCGGACGTTCCTCACCCCGGGGTGGGTGATCACCGCGGTGGTGGTGGTGCTCTTCGCCTATGTCGCCTTCACGGTGCTGGCGCCGTGGCAGCTGGGCAAGAACCGCGACACCCACGAGTTCAACGACCGCTTGAAGGCCGGGCTGGAGGCCGACCCGGTGCCGGCGGCGGATGTGCTCCCGGAGGAAGGTTCCAGTGCGGGGGAGGAGAAGGAGTGGACGCGGGTCGAACTGCAGGGGAGGTTCCTCGCGGATGACGAGGTGCTGCTGCGCAACCGGCCGGTGGACGGTCAGCCGGCCTACCATGCGCTGACGCCCTTCCGCCTGGACGACGGGCAGACTGTCCTCGTCAACCGCGGATGGGTGCATCCGGCGGAGGGTACGTCGGTCCCCGACGTCCCCCCTGCACCGTCGACGCCGGAGACGGTGACCGGTTTCCTCCGGATGTCTGAGGCGCCGCCGAACAATCCGCCGATGACAGCGGACGGAAGGTTGCAGGTCTACAGCATGAACACCGCGATGGTCGGTGACGCGGTGGATCTGGACCTTGTCGCCGACTACGTGCAGCTCGACGAGGCGTCGGTGCCGGTGGCGGATCCGGGGGGTGTGTTGTCCGCCCGGGAGCTGCCGAACCTTGACGCCGGCCCTTACCTGTCCTACGGCCTGCAGTGGATCGCCTTCGGGGTGATGGTGCCGCTGGGGCTGGCCTACTTCGTGTGGGCGGAGATACGTGAACGTCGCCGTCGGCAGGACGAGGTCGCCGCCGCGGACAGCGGCCTGCAGTCGGCGGAGGAGGCTGTCGCCCCGGGTGCGCCGGCCGTCCCCGCCGACGACGACGGGGCGACGGGGCGTTCTCGTGCCAGCAAGCTGGAGGACCGGTACGGCGGGACGAGGACCAGGTTCCACGAGAAGAGGAACGCCCGTGACCGGGAGAGGTTCTGAGATCTACTTTTCGGGTGGAACTTGTACACCGTTCAAGTTAGGGTGTGTCCATGGACAACATCCTCACGAAGGCACGCGCCCAGGTCCTCGGCGACGGCCGCGGCCTCGACTACGACGACCTCATCCGCATCCTCAGGCTCCCCGACGACAGCATCCCCGACCTCCTCGCACTGGCCCATGAGGTCCGTGTGCGGTGGTGTGGTGAGGAGGTCGAGCTCGAGGGCATCGTCAGCCTGAAGACGGGCGGCTGCCCCGAGGACTGCCACTTCTGTTCCCAGTCGGGCCTGTTCGAGTCGCCGGTGCGTTCCGCCCGGCTCGACGTCGCCCAGCTCATCGAACAGGCGCGGCAGACCGCGAAGACCGGCGCCACGGAGTTCTGCATCGTCGCCGCCGTCAAGGGGCCGGACGAGAACCTCATGAACCAGCTCGAGCAGGCGATCGAGGAGATCTACGCCAACGTCGAGGGAATCGACGTCGCGGTGTCCGTGGGTATCCTCACCCCGGAGCAGGTGGACCGGCTCAAGGCCGCGGGGGTGCACCGCTACAACCACAACCTCGAGACCGCGCGCAGCTACTTCCCGCAGGTCGTGACCACGCACACCTGGGAGGAGCGGCGTGAGACGATGACGCTGGTCAAGGACGCCGGCATCGAGGTGTGCTGCGGCGGGATCATCGGGATGGGGGAGTCGTTGGAGCAGCGCGCGGAGTTCGCCGTCCAGCTCGCGGAGCTCGACCCCCACGAGGTCCCGCTGAACTTCCTGGACCCCCGGCCCGGGACACCGTTCTCCGACATGCCCGTCATGGACGGGAAGGACGCCCTCCGCGCGGTCGGCATGTTCCGCCTGGCCATGCCGTCCACGACGCTGCGCTTCGCCGGTGGCCGGGAGCTCACTCTCGGCGACTTCGGTCTCGAACAGGGGCTGTCCGGCGGCATCAACGGTGTGATCGTGGGTAACTACCTGACCACGCTCGGACGCCCGGCCGAACAGGACCTGGACACGGTCGGGCGCCTGAATCTCCCGATCAAGGTGCTGAGCCGCAGTGTCTGACCGAGGCACCGGCCCCTTCGACCCCTACACGGGCGCGGACCTCGGGCGTGGCGAGGTCATCGCCTACTCACCGGCGCAGAAGGCGGGGCTGGACGTCCCCCGGTACTGCGCGGAGTGCGGCCGTCGTACCGTCGCACAGGTCACCCCGCACGGGTGGACGACGACATGCTCCCGCCACGGGACGATCGACTCCGCCGACGTCGAACTGCGCTGACCGGCCCTGCCTGGTCCCGGTGACGGGGAGTCAGCGTCCGGCTGCCACGTGCTCCCGGGCCCAGTCCACCACACCGGGGATGGCCTCGGCGAGCTGGCGGGAGACCTCGCCGAAACTGTCCTTGTCGCCGTAGTAGGGGTCCTCGACCTCCTTCTCACCGGCCGGGCCGAAGCTGCGGAACAATGCGACCCGCTCCTCCGGGACCCCCTGCTTGACCAGTGCCTTGCGGTGGGCGGCGGTCATCACGAGGAAGAGGTCGGCGTCCCGGTGCTCGGGACCGAACTGGGCGGCGCGGTGCCCGGATCCGTTGAACCCGTCCTGCCTCAGGCGCGACACGGCCCGGGGGTCCGCGGCCTCGCCGACGTGCCAGCCGTCGGTGCCGCAGGAGTTGAGGCGGACGTCCCCGTCGATCCCGGCGTCCCGGAGCGCCCGGCGCAGCATCACCTCCCCCATCGGGGAGCGGCAGATGTTCCCGGTGCACACCACGCAGATGTGGGGCCGTTCGTCGGACCATTCCTCCACCAGTCGCCCGAGCTCGGCGGCGTCGGCCACCGAGTAGTCGGCCTTGCGGTGCTCGTCGCGGATACCGTACCCCCAGTCCACGAGGACCGTCCGGATGCCGTAGGCGCGGGCACCGTCGACATCGTGGATCCGGTCACCGATCATCAGCAGGTCGTCGCGGTGCGACGGGCCTCCCTCGGCGGCGGGGGTGACGGGACCGCCGGGGGCGCCGAGCTGTTCCAGGGCGTGGGCGACCACGGCGTCCTTGGCCCGGCGGGAACCGTCGTCGGAGGCGGTGGCGATGACGTCGAAGTAGTCGTGGAGGTCGAAGTGCCTGAGCAGCCGGGTCGCGGAGCTCAGTGACTTCGACGTCGCCGTCGACAGCGTGTAACCCTGGTCCTTCCAGGACTGCAGCAGGTCCGCGACCCCGGGGAACGGGGTGGCCTCGAGCCATCCGCCGCCGTCGTAGTGTTCACGGTAGCTGGCCACGGTGGCCTCGAGTTTCTCCCCCTCGAGGCCCAGCCCCCGCAGGGTGTCGACCATGGGCGGGCCGGCGATGAGGCGGAGCAGGTCCTCCCCGGGCACCGGGACGTCGTTGTCCTCGAGTGCACGGAGGAAACTCGACCGAATGCCGGGATAGGAGTCGACGAGAGTCCCGTCGACGTCGACGAGAAGAGTCCTGCTGCCGTTACCTGCTTGCTCATGTGCGTCCGTCACAGATTCCAGGGTGCCAGAATCCTGCGCCGCAGGCCACGACCGGGGTGGATTACCTGTCGTCGTGTCCCCGGTCGTGACTGTCGCCGTCGGGCACGTATCGTTGTCGGTGTGAGTCAACGAGCACCTGGACAGGCAGGTACACAGGAAGCCACCGTCGCTGACGTCGTCTCGGTCATCGAGCGTGCCTACCCGCCGCAACTGGCGGAGTCGTGGGACGCCTGCGGTCTGGTCTGCGGCGATCCCGGGGCGTCGGTGCGGCGCGTGATGGTCGCCCTCGACTGCACCGACGCGGTCGTGGAGGAGGCGGTGGACCGTGGGGCGGACTTCGTCCTGGTGCACCACCCGCTGCTGATGCGCGGGGTGACGGGGGTGCCGGCCGACCATCCGAAGGGAAGGATCGTTCACCGGCTGATCCGGGCGGGCATCGCGCTGTACTCCGCACACACCAGTGCCGACGCCGCCCGTCCCGGGGTCAACGACCGGTTGGCGGAGTTGCTGGGCGTCACCCCGGGGGCGCCGCTGGGGCCGTCGTCGGCGGCGGCGACGGCCGCGGTGCGGGCGTCCCGCGGGGAGTCCGGTCCGCCGGACCTCGACAGGTGGGGGTTCACCGTCCCCGTGGAGCACACCGGCGAGGTGAAGGACGCGGTGTTCGCCGCAGGCGGAGGGACGACGGACGGCCGGTACACGCAGTGCTGCTTCGACCACCCGGTCTCCGGCCAGTTCCGCCCCGGTGACACCGCCTCACCGCACACCGGACGCCCGGGCGCGCTCGAACAGGTGGAGGAGCGCCGCGTGGAGTTCGTCGCGCCACGTGCACGCCGGGCGGCGGTGCTGGACGCGCTGTTGTCGTCTCACCCGTACGAGGAACCCGCCTACGACGTCACCGAGGTCGTCGGGGTCGGGCGCGACCCTGAGACGGCCTTCGGCATCGGGCGGGTCGGCGAGCTGGACACCCCGATGACGTTGCGGGAGTTCACCCGACGCGTCGCCGACCGGCTGCCGGCGACCCGGTGGGGTGTGCGGGCCGCCGGCGACCCGGACCGTGTCGTCCGCAGGGTCGCGGTGTCCTCCGGGTCCGGCGACAGTTTCCTGGGGACCGTGCTGAAACTCGACGTCGACTGTTTCGTCACCTCCGACCTGCGCCACCACCCGGTGGACGAACACCTGCGGGCCGGCGGGTGCGCGGTCATCGACACGGCGCACTGGGCCAGTGAGTTCCCGTGGTGCTCCCAGGCCGCC
The DNA here is from genome assembly GCF_022712195.1 of Corynebacterium sp. Classification (GTDB taxonomy): domain Bacteria; phylum Actinomycetota; class Actinomycetes; order Mycobacteriales; family Mycobacteriaceae; genus Corynebacterium. The sequence continues at coordinate 8,906 of NZ_JALAGY010000051.1, read as the reverse complement.
GAGATCATCGCAGGGGCGGACCCCCGGCTCACCGTGGAGGTCAGTGACCTGCGCACCGATCCGTGGACCCTCCACGCCCCGTCACCCCAGTCCGGAGGACATGACCGTGTCTGACTCCTTTTCCGCCCCCTTCCCTGAACCCTCCTCCGGGTTCCCCGCCGGTCCCGGTACCCCACAGCGGGGGTCGTCCCGGCCGGTGCGGACCGTGCTCACCGACCTGGTCAACGTCGACTCCCGGTGGCGGGCCCTGCGCACTGAACTCGCCGAGCTCCGCGACGCCGAGGATGTCCGGCGTCGCGAGCGGGAGGTCGCCGAGGCGCGACGTGCCAGGGTCGCCGCCGACCAGGCCGCCGCGGAGGACGAGACACGGCTGCAGCGACTGCGCCAGGACGCGGCGAAGCTCCGGGCCCGCCGCCGCGACGATCTCACCGGTCTCAGGGCGGCGGTGGACGGGGAGCGTCGCCGCGACCTGAACCATGACCTGGCCGTCGCCGAACGGCGACTCGGTGAGGTGGAACAGGCCATCGCCGCCGAGGAGCGGTCCCGGCGTCCCGGGGCCGTCGGCGACCGGGTCGGGGAGGCGCAGCAGGCACTCGACCGGGCGGTCGCCGGTCTCGAGGAGGCTCGCCGGCGACAGGAGGGGAGGGAACGTGAGCTCTCCGGCCAGTGCGCGTCACTGGAGGAGCACTCGGCGACGCTGCGCGCCGAACTTCCCCCGGCCGTCCGCAGCCGCTACGAGAACAGTGAGAAGGAGAACGGGGTGGGCGCTGCGGCTCTGTCGGGAACGGCGTGCCGCGCCTGTTTCATGAGCCTGGACCGGGCGTCACTGGCGGAGATCCTGGAGGCGCCGGCCGACACCCCGGCGTCCTGCCCGGAGTGCGGGACGATGCTGCTGCCGGACCGGGAGGGATGAGCATGGTGGACACCGGGTCGACCCCGGGGTGGATGGGCGACCGGGGCGACCCGGTGCGCGTCCTGCTGCTGCGGCACGGCCAGACGGCGATGTCCGCCGCCGGGGTCTTCTCGGGTCGCAGCGACCCGGAACTCACCGACCTGGGACAGGAACAGGCACGGCGGGCGGCGTCCTACTTGGCCTCCCGGCAGGAGACGGGTGAGGGGATCGGACGGGTCATCTGCTCACCGTTGACCAGGACCCGGCAGACCGCCGAGGCGGCCGCCGGCGCGCTGGGGCTGGAGGTCGAGACCGACCGGAACCTCATCGAGACCGACTTCGGCCGGTGGGAGGGGCTCACCTTCGACGAGGTGCACCGCCGGTGGCCCGAGGAACATGCGGCCTGGGTCGCCGACACCTGCGTCCCCACAGTCGGCGGGGAGAGCATGAGTGAGGTCGAACGCCGGTGCAGCGCCCTGGTCGGCGGCCTCCGGGGGGCCGGTACCGTCCTGCTGGTCAGCCACGTCTCGCCGATCAAGGCCATCCTGCGCGAGGCCCTGCAGGTCCCGTCCACGATGTACTCCACCCTGCACCTGGACCTCGCGGGCCTGTCGGTGGTCGAGTTCTACCCGGACCATTCGGTGGTTCGCGAGGTCAACGACACCCACTACCTGAGGTGACGGCCCCGGCCCCGGCAGGTGCTAGAGTTGGCACCGTCGAGAGGGCCGGGTGATCGCGGTGCCGGGGACTGCGCCTGCACATGTGGCGGCGTCCGCCCGGCGTCGAGGAAAGTCCGGACTCCACAGAGCACGGTGGTTGTTAACGGCAACCCGGGGTGACCCGCGGGCCAGTGCCACAGAAAACAGACCGCCCCGGCGGCCCGGTTCCGGCCGGCGTCGGCGGGGTAAGGGTGAAACGGTGCGGTAAGAGCGCACCAGTGTGCCGGGTGACCGGCGCAGCTTGGTAAACCCCACCGGGAGCAAGGTCAAGTGGCCGCGACCGTTCCTCCTCGCGGAGGACCACGGTGTGGCCGTGCCCCGTCGGCTGCTCGTCGGCGAAGGGGCAGGTAGACCGCTTGAGGCAGTCGGTGACGGCTGACCCAGATGGATGATCGCCACCGCGCGCCCCGGCGCGCGGAACAGAATCCGGCTCACAGGCCCTCTCGACGCCCCTACCCTCCACCCTCGCTACGCACAGACGTAGCGTCCGGCCATTAGACTGTGGTGGCATGAGCGAACAACAGTGGTACTTCGACACCGCCAGCGGAGAGGTCACCCAGGGCAAGTCCTCCGGGTGGGACTCCAGGATGGGACCGTACGACTCACGCGAGGCCGCGGAGCACGCCCTGCAGATCGCCCGGGAGCGGACGAAGGCCGCTGACGAGTGGGACGAGGACTGACGACCGGTCAGAAGCAGTGCTCCGCCGCGGGGAACGTCCCCTCGGCGACCTCGCGCTTGTAGGACGCGGCGGCGGCGGTGAGGTCCGCGCCGACCTGAGCCCACTGCTTGGCGAACCTGGGGCGGTGCCCGTCGGCGGGTAGTGCGGCGATGTCGTGCCAGACGAGGACCTGCGCGTCGGTGTCCGGGCCGGCGCCGATGCCGACGGTGGGGATGTCGACGGCCTCGCTGGCCTTCGCCGCGACATCGGCGGGGACCATCTCCAGGACCACGAAGTCGGCACCGGCCTCCGCCACGGCCCGGGTGTCCTCGAGCAGCTGCGCGGCACCCTCGCCACGGCCCTGGACCTTGAACCCCGACAGCGCGTTGACGGACTGGGGCGTGAACCCGATGTGGGCGCAGACCGGGATGCCTGCGGCGACCAGTGCCCGGATGCGCGGGGCCATGCGCACCCCACCCTCGATCTTGACCATCGCGGCGCCGGAACGTCGCATCATCTCCGCGGCGGACTGCACGGCCTGTTCGTCGGAGGCCTCGTAGGTGCCGAACGGGAGGTCCGCGATGACCAGGGCGTTGCCCGCCCCGCGCACGACGGCGGCGGCGATGTAGATCATCTCGTCCAGGCTGATCTGCTGGGTCTGGGGGTACCCGAAGACCACGTTGGCCGCGGAGTCGCCGACCAGGAGGCACTCGACGCCGGCCGCGGAGAACGCCGTGGCGGTTGAGTAGTCGTAGGCGGTGAGCATCGCCCATTTCTCACCCGTTCCCTTGCGCTTGCGCAGGTCGCCGATGCGGACCTGGCGGGTGGGTGCGAGGTATCCGGTAGTCTCTTTCTTGTCAGCCATGACACGACATTGTGCCACGTCAGACGGTCAGGTGTTAACGGTGTGTAACAACCCGTCCACGGGCCCCGGAAAAAGGGGCTGCCGGTCGGGGCGGGCGTTACGATGGTCCCCATGAGTCGCCAACAGGAATACGTCCTCCGCACCCTCGAGGAACGGGACATTCGCTTCGTCCGTCTGTGGTTCACGGACATCCAGGGGTACCTGAAGTCGGTCGCCGTGGCCCCTGCGGAACTCGAGGGGGCCTTCGCCGAGGGCATCGGGTTCGACGGTTCCTCCATCGAGGGCTTCTCCCGGGTGGTGGAGTCCGACACCATCGCCAAGCCGGACCCCTCCACTTTCCAGATCCTCCCGCTGGACACCGCAGGCGGGGACAACCAGGTCCTCACGGCGCGGATGTTCTGCGACATCGCCATGCCCGACGGCGAGCCGAGCTGGGCGGACCCGCGCCAGGTGCTGCGGCGGCAGCTGAACCGGGCCGCCGACGAGGGTTTCTCCTGCTACGTGCACCCTGAGATCGAGTTCTTCCTGCTGAAGAACGGGGACGGTCCGGACGGCCGTCCGGTGCCGGCAGACACCGGAGGGTACTTCGACCAGGCGGTCACCGACGCCGCGCCGTTGTTCCGCCAGGACGCGATCTCCGCGCTGGAGTCCATGGGGATCTCGGTGGAGTTCTCGCACCACGAGGCCGGCCCGGGCCAGCAGGAGATCGACCTGCGGTTCGCCGACGCCATGTCGATGGCGGACAACGTGATGAGCTTCCGGTACATGGTCAAGCAGGTCGCCACCCGCAACAACGTGAGGGCGACGTTCATGCCGAAGCCCTTCCACGAGTACCCCGGCTCGGCCATGCACACCCACATGTCGTTGTTCGAGGGCGAGAACAACGCCTTCCACGACCCGGACGACCAGTTCTACCTGTCGGGGACGGCGAAGTCGTTCATCGCCGGCATCCTGGAGCACGCCCCGGAGATCTCCGCGGTGACGAACCAGTGGGTGAACTCCTACAAGCGTCTGACCAGTGGTGCGGAGGCCCCGACCGCGGCCACGTGGGGGGCGTCCAACCGGTCGGCGATGATCCGCGTGCCGATGTACACGGTGCACAAGCCCTCCTCACGCCGGGTGGAGATCCGGACGCCGGACTCCGGGGCGAACCCGTACCTGACCTACGCGGTGCTCGTCGCCGCCGGTCTCAAGGGCATCCGCGACGGCTATGAGCTGCATCCCCCGGTGGAGGAGGACGTGGCGGGCATGACCCGTAGGGAACGCATGGCGATGGGGTACAAGGACCTGCCCACCGACCTCGACCTCGCTCTGCGTGAGATGGAGAAGTCCGAGCTGGTGGCGGACGCCCTCGGCGAGCACGTCTTCGAGTACTTCCTGCGCAACAAGTGGGAGGAGTGGAAGTCCTACCAGTCCCAGGTGACCCCGTGGGAGCTGGCGCACAACCTGGAGTTCTGACCTCCGGCGGTGATGTCGGTGGCATCCACTACGATGGGTCGGAGCCCAGTGCTTCAGCCACGATGCCACAGCCCAGGAGTTGAGTCCCCGGTGAATCAGCCGCGAACCACCCGTCGTCGAGTTCCGTCCCCGGTGTCACTGGGGTTGACCAGGCCGTCGGCGGGGGAGGATCTCGCCAGGCTCGGGTGGGACGATGAGGGGCACCGGGACGTGCTCGCCGTCCTGGCGTCCACCGGGGACCCGGACCGGGCGCTCAATGCGGTGGTCCGCCTGGTGGAGGCCCTCGACGGCACGGACACGTCCGACGGGACGTCGTCGGCGACACTGCTGGCGAAGATCGACTCCGACCCGGTCTTCCGGGTGCGTCTGCTCACCCTCTTCGGCGGTTCCACCCTGCTGGGGGACCATGTGGTCGCGAACCCCGGCATCTGGCCGGAACTCGCCGGAGAACTGCCCGGGCGCGACGAGATCATGGATGCGCTCACCGCTTCGGTGGGCGCGGAGCGGGTGGAGGGGCACGACGCGGACTCCCTGCTGTTCCGTGCCACGGTGACCGGGGTGGAGGCCGACCGGGCGATGCGCACCGCCTACCGGACGGTCCTCGCCCGGATCGCCGCGATCGACCTGGCGGACACCTTCGGCGGGCGTGTCGCGGCGACGGACGTGGACCCGCTGCCGTTCGAGGTCCTCACCGAGCGGCTGGCGGACGCCGCGGACGCCGCCCTCACCGCGGCGCTGGCGGTGGCGGTGGCAGCGGTGTACCCCTCAGGGCCGGTGCCCGCGAAGCTGTCGGTGGTGGCCATGGGCAAGTGCGGTGCCCGGGAGCTGAACTACATCTCGGACGTGGACGTCATCTTCGTCGCCGAACCGGCCGACGCCCAGACCACCCGCCTGGCCGGCGAGTTCATCAACATCGGCTGCCGGGTGTTCTTCGAGGTCGATGCGGCGCTGCGTCCCGAGGGGCGCCACGGCGCCCTGGTGCGCACGCTGGAGTCGCACCTCACCTACTACCGCCGGTGGGCGTCGACGTGGGAGTTCCAGGCGTTGTTGAAGGCCCGGCCCATGACCGGTGACCTGGACCTGGGCCGGGAGTACGTCGGACAACTCGCCCCGATGGTGTGGAGTGCGGCCGAACGGGAGGACTTCGTCCCGGACGTGCAGGCGATGCGCCGCCGGGTCATCGACAATGTCCCGGACCATCTGCTTCCCCTGGAACTGAAGCTGGGGCCCGGTGGGCTGCGCGACGTGGAGTTCGCCATCCAGCTGCTCCAGATGGTGCACGGCCGGGTCGACGAGTCTCTGCGGGTCCGGTCCACCGTCCAGGCGCTCAACGCCCTGGTCGACGGGGGCTACGTCGGCCGTGAGGACGGGCAGATCCTGATCGACTGCTACGAGTACATGCGGTTGCTGGAGCACCGGCTGCAGCTGCAGCACCTGCGTCGTACCCACGCCCTGCCCGAGGAGGGGGACGAGGCGGGACGTCTGCGACTGGCCCGCACCGCCGGGGTACGCGGGGAAGGCCAGGAGGGGGCGGACGCCGCCCTGTCGGCGAAGGTGCGCAAGGTGAGCAGCCAGATCCGGCAGCTGCACAACAAGCTGTTCTACCGTCCGCTGCTGTCCTCGGTGGTCACCATGCCGGTCGACGCGCTGCGGCTGACCCCGGAGGCGGCGAAGCGTCAGCTCGCCGCACTGGGCTACCTGCACCCGTCGCGTGCCATGGACCATCTGTCGGCCCTGGCGTCGGGGACCACCCGCAAGGACCGCATCCAGGCGATGATCCTGCCGTCGTTGATGGAGTGGCTGTCCGACACCGTCGACCCGGACGCCGGACTGCTGGCCTACCGGAAGCTCTCCGAGGCGGCCTTCGACCGGTCCTGGTTCCTCCGGCTGCTGCGTGACGAGAACATCGTGGGCAAACGCCTGATGCGCATTCTGGGGACGTCGCCCTACATCGCCAACCTCTTCATCGCCTCACCGGAGGCGGTGCGCATGCTCTCGGACGGGGCCAACGGCCCGAAACTGCTGGAGCACGACGCCTCGGTGCGGAGCCACTCACTCGTCGCCGCGGCCGGGCGCCACCGCGACCCGGACTCCGCGATCGCGGTGGCCCGGTCGCTGCGCCGTACCGAACTGGCGAAGATCGCCTCGGCGGACCTGCTCGGGTTGATCGACACCCCGGAAGTGTGCCGGTCGCTGTCGATGATCTGGAATGCGGTGCTCGAAGCGGCGTTGCGTGCCGAGATCCGGGCCTGGGAGGACGAGCACCACCGTAACGCGCCGGCCCTGATCAGCGTGATCGGCATGGGCCGCCTGGGTGGCGCGGAACTGGGTTACGGTTCCGACGCGGACGTGATGTTCGTCTGCGAACCTGTCCCGGAGGAGATGGACCGTGATGACGCGGTCGACGAGGACGGGGACGGCGAGCCCGGGACCGACCAGGACGCGGTGACCTGGGCCAGCGGGATCGCCAAGCGGCTGCGCACCCGGCTGTCACGCCCCTCGCAGGATCCGCCGCTGGAGGTGGACCTGAACCTGCGGCCGGAGGGGCGCAGCGGCCCCACGGTACGCACCCTGGAGTCCTACCGGGCCTACTACGAGCGCTGGGGCGAGACCTGGGAGTACCAGGCGCTGCTGCGGGCGACGTGGGTCGCCGGCGACAAGGACCTGGGGATCAGGTTCCTGCGCACCATCGACGAGTTCCGCTACCCCGAGGGCGGTGTCGACCGTGCGACGGTCCAGCAGGTGCGGCGGATGAAGGCGAGGGTCGACGCCGAACGTCTGCCGCGGGGGGCCGACCGCTACACCCACACCAAGCTGGGTCGGGGAGGGCTCACCGACATCGAGTGGACCGTCCAACTGCTCACCATGCAGCACTGCCACCGGATCGAGAACCTGCACAACACCTCCACGTTGCAGGTCCTCGAGGAGATCCGGGTCGCCGGGCTGCTGTCGGAGGCGGACGTCGACACCCTCCGGGACGCCTGGATCGTGGCCACGAGGGCGCGTAACGCGATCATCCTCGCCGACGCCAAACGACGCGACCAGCTTCCTGCGCCGGGGCCGCAGCTGGTCAACATCGCGGCGGCGGCGAACTGGGACCCGGAGAACTCCCAGGGGTTCCTGGACGACTACCTGAAGACCACGCGGCGCGCGCGCCGCGTGGTTGACCGGGTGTTCTGGGGTGAAGAGGTCACGGACGCGGAGTTCGGTGACTAGGGGTATGCCGGACACCCTCACGCGTCGTCGGACGACGCGGCTGCTCACCCTCGCCGTCCTGGTGGCACTGCTGGTCACGGCGGTCGGGGTGAACCTCGTGCTCGGTCAGTTCACGCTGTCGCCGTCCCAGGTCACCGAGGCGCTGAGACACGGCCCGGCGCAGGACGGCACGGGGGAGAGCGTCAGGGCGGCGAACGTGCTCTGGCAGATCCGTCTCCCGCGGATCGTGCTCTGCCTGCTGGTGGGGGCGGCGCTCGCGGTGGCCGGCACCCTGTTGCAGGGGCTGTTCGGCAATCCCCTGGCCGAACCCGGTGTGATCGGGGTGACCTCGGGTGCGGGGGTGGGCGCCGCGGCGGCGATCGTGCTGAACATCGGCGTGCTGGGGACGGCCACCGTCCCGGTGTTCGCGTTCCTGGCCGGGGTGCTGACGACTGTGGCGGTGTACCGTCTGTCCTCGATCAGCGGGGAGGTCCGGGTGCTCACCCTCATCCTCACCGGCATCGCGGTGAACGCGGTGGCGGGTGCGGCGATATCGTTCCTGGTCTTCCTGGCCCCGACGTCCTCCCGGGAACAGGTGATCTTCTGGCAGATGGGTTCGCTCAACGGGGCGCAGTGGAACCAGGTCGCGGTGGTGGCCCTGCCGGTGGTCCTCTGTCTCCTGGTGGCGGCGCTGATCGCCGGCAGGTTGGACGTGCTCAGCCTCGGTGAACGGGCGGCGGGGCACGCCGGGGTGAACGTGGCGGTGATGCGGGTGACGGTCATCGGCCTGTCCACGGCGCTCGCGGCGCTGGCGGTGAGCTTCGCCGGCGTCATCGGGTTCGTCGGCCTGATCGTCCCGCACATCCTGCGGCAGCTCACCGGGCCGGCGAACCGGTGGCTGGTGCCCCTGTCCGCCCTCGGTGGGGCGGTGCTGCTGTTGTTCGCCGACGTGGTGTCGCGCACCCTGGTCCCCTTCGCGGACCTGCCGATCGGGATCTTCACCGCGTTGGTGGGCGGCCCCACGTTCTTCGTGCTGCTGCGCCGGATGCTGCGACGGGGAGGTGTCGTCGGATGAGCGGCGGGGTGGTGCTGTCGGCGCGCGGGGTGGTCGTCTCGGT
>NZ_JALAGY010000050.1 GCF_022712195.1 Corynebacterium sp. | reverse complement strand
GGTCGGTGATGCGCCACACACTTTCTCCGCGCTTGTGCGATTCGACACTTCTAAATCTGTGTGAATACACTTACATCCAGTTTGCTGATGATCACTTCCGGGGTCCCGATCTCCGGAGCCGGGAATCGTCAGAGCCCGGCTACTATCCACAGCGGAAGGACATCATGACCGCATCACTCCGACACCCTGACAGCACCTCCGGCGTCGCCACGGGCTCCACTCCCCAGGTCCGCAGCGGCAACCAGGGCGTCCTGCACCGGACGGCCGGCCAGGTGACCACCCGCGAGTCCTTCACCAACCGCGGCGAGTGGATCACCCAGGCGCACTGCCGCAACATCGACCCGGAGGAGCTGTTCGTCCGGGGCGCGGCCCAGCGCAAGGCCGTGGCCATCTGCCGCCACTGCCCGGTGGTCCTCCAGTGCCGTGCGGACGCCCTCGACAACGAGGTCGAGTTCGGCGTGTGGGGAGGCATGACCGAGCGTCAGCGCCGTGCCCTGCTGCGCAAGCACCCCGAGGTCGAGAGCTGGGCCGACTTCTTCGCCGGCCAGCTCGAGGCCACGCAGAACTGACCGTCCCCGGCGGTGCCGGCGCGTTTGTATACTCGTCGGCATGACTCAATGGGAATACGCCACCGTTCCGCTCCTGACCCACGCGACCAAGCAGATCCTGGACAACTGGGGTGAGGACGGGTGGGAACTCGTCTCCGTCCTCCCCGGCCCCACCGGCGAGCAGCACGTCGCCTACCTGAAGCGGGAGAAGTAGATGGCTGACGGCGCCGCCCGCGTCTCCGACCGCCTCGCCGAGCTGGGGATCACGCTTCCCCCCGTCGCGGCCCCTGTCGCCGCCTACGTCCCGGCCGTGAAGTCCGGGGACCTGGTCTTCACCTCCGGTCAGCTCCCCTTCGCCGACGGTGTGCTGCCTGCCACCGGCCCGGTCGGGGACGACGAGGTGACGGCCGCGGTGTCCCCGGCGGACGCCACGACCCACGCGCGTACCGCCACCCTCAATGCGTTGGCGGCCGTCGACGACCTGGTGGGGATCGACAGTGTCGTCCATATCGTCAAGGTCGTCGGCTTCGTGGCGTCGGCCCCCGGTTTCGGCGGCCAGCCGGCCGTGGTCAACGGCGCCTCCGACCTGCTGGGGGAGATCTTCGGTGAGGCGGGTGCGCACGCCCGAAGCGCCGTCGGTGTCGCCGAACTGCCGCTGGGCAGTCCGGTCGAGGTCGAGCTGGTCGTCAGGGTCGTGTAGCACCGCCCCTGCGCGGTCACCCCCGTCGGACCTGTCGTTCGCCGCTGCGCGACGTAGGATCGTTGGCATGGAGCATCCCGCGTACAGCCAGTTGCGTCCCGTCGCCCCGTCCACCGGCGTGGTCCTGTGCGACAACCCCAGCTACCAGGCCCTCGAAGGCACCAACTCCTGGATCATCCGCGCCCCCGGCGACACCGCGAGTGTCATCGTCGACCCGGGTCCGCAGGACGAGGGCCATCTCAACGTCCTGCGGAGGAAGGCCACCGAGGACGGTGCCGAGGTCGCCCTGGTCCTCCTGACCCACCACCACCCCGACCATGCGGACGGTGCGGCCCGTCTGCGCCAGCTCGTCGGCGCCCCGGTCCGGTCCCTCGACAAGCGCTACTGCATCGGCGGGGAGCCCCTTGTCGACGGGGAGTTCATCCGCTGTGAGGGGCTGACCCCGGCCATCGAGGTCATGGCCACCCCGGGCCACACCGACGACTCCGTCTGCTTCGCCGTGCACACCGAGGGAGGGGAGACCGACGCCGACGTCGAGGGCATCCTCACCGGTGACACCATCGCCGGGCGGCACACCACCATGATCTCCGAGACAACCGGGGACCTGGGCGACTACCTGGACACGCTCCGGCTGCTCGCGCAGCGCGGGTCCGGGGTCCGGATGCTGCCGGGCCACGGTCCTGACCGGGACGACACCGCCCAGCTGGCGGTGAAGTACCTGCAGCGGCGTGAGCACCGGCTCCGCCAGGTCACCGAGGCACTGGAGAAGCTGGGGGAGGACGCCACGGTGGGCCAGATCGTCGACGAGATCTACACCGACGTCGACCCGGTGCTGCGTGACGCGGCGAAGCAGTCCACCCGGGTGGCGCTCCGCCACCTCGGGAAGCTGTAGCGCCCGTCGTCACCGGGACCGGCGGGAGCGCCGGTGCCCGGGTTCCGGGGCGACCGCGAGCAGCACCAGGACCAGCCCGATCAGCGTGAGGCCGACCCAGCCGACGGGGGCCAGCCGTTCCCCGACGACGACCACCGCCAGGACCGCGGCGACGGCGGGCTCCAGGAGGGTGACCGTTGTCGCCGTGCTGGGGGAGAGGCGGGTGAGCCCGTACCCGAACAGCACGTACCCCAGGAACATCGGCACCAGTGAGAGATATGCCGCGACGCCCAGCGTCGTGGGGGACTGCAGGAGCGGGGCGCCGGTGAGCAGCAGCACCGGAACGAGCAGCGCCCCTCCGACACCGAAGACCGACCCCATCGCCGCGGCACGTCCCGTGCCGGCGAGCATCAGCCGGAAGGCCACCCACGAGTACAGCGCGTAGGACACCCCGGCGACCAGGCCGAGGGCGATGCCGGCGAGGGTGCGGGTGCCGTCGGACGGGGTGCCGTCGCCACCGGACGCCGCACTGATCAGCGCCGCGCCGGTGATGCCGAGTCCTGCGGCGCCCGCCCACCAGGGGCCGAGGGACGTCCCGCCGGTGAGTTTCTCGATCACCCCGGCGGCCAGCGGTGCCGAGGCCAGCGAGATCACCGTGCCCACGGCGACCCCGGCCAGGTGCATCGAACTGTAGAACGCCAGGGGATAGGTGAACACCGCGGCCCCGCCCAGCAGGACCAGACCCCTGTGCTCCCGGAGCAGAGGCGACCGGCGCCGCAGCTGGGGCACGGCGATGAGCGCCTGGAGCAGGCCGCCGACCCCCAGGGAGACCGCTCCCACGGCCAGTGGGCCGACACCGGCCGCGAGGCTGGCCGCCGTTCCCGTGGTGCCCCACAGGACGGCGGTGAGGGTGACCGCCAGCAGTGCCGGTGCCCGCGAGGGGGTCACGCGGCCGCTCCGGTGGAGTGGTACCGGTGCACGATCTCCCCGGCGAGCGCCCGGGCGCGGTGCAGGTGTGCGGTGGTCCCCTCCAGTCCGGACCGGGTCACGGCGCCTTCCAGCAGGAGGGACAGGTGCGCGGCGGTGGCGTGGGCGGCGCTGTCCGCGGAGGGGGTGTTCCCGGCAGCGTCGGACTCGTCCGGAGTCAGGGCCGCCCGCAGGAGCTCCTCGATCTCCTGCTTGTACCGGGCCACCTGCGCCCGCGTCGCTGACCCGGCGGGGAACTCGGCGGCGCTGTTGAGCAGCCCGCACCCCCGGAAGTGGTCGCCGTCGGCCTCGGCGTGGTCGGTGTAGGCGTCGACCACGGCGAGGACGCGGTCCACCGGATCGTCACCGGTCTGGAGGAGACGTGCCCGGTGGAGATCGAGCCACTGCCGGTGACGGCGGTCGACGACGGCCGCGACGAGCTCGTCCTTCGAGGAGAAGTTGTTGTACAGGCTCCTGCGGGCCACACCCGCGTGCTCGACGACGGCGTCGATCCCGGTGGCGGTGATCCCCCGTTCGTAGAAGAGGTCGGTGGCGGCGGAGAGGATCCTGTCGCGGGCGGGGCGGCGTCGTGTGGCGGGCATGGTGGCCTCCTCGGTCGTCCTTAAGTAGCCCGACCAGTCTACCTGCGGGGTCCGGCCCCGTGCCCGGACGACGCTGCCGCCGACGACGAGAAGAACCGCCGACCCCTGCGGGGGACGGCGGCTCACGAGGGGCCGGTAACGGGCGGGGTCAGCGGGCGCGCTTGGCCAGCCGCTCAGTGTCGGAGATCAGCACGGACTTGCCCTCCAGGCGGATCCACCCACGGTGGGCGAACTCCGCGAGAGCCTTGTTGACCGTCTCGCGGGAAGCGCCGACGAGCTGGGCGATCTCCTCCTGCGTCAGGTCGTGGTGCACCCGCAGCGCGCCACCCTCCTGCACACCGAACCGGTTCGCCAGCTGCAGCAGGGCCTTCGCGACACGGCCCGGGACGTCGGTGAAGATGAGGTCCGCCAGCGTGTTGTTCGTTCGGCGCAGACGACGTGCCAGCACCCGCAGCAGCTGCTCGGAGATCTCGGGGTGGTCGGAGATCCAGTCGTGCAGCATCTGCGAGTCCATCGTCGCGGCGGTCACCTCGGTGACGCACACCGCCGCGGAGGTGCGCGGCCCCGGGTCGAAGATGGACAGCTCACCGAACATGTCGGAGGGGCCCATGATCGTCAGCAGGTTCTCCCGGCCGTCCGGCGCGTGCCTCGCCAGCTTCACCTTGCCGTTGATGATGATGTAGAGCCGGTCGCCCGGTTCGCCCTCGTCGAAGATGGTCGTGCCGCGCGGGAACGTCACCGACTCCAACTGCTCGATGAGTGCGTTGACCGCGGTGGCCTCGACACCCTGGAAAATTCCGGCGCGAGACAGGATCTCAGGTACTTCACCCATTGCTCGTCTGACTCCTGGTCTTGGTACTGTTCGTCTGCTGTTCGGTGGCGCGTTGGCGGTGTCGGCGATGCTCTGGCCGTCGGTGACAGGTTGGTCATACCGGCCCCCGAAAAGGGTCACTCCACACAATACAGCGTAGAGGGCGGGTTCTGTGGAACGCGGGTTAGACTGGCTTCACCATGGTCGCCACTTCACCCTCACGTCCCACCGCCCGTCCGCAGCCCGGTGGCAGTCCGCTGGCGTTGACCAGACGCACGCGCAAGGTCAACCGGACACTCGCCCGGGAGTACCCGGACGCGCACTGCGAGCTGGACTACTCCACGCCGCTGGAGCTGCTCGTCGCGACGGTGCTGTCCGCCCAGTGCACCGACAGGCGGGTCAACCAGGTCACCCCGGCACTGTTCCGGGAGTTCCCGGACGCCGCAGCCTACGCCGGGGCCGACCGGGAACGTCTCGAGGAGCTCATCCGTCCGACGGGTTTCTTCCGCAACAAGGCCACCAGCCTCATCGGCCTGGGGGCCGCCCTGTGCGACGGGCACGGCGGGGAGGTCCCCGACACCATGGAGGATCTCGTCGCGCTGCCGGGGGTGGGGCGCAAGACGGCCAACGTGGTGCTCGGCAACGCGTTCGGGGTGCCCGGCTTCCCCGTAGACACCCACGTCGGCAGGGTGCTGCGGCGGCTCGGACTGACCACGCAGACCGACGCGGTCGCCGTGGAACGGGAGATCACCGCACGGGTGGAGAAGTCCGAGTGGACGATGTTCTCCCACCGGCTGATCTTCCACGGCCGACGGGTCTGCCACGCCCGCCGTCCCGACTGCGCCGCCTGCGTGCTGTCCGCCGGGTGCCCCTCGTCCGAGGCGGGAGGTGCGCGGTGAGCGGGACGACGGGTGGGCCGGACTCCCGCCTGCGCACGGTCCTGCTGGTCGTCGTGGTCGCCGTCGGCCTGGCGGTCGCGGCGGTGCCGATGGTCATCTCGCTGACCGGGGGCGGCGAGGGGAACACTGAGGAGAACACCGCGGCCGGCAGCGCCCCCGCATCCCCCTCATCCCCCGGGGCACCGGGAGCGTCAGGCGCACCGGAACCGGCGCAGACCACCCGGCCGGACCCCGCCGGGACGTCCTACGACGTTCCCGGGGAGCAGCGCATCGCCTGCCCGTCGCCGCGGGACGGAGCCGCGGTGGCGCCGGACGCGGAACTCGCGGACGTCGTCCTGCCGTGCCTGACCGACGGCGGAGGGGAGTCCACGGCCACCATCGCCGAACTGACCGCGGGACGCCCCACCCTGGTCAACGTCTGGGCGTGGTGGTGCGGTCCCTGCCGCCAGGAACTGCCGGTCCTGCAGGAGGTCGCCGAGAAGCACCCCGAGTGGAACATCGTCGGTGTGCACGCCAACGAGCGCGGCCAGGCCGGGGTGGACCTGCTCGCCGACCTGGACGTACGTCTCGCCAGCTTCCAGGACTCGACCGGGGCAGTCGCGGCGGCGGCGTCCCTGCCGGCCGTCGTCCCGCTGTCGGTGGTCTACGGTCCGGACGGTTCACGCCTGGACATGCACCCCGGCGAACTGACCTCCGTGGAGCAGGTGGAGGAGCTCATGGGGGCCCATGACACGTAGTATGGGGAACTCATGAGCCGTTCCACCGATCTCCCTGACCGGGACCACTCGCTGGAGGACTGGCTGGCGGCCGCGCAGGACCAGCCGGACCTGCCCTCCGACGTGCCCGCATGGGTGCGTGAGCTGGTGGTGGCCGTCCGCGCTGCCGCCGGCTCCCCGTCGTCCTCCATCTTCAGCGAACCGGCCCGCACCGTCCCGGAGACCGGGCCGGACGGCACTCCGCCGCGCTACTCGGCGGTGCTGGTGCTTCTCGGCGAGGACGGGGACGGCGGGAAGACGGTGCTGCTGACCCACCGGAACCCCCGTATGCGGACCCACTCCGGTCAGATCGCCTTTCCCGGGGGACGCCGCGAGGCGCAGGACGCCGGCCCCGTCGACACCGCCGTGCGTGAGGCGGTGGAGGAGACCGGCCTCGACCCGGACGCGGTGGTGCCCGTCTCCGTGATGGACCCCCTCTACATCGACCGCACGAACCACGCGGTCATCCCCGTCGTCGCGTGGTGGCGGACGCCGGGCCCGGTGCACCCGGCCACCGGGGAGACCGACTGGGTCCGTGCCTACCCGGTGGCGCGGCTGGCGGACCCGGCCTCCCGCAGCCGGATCGGATTCCTCGGCTGGCACGGGCCGGCGTTCGACGTCGACGGCTACCTGCTGTGGGGGTTCACCGGCGGCGTGGTGGACGCCCTGCTGCAGATCGCCGGCTGGGACGAGGTGTGGGAGGAGCCCTGGGCTGACGGCGAGCCCGCCACGGTGCAGGACCTCTTCGCCGCCCTGGAGTCGTCGCGCAACGGGGAGAACCTGGTTCCGGCCGCCCTCGGCGACCGGCTGGGCGGCGAGCTCGGCGACACCGACAAGGACAACCGGA
Organism: Corynebacterium sp.; assembly: GCF_022712195.1. Taxonomy (GTDB): domain Bacteria; phylum Actinomycetota; class Actinomycetes; order Mycobacteriales; family Mycobacteriaceae; genus Corynebacterium. Next base: position 6,962 of record NZ_JALAGY010000050.1, on the reverse strand, counting down.
AGGAGACCCGATGAGCGGGTCGGTCATCGTCGACGTCGCCCTCGTCGTCGTCGCCCTGTTCGCCCTGGTGTCCGGCTGGCGCCAGGGCGGTTTCTCCGCGCTGCTGTCGCTGCTCGGCGTGCTCGGCGGAGGTGTGCTGGGCCTGCGCGTCCTGCCGTGGGTCATGGGGCACGTCGACGGGGACACCCAGCGTTTCCTCGTCGCACTGGCGGTGATCGCCGGGTCCGTCGTGGTGGGCTACACCGTCGGCTCGATCATCGGCGGGCGGTTGCGCGACCTGATCCGCACCCGCACCGCCCTGCGGGCGGACTCCGTGGTGGGGGCGATGGTGCAGGTCGTGACCACCGTGGTCGTGGTGTGGCTGATCGTCGTCCCGGTGGCGGGCAACAACTCCGGTGACCTGGGGAAGTCTGTCCGCGGGTCGTCGATCCTCTCCGGTGTCAGCGACATCGCCCCGTCCTGGCTGGAGGCCCTGCCCCAGCAGACGGCGTCCTTCTTCAGCGACTCCGGCTTCCCCGTCATCACCGACCCCTTCGACGACGTCCCCACCACCGAGGTGGAGCCGCCGGACGCCACGCTGGCGGACGACCCCGTCGTCGCCCGGACACGCCCGTCACTGGTCCGCGTGCTCGGCGAAGCGGAACAGTGCAGCCGGATCCTGCAGGGCTCCGGCTTCGCCGTGGAACCCGACCTGGTGATGACCAACGCGCACGTCGTCGCAGGCACCGGCCGGGTCGCGCTGGAGACCGTGGACGGCGACGCCCAGGGGGAGGTCGTCTACTACAACCCCTCGGAGGACATCGCCCTGATCCGCACCACCGACGGCACCACACTGCCGCCGTTGGAGTGGTCTGACCGTGCCGCCGCGCAGAACGACGACGCCATCGTCATGGGGTTCCCGCTCGGCGGTCCTTTCCAGGCCACCCCCTCCCGTGTGCGTGAGATGTTCACCGTCTCCGGACCCGACATCTACGCCGCCGCGCGGGTGGAGCGTGAGGCCTACACCCTCCGCGGGACGGTGGTGCAGGGCAATTCCGGAGGCCCGCTGCTCGACACCGACGGCCGCGTCCTGGGGCTGGTCTTCGGCGCCGCTGTGGGGGACTCCGACACCGGCTACGCCCTGACCAGGAACGAGGTGCTCTCGCACGTGGGGGACGTGAACACCTACCAGGCGCCGGTGGACACGCAGAAGTGCGTGGTCAGCTGAGACCCGGGGTGAGTTCCGCGGCCGCCCGGACGATCGCCGCGACGGCCGGGGGGTCCTCGATGTGCGGGAAGTGCCCCACCCCGTAGAGCAGCTCGGCGGAGGAGCCGTGCCCGCCACGGTCCGCGGAGCGGCGGGCGATCCTCCGGGAGTAGGCGGGGTCCATCGAGCCGTCCACGCAGACGGCGGGTGCCTCGGTGCGCGCGGGGAAGGTGCGGTTGAAGTCGCCGCCCTCGGGGCGTAGCCGGCTGCGCAGGGTCCACCGGCGGTACTCGCACGACAGGTGCGCGACCTTGTCGATCTGCATGGCCTCGCGCCGGAGTTCCTCGTGCTCCCGGCAGATCCTGGTCTCCCGGAAACCGGGGGCGACCTGCTGGCGGAACGAGGCGGCCACGGCGGCGGACCCGTTCCTGCGCAGGGCGCGTTCAGGCAGCCGGGGAAGTTGTGCGTAGAGGGAGGCCCGCACCCGCGGCCACTGGGACACCGGGTGCAGGAACACCGAACGGGCCAGGACAAGGGGGTGGGCCGAGGAGAGGGTGACGATGCCGCGGACACGCTGCGGCTCGTGGGCCGCCATCGTCCAGGCGACCAGGCCACCCTCGCCGTGGCCGACGACCAGGGCGTCGGTGTGGCCGAGTGCACGGACGGCGCCGCACATGTCGGAGGCCGCGGTGGTGAGGTCGTAGCCGCGGGGCGTCTTGTCGGAGCGTCCGTAACCGCGCAGGTCGACGGCGGCGACACGGAACCGCGGGGCGGAGGCGGACGCCAGCTCCGGCATGAGCTCCCGCCAGTCGAAGTGCCCGCCGGCGAACCCGTGGATCAGCAGGACCAGGGGGGCGTCGGCCGGTCCCTGGACGAGAACGTGCAGCCGGATGCCCCGGGTGTGGATGTACCGGTGGACGGCGTCGTCGGGGGAGGTCATCGCTGTGGAGGTGAAAGGGCCCGGGGTGGGCTAGGTGAACAGCCCGTCGTCGGCGGAGGTGTTCTTCTTGCCGGACGGGATCACCGACTTCAGGTCGTTGAGGGAGTCGATCGTGGCCTGCGGCTTCCTGACACCCTTGATGAACTTCACGCCGACGACCGCGAGAAGCGCGACCAGCACGAACATGATGCCGAAGACGATGAGGAACGCCGACCACCGCGGCAGCCAGGTGTCCAGCAGCTCGGCGAGGAAGAAGAAGAAGAAAAAGGAGCTGTAGGCCAGCACGACGCCCGCGGCGCCGAACAGGGCCACGGCGATGCCGGCCTTCTTCGCGGTGCCGGAGATCTCGGTCTTGGCCAGTTCCACCTCGGAACGGATCAGGGAGGACACCTGGGCGGTGGCGTCTTTGACGAGGTCGCCGATGCTGCCGCCGCGTCCTGCGGCCTGCGCGTCCACGTCGGACAGCGGGATGGAGTTGACCTTGGGGTTGAAGCTGTCCTGGTCAGTGAACAGGCCGTTGCTGTTCTTGTCGCTCACTACGCACTCTCCTGGTCGATGGTCACAATCGGATCCTACCGGTTGGTTCTCCACGCTATTGTGCCAGAGGCTCCTGCGCCGCGAGGGGGAAGCCGTACACTAGCGGCTCCGGTCAGCTTTCGTCGCGGCCTTCGTCACGCCCTTCGTCACGGCCGCGGAGCCAGACGAGCAGACCCGCCGCCACGGTACCGACGAGCGCGACGGCGGCGGAGGTGCCGGCGATGGCGCCGGTGTGCTCCGGGAGGGTGAACAGAGGCTCGGTCCGGCCGAAGTTGGCGACGGGCCAGTCACGGACGGCGGCTTCACGGCGCAGTGCCCGGTCGGGGTTGACGACGGTGGGGTGGCCGACGGCCTCGAGCAGGGGGAGGTCGGTGGCGGAGTCGGTGTAGGCGTAACTGGAGGCGAGGTCGTATCCCCGTTCGTCGGCGAGGCGGCGCAGGCCCTCGACCTTGGCGGGGCCCTTGCAGAAGAACGGGACCTCGCCGGTGAACAGTCCGTCGTCGTCGACGGCGAGTTCGGTGGCGATGAGGTGGTCGGCGCCGAGCTCCTCGGCGATCGGGGAGACCAGCACCCGGGCGGAGGCGGTGATGATGGCGACGCGGTGCCCGAGGGCGTGGTGCCGGTCGATGAGGGTGCGGGCCTCGGAGTAGATGAACGGGACGATCACGTCCTGGAGGGCGCTGTGGGCGACGTCGGCGAGGTCGTCGCTGCTGCGGCCGCGGACCATGGCCACCAGGGTGTCGCGGGTGGTGTTGAGGGAGTTGTCGTCGTGGCCGCTGATCATGTAGTTGCCCAGCATCATGAGCATCCGCAGCATGTCGGTGGTGGTGATCAGCCCGCGGTCGGCGAGAGGTTTGCGGTAGGCCATCGAGGCGGAGGTGTCGATGATGGTCTTGTCCAGGTCGAAGACCGCGAGGACGTGGGACGGGTCGGTGCCGGGGTCGGTGGTGATGGAGTGGATGAGGTCGGCGACGGGCGTGTTCTCGACGTGGGTGTCGTCCGGATCGCGTGGTCCTCCCGGCGGCGTAGTCACACCACCACCATACGTCCCAGGCGGCTCTCTCGTTACCTTCAGTCTCACGCTGTTCTCCCGTTGTCGGAGTTGTCCACAGGGGGTGGGGACAGTGACACGAAACCGGGACCGAAGTTGTCCACAGGTTCGGCGTCCGCCGGCCGGTCCCTGGCGGCCCGGTGGCCTGTGCTGTCACTATCTACCGCCATGAGGGGAACACGAGGTGTCAGGGGAGTGACGGACAGGTTCGCCGGGTCTGTCCGGGGACGGGGCGGCGCCCGGTACAGTCGGCCCACACCGGTCCTGGCGGTGCTCGGGGACGCCGGTCTGGTGGACACCGTCGCCATGACCGTCGCCGCGACCGGGCGTCGGCTCCTCCGGGAGGACGACCTCCCCGTCGGCACGGGACTGGTGCTGGTGACGGACACGGAGGAACCGGAGATGCCCGACCTGCCGGGGACGGACCCGGCGGGCACGCGGGTCACCGGGGTCACCCGGGTCATTCGGGTCAGCGGGGAGCCGGGTGCCGCAGGACCGGGGACGATCCAGATCCCGGAGGGGACCCGGCAGCTCGCTGCGGCGATCGGCTGCCGCGACCCGTTCGATGTCGCGGTGGCGGGTGTGGTCGGCGGGGCAGGCACCAGTGTCTTCGCAGCGGCACTCGCCGGCGCCGTGGCCGACCCCGGGCCGGACAGTGCTGACTGTGCCGGCGGTGCCGGCGGTGCCGGCGGTGCGGGACAGGCGTTGCTCGTCGACGCCGACCCGTTGTCCAGGGCGGGACACCTCAGGGTGCTCCTCGGGGCGGAAGGGGACACCGGCGGCGGGCAGGAAAGGAAAGTGACCTGGGTCGGGGACGTGGGCCTGGTCGAGGCCGGCGGAGGCCTCGGTGAGCGGCACGTGGCGTCGCCGGCCCTGCCCGTTGTCAGGGACTGCGGGCGCCGGGACCTGGCCGGACTTCCGGACACCGTGACCGACCGGGTGCTGGTGGTGCCGCAGACGGTGCCGGCGGTGCTGGCCGCCCGGCACGTCGCGGCCGCTGACGCACGGATCCACGTGGTCCTGCGCGAACTCCCGCGGTCGGGGCTGACGTGGAACCAGACCCTGAGTCTGCTGGGGCGGACGCCGACAGTCACCTGGGAGGACGACCCGTTCCTCACCGTCGACGTGGACCGGGGCGACTTCCGCACCACCGGGCGCGGAGCGGGCACGGCCGCGACCGCTGCGGTGCGGCTGCTGGAGCAGATCCGGTGATCGGCCGGTTGATGGCGCGCGCCGTCAACGCCGTCAACGCCGCCAACACCGCAGAGGCCACGGTCACCGGGCATCTCCCGCTGGTGGACCGGGTGCGCGACGAGCTCGTCGACCGGGACGTCCTGCGTCCTTCCCCGGACGACATCGCCGGGGTGGTCGGTGCCATGGACGTGCCGGGCGTCGAGCAGGTGCGGATCCTCACCCGGGAGTTCTCCGGGCTGGGTGACCTGGCCATCCCGCTGGGCGACCCGGAGGTCACCGATGTCCTGGTCAACGGGCCCGGTCCGGTGTGGGTCGACCGTGGGCGGGGAGTGGAGCCCACTGACCTGCGCGTGAGGGACGAGGCGGCGTGTCGGGCACTCGCCGTGCGACTGGCGGCGGCCTGCGGTGCCCGGCTGGACGACGCACGGCCCTACGCGGACGGCGTGCTCACCGACCTGCCGCCGGGAGTGGCAGCGGCGGGGGTGCGGGTGCACGCCGTGCTCGCCCCGCCTGCCGGCGCAGGGGCGTGCGTGAGCCTGCGGGCACTGTCCCGCTCCCACCGTGACCTGGGTGCGCTGCAGGAGACGGGGATGTTCCCGGAGGAGGGGGCACGGTTGCTGGACACGCTCGTCACCGGGCGCCGGTCCTTCCTCGTCAGCGGTGGCACAGGCAGTGGCAAGACGACCCTGCTCGCCGCCCTGCTCAGCCGGGTGCCGGCCCATGAGCGGCTGCTGCTGGTCGAGGACACCCCGGAGCTTCTCCCGGACCATCCTCACGTGGTGCGGTTGCACACCCGCGACGCCGGCGCGGACGGTGCCGGGGCCGTCGACATGCGGACCCTGGTGCGTCAGAGCCTGCGGATGCGTCCGGACCGCATCATCGTCGGTGAGATCCGCGGGGCCGAGATCGCCGAGCTCCTGCTGGCCTTCAACACCGGGCACGGGGGCAGTGCGGGGACGCTGCACGCCAACAGCCTGTCCGCGGTGCCCGGGAGGCTCACCGCCCTGGGGGCCCTGGCCGGAATGCCGGCGGAGTCCGTGGCACGCCAGGTCGTCGACGGTGTCGACACCGTGGTGCATCTGCACCGCAGCGGCGGACGACGGCACCTCGCCCAGATCGGGCGGCTCAGCGGTGCCGGCGGCGTCCTACGGGTGGAACCGGTGTGGGAGCGGTCATGGTGACCGTGCTGGCGCTGATCGGGACCGGTGCGGTGGTGCTGTTCACCGGTGGGCGCGTGGCGGGTGCGGTGGTGCGGCTGAGCGGTGACCGGCGGCGGGTCCTGGAGTACCGGGACTTCATCGACGCCTTCGCCGTGGAACTGCTCGTCGGCGCCCGCCCGGTGGCCGCGGCGGAACAGGCGCTGACCCCGGGGCACGGCATCAGTGGCGGACTGCGTCGGCAGATCCACCGGATCCGCCTGGGTGCTGAGGTCGACGGCGGTACCGCGCTGACGGGGGACGGGCGCGGCGGCACCGACATGCCTGACCGGACCGACGAGGACTACGTACGGTTCCTCCGCCTGTGGGCCACCGCGGAACGGCACGGTCTGGCGCTGGGCACGCTGATGGGGCGTTTCGTGCGGGACCTGGACTCCCGTCTGGGCCATCTCGGCCACGTGTCCGGTGCGCTGGCCGGGGCGCGCATGACGGAGGTGATCCTGCTGCTCCTGCCGGCCGGGGCGCTCGGCATCGGCCAGTCCATGGGGCTGGAACCGCTGACGTTCCTTGTCGGCGACCCGGTGGGGTCCCTGGTCCTGATGGCAGGTACCGCCCTGGCCTGCGCCGGGGTGCTGTGGGTGGAGTCGTTGACGGTGACGGTCCTCGGGGGCGTCGGCGGGCGCGCCGGGCCCGGTGGCAAGGCAGGGGTCTCAGGGGGCTTTCGTCTCCCGGGGGTCTCGGCGACACCAGGTCTCGGCGCACTCGCCGCTGCCCGGGTACTCGACGTCTTCGCCGCCGCCGTGCAGGCAGGTCTGCCTGTCGTGGCGGCGTGGCGGGCGGCGGTGCACGGGGAGGTGCAGGATCCCCGGGACGACGGTGACAGGGGGAGGACCAGGG
>NZ_JALAGY010000049.1 GCF_022712195.1 Corynebacterium sp. | reverse complement strand
CCCGGCTCCCCTGATTCCCCTGATTCCCCTGCCTCCGCCGACCCGCGCACCATCGAGGTCTACGCCCGCGAGTACGTCCCGGACGGCGGCGAGGACCGTCCCGCGCTGCTGTTCCTCCAGGGCGGCCCCGGCCACGGTGCGCCCCGTCCCGTCGCGGACGGTGACGGCGGCTCCCTGTCCGGCTGGCTGGGCGAGGCACTCCACCACTACCGGGTGATCCTGTTCGACCAGCGGGGAACCGGACGCTCCACCCCGGTCGACGTCGCCGCGCCCGAGGCTCTCGGCCCCACTCCCCGCGACCAGGCCGACTACCTCACCAGGCTGCGGGCCGACAGCATCGTCGAGGACGCCGAACTGCTCCGCCAGGCACTCGGCGAAGACCCGTGGTCGCTGCTGGGCCAGTCCTTCGGCGGATTCTGCATCACCACCTACCTCTCCCGCCGTCCCGAGGGCGTCCGCGAGGCGTTCTTCACCGGCGGTCTACCCGGCTACGTCAGCGACCCGCACACCCGGGTCGACGACATCTACCGGGCCACCTTCGCCAGGACCGCGGTACGCAACGACCGCTTCTACGCCCGCTTCCCGTGGGCGGAGCAGCGCGTGGCCGAGATCTGCCGGCACCTCGACGACACCGAGGAGACGCTGCCCACCGGTGAGCGCCTGACCTCCCGCAGGTTCCGCACCGTCGGCATGAACCTGGGACGTACCGGCGGCTTCGACATGCTGGCCTACCTGCTGGAGGACCCTTTCCGCAGTGTCCCCGGCAGTCCCGGCGCGGCGGGCCGCCGGCGGCTGCGCACCCCGTTCCTCACTGAGCTGTCCGGCCACCTCAGCGTGTCCGACGCCCCGCTGTACGCGGTGGCCCACGAGTCGATCTACGGCATCGACGGTGCCACGGACTGGTCGGCACACCGCATCCGTGAGGAGGTCCCCGGCTTCGGTGAGCACGCCGGACGCACGGGCGGCCCCCTCTACCTCACCGCCGAGCACTTCTTCCCCTGGCAGTTCGACGAGGACCCGGCCCTCCGCCCCTGGAAGTCCGTCGCCGACCTCCTCGCCGCGAAGGACGACTGGACGCCGCTCTACGACGCCGGGCAGCTGCGGAGCACGGAGGTGCCGACGGCTGCGGCGGTCTACCTCGACGACATCTTCGTCCCCTTCGAGCTGTCCATGGAGACCGCCGCGACGATCCGGGGCCTGCGTCCCCACGTCACCAACCGGTGGGAGCACAACGGCATCAGCCAGGACGGTGCCGCTATCCTGCGCCATCTGCACGCGCTGGTGAAAGATCACTGATCCGGGATACTCTGTCTCCCCGTGACTGACACCTCCACTGATCCCGGCACAGACCCCGGTACTGCCCCCGGCGCCCTGCCCCGACGGGACACCGTCCGCCTGCCGACGCTGGTCTCACTCATCGTCGGGTCGTGTGTGGGTGCCGGCATCTTCGCCCTGCCGCAGAACATCTCCGCCGTCGCCTCACCGGGTGCCGCGGTCATCGGCTGGGTCATCACCGGCATCGGCATGCTGTGCGTCGCCTTCGTCTTCCAGGCGTTGGCGCACCGCAAGCCGAACCTGGACTCCGGGGTGTACAGCTACGTCCGCGGCGGTCTGGGCGACTTCGTGGGCTTCGCCTCCGGCTGGGGGTACTGGCTGGGCAGCATCATCGCCCAGGTCGGCTACGCCACTCTCTTCTTCGGCTCACTCGGCCACTTCCTCCCGCTGTTCGCCGACGGTCAGTCACTGGTCCAGGCGTTCTTCGTCTCGGGGTTGAACTGGGTGATCTTCCTCGCGTTGTCACGCGGGGTGCGTCAGGCGGCGGTCCTCAACGTGGTCACCACCGCGGCGAAGCTGCTGCCGATCCTGGCGTTCCTGGGGATCCTGGTCTTCGCCGGGTTCCACACCGAGATCTTCACCGCGGACTTCTGGGGCTCGGCGGAGACCTTCGGGGACGACGCCGACCAGGCAGCCAGCCTGTCCGACCAGGTCAAGGGCATGATGCTGTTCACCGTGTGGGCCTTCATCGGTGTCGAGGGCGCCTCGACGTACTCCCGACGGGCACGGCGCCGCACGGACGTCTCCCTGGCGACACTGCTGGGCTTCCTCACGGTCTTCCTGCTGCTGGTGTCGGTGAGTTTCCTGTCCTACGGCGTCGCGCCCCGTGAGGAACTCGCCGCCATGGGCGACAACTCCATGGCGGAGGTCCTCGAGCTCGTCGTGGGCCCGTGGGGTGCGGGGCTGGTCTCCGTCGGCCTGTGCATCTCCGTGCTGGGCGCCTACGTGTCCTGGCAGATGCTGTGCGCCGAGCCGATCACCCTGATGGCGCAGGACGGGCTGCTCCCCCGCCGGCTCGGCTACGTCAACGGCCGTGGCGCCCCGGTGGTCGCCCAGCTGTTCTCCGCCGTGGTGATCCAGCTGTTCATCGTGGTCTTCTACCTCAACGAGTCCGCCTACACCACGATGGTGCAGCTGGCGACGTCGCTGTACCTGATCCCCTACCTGTTCTCCGCGCTGTACCTGGTGTTCCTGTGCACACGCGGCGAAGGGCTGGCACACCCCGACGCGGGGACGAAGTTCGACCTCTCGGGCCCGTCCGTGGACGCCCGGACGAACCGCCGGCACCTGCTCACCGGCACCTTGGCCTTCGTGTACTCACTGTGGCTGTTCTACGCGGCGGACGTGAAGTACGTGCTGATGGGGATGGTGCTCATCGTGCCGGGCATGGTCGCCTACGTCGTCACCCGGCGCCGCGCCGGGGGCCGGGTGTTCAACGCCTTCGAGTGGGTCATCGCCGTGGGGGTCACCGTGGCCGCGGCCGTCGCCGTGGTCCTCATCGCGCAGGGCACGCTGAGTCTGTGAGGCTCTCCCCGCACACCGCCGGATAGACTCCCGGTCATGGCCCACCACCGCTTCGCCCAGGTCGACGTCTTCTCCGAGCAGCCCTTCCGGGGAAACCCCGTCGCCGTGATCCTGGACGCCGACGACCTCACCACCGGGCAGATGCAGCGCATCGCACGCTGGACGAACCTGTCGGAGACCACGTTCATCCTGTCTCCCCCGGCCGGGGCCGCCGGCACCGCCGACTACCGGGTGCGGATCTTCACCCCGGGCGGGGAACTGCCGTTCGCCGGCCACCCGACCCTGGGCAGCGCCCACGCCTGGCTGGAGGCCGGCGGGACGCCCCGACGTGCCGGGGTGGTCGTCCAGGAGTGCGCGGCGGGCCTGGTGGACGTCCAGCACGACCCCGGGGCCGCCGCACCGCTGTCCTTCACCGCCCCGCCGACGACCCGGTCCGGCCCGCTGTCGGACGGGGACCTGGCCAGGGTGTGCACGGCGCTGCGCATCGACCGTTGCGCGGTGGTCGCCCACCAGTGGGTCGTCAACGGCCCGCAGTGGGCCGCGGTGCAGCTGGCGGACGCCCGGGACGTCCTGGCGCTGACCCCGGACTTCAGCACCGACGGTGACCTCGGCGACCTCGGCGACCTCGGCGACCTCTGTGACATCGGCGTCTTCGGGTTCTACGACCGGGCGGCACCGGACCGTCCGGCCGACATGGAGATCCGCGGCTTCACCCCGTCCGACGGCACCGGCGAGGACCCGGTGACCGGGTCACTCAACGCCTCGGTCGGACAGTGGCTGGTCCGCACCGGCGTGGTCCGGGAGCCCTACACCGCCGCCCAGGGCACTGTCCTGCAGCGCACCGGGCGGGTCCGGGTCACCCCGACCGGGGACGGCAACGTCCGGGTCGGCGGGGCCACCACCACCCTGTTCCACGGCACCGCGGAGATCCCCGCAGGTCGGCCGTAGAGCGCCGCCGACGGCCCGGTGGGGTACGTACCCTCGGAGGCGGACACACTCGTCGCCTATGTTCCGGGAGGTCAGCACCGTGGAAGACGCAACGGACGAGTCCGCGGGCACGTCCGGTGAGGCCCTGCAGGAGCGGGCCCGTGCCCGGGCACGGGAGCTCCCCGTGTCGGAGCTGACGCACCCCTTCGGACCGGACTGGGACGTCTACAAGGTCCGGGGCAACGTGTTCATGCTGCACACCGACGTCACCGGTGAGCCGATCGTGATCCTCAAGGCCACCCCGGAGGACAGCACGGCCCTCCGGCAGGAGTACCGGGACATCACACCCGGCTACCACATGAACAAGAGGCACTGGATCACGCTGCACCCCTCCGGGCATCTGCCGCCCGGGCTGGTCGACGAGCTCGTCACGGAGTCCTACCTGCTGGTGGTGGAGAAGATGCCGCGGGCCCGCCGCCCCGTCGACCCCGCGACCTTCGCGCGGGACGCCGCACAGGCGTTCGCGCGGGACGCCCGCACGGAAGGCTGAGGCTCCGCGGTCACCGGCCCGTGGACGTGCCGTCTCCCCCGTCACGGCCGCCTTCGCGTCCGCCGCGTCCCCGGCGGCGTCGCTGCTCCCACAGCACCACGGCGGTGGACCGGGGGACATGGACGATCTCGCCCCGGCGCCCGCCGCGTGCGGACTGGCCGGCGTCCTGCTCCGCGGCGGCGAGCCGCGACCGCAGGTCCTCGACCTCCTCCCTGAGGTCACGCACCTGGTTCTGCAGGTCGATGATCGCCTTGATGCCGGCGAGGTTCACCCCCTCGTCGTGGCTGAGCCGCTGGATCTCGCGCAGCTGCTCGATGTCGTCGCGGGAGTAGCGCCGTCCGCCACCGCTGGTACGTTCCGGCGAGACCAGACCCAACCTGTCGTAGGTGCGCAGGGTCTGCGCATGCATCCCCGTGATCTCCGCGGCGACGGAGATCACGAACACCTCCCGGGACTCGCCCGGCCCGTCTCCGTTCCTGTCACTCATCGTCAATCACCAGCTGCCCGTCAGTTCCCGGACCAGCCCGCACGGGGGTCGAAACCGGTCCGCTTCTCTTCCTCAGCGTAGTGACGCAGTGCACTGGCCGCGCCCTCGTCGAGGTTCTTCGGCACCGCGACCTTCACCGTGACCAGCAGATCGCCGGAGGCGCCGTTGCGCTTGGTCACGCCCCGGCCCCGGACCCGCAGGGTGGTGCCGTCGGCGGTGCCCGCCGGGATCTTCACCCGAACGCGGGTGTCCAGGGTCGGTACGGTGACTGCTCCGCCCAGGGCGAGCTCGGTGAAGCTGACCGGCACGGTCATCTTCAGGTCGTCGCCGCTGCGGGTGAACAGCTCGTCCGGCCGGACGTGCACGGTGACGAACAGGTCGCCGGCGGGACGTCCACGTTCCCCGGCCTCGCCCTGTCCGGCGAGCCGGACCTTCTGGCCGTCGACGACCCCGGCGGGCACGCGCACGGTGATGGTGCGGGTGCGGGTGATCCGTCCGGTCCCCTTGCAGTCCTTGCAGGGGTCCTCGATGCGGGTGCCGGTGCCGTTGCAGTCCGGGCAGGGCCGGGAGAAGCCGAAGGCACCGCGGTTCTCGGAGACCACGCCTGCACCGGAGCAGGTGCCGCACCGGGCGCTGGAGGTGCCCGGTGTCGCGCCGGAGCCGTGGCAGTTCGTGCAGGCCGCCGGGCTGGTCAGGCGGATCGGTACGGTGACGCCCTTGGTCGCCTCGCGGAAGTCCAGGGTGATCTCGGTCTCGACGTCCGCACCGCGGGTGCGTCGCTGGGTCCGTGTCCCGCCACCGCGGGGCGCGCCGGCGCCGCCGAACATGTCGCCGAAGACGTCACCGAATCCGCCGCCCCCGCCGCCGGCCCGGTTGAACAGGTCGCCGAGGTCGAATCCGTCGAATCCGCCCGCGCCCGCACCCGCACCGCCACCGGGCGCCCCGCCGAAGCCTCCGAAGCCGCCTCCCGGTGCGCCGTAGCCGCCGCTGGCGACCATCTGCTTGAGTTCGTCGTACTCGGCGCGCTTGTCCTTGTCGCCGAGGACGGAGTAGGCCTCGGAGGCGGTCTTGAACCTGCTCTCCGCCGCCGCGTCGCCCGGGTGTGCGTCAGGGTGGTTCTCCCGCGCGATCTTGCGGTACGCCTTCTTGATCTCGTCGGCGCTCGCGGTGGACGACACGCCGAGGTCGGCGTAGTAGTCCTTGTCGATCCACTCCTTCTGGGCCACCTGGTTCCTCTCTTCCTGAACAGTCCCGGTCGTGCCGGGTCTCCGGTCGTCTTCTGTCTCTCCGGGGGGCCGCCACCACTGTCCGCGGATCCCGGAACCCTCTCATGAAACTTGAGCCTATCACGCTAAGGTCTATCTCCTGCAACGCACGGCAGGCCACCGGCATTCCCGACTGTTAGGGTAGATTCCCATGTTCTCCAGAGCCGGCCGGAAGCGCCCCACCCCACGGCGGGTCGTCGACCCGGAGACACCCGACACGATGTTCCCCCACCTGCCCCGATGGCGCGCCGACCTGCTGCGCGAGGAGACGATGCGGCACCTCCACGCCGAAGGCTTCGACACCTCCTGGCGCCCTGACGGCCGCATCCGCGCCACCCCCGCCGGGCAGGACGGTCCGGGGCAGCAGGACGGCACGGGGGCACCGGGCACCCGGCCGTACCGCCTCATCCGGCTGGACGCGCTCTCCCACCGGGTCACCGCGGCCCCTTACGCCCTCTCCGGGGAGATCACGGACCTGGTGCACGACTTCCTCACGGGCGTGCTCACCGAGGTGGACGCCGCGGACCTCACCGGCGCCGAGTTCCTCCGCCGGCTGCGCGTCCGGCTCGTCCCGCCCGGCACCCTGGACGCCACACCCGGCACCGTCGACGACGCCTCCCGTGAGTTCACCGGCGACCTCCACGTCTCCCTGTCCCTGAACCACACCGACCACGCCGGCGGCACCGGTGGCACAGGCGGTGCGACCACCCTCGACGACCGGGCGCTCGCCGCCCACGGCACCGCCACCGCCGACGAGCTCGCCGACCTCTACCGCGTCGGCTACCGGAACACCTGGCAGGACCTCCACGACGCCGCGGTCGAGGTGGACACCGTCGACGAGGTCCCCGGCGCGCCCCTCCACGTCATCGGCTCCGACTGTGCCTACCTCGCCAGCGCCCCGCTGTTCATCGACGACCTGCTGCCCCGCTGGCTGCCCGGGGTCGACGTCTCCTGCGGTGTCATCGTCGCCGTGCCGCACCCGCGGATGATGCTGGTCCGCGAGGTCACCACCGGCCAGGACCTGCTGGACGGCATCAACACCATGACCGCGGTCGCCCTGACACAGCTCACCGCCGACCCCGACCCACTCACCGCCCGGCTCCACCAGGCGCACGACGGGGAGTTCCGCGTGTTCACCGACGTCACCACCGACGGGGACGGTCAGCAGATACTCCAGGTCGACCCCGACAACTACCTGCTCTCCCGGCTGGAGAGCGAGAACTGACCACGGTGAAGAAGAAGACGGTGAAGAACAACAGAACATCAGGGCCCACGCAGAACCCCCGGGGGACGCGTCGGGGGATCAGCCGCCGGGGCTTCCTCATCGGCGGCGCCGGAGTGCTCGGCGCCGGTGCGGTCATCGGCGGTGGCGCCGTGCTGCGCAACCGCGGCACCGGGTCGGAGGGGCTGCCCCGTGCGGTGGACCCCGGGCCCCTGCAGCTGCAGGTCGGCGACGACGACCACCCCGGACGGGTCACCGTGGTGACCGCCGCCGGACGTGAACTGGTCCACTTCGACGGGTACCGGTTGACCGGCTCGGTGGGGACCCGCGGTGCCACCGTCGACGACCCGGGTGGCGGCCGGCCGGGGTCGGGGCCGGTGCGCGTCGACTTCGAGGTGACCGACCCGGACTACACCGCCGCGGTGACCTACCGTGCCGAGGGTGGACGGGTCACCGCCGACTGGGAGTTCACCGCCCCCGGCGACGGGACGGACTCCGAGGGCCGTCCCCTGCTGCGGGGCGGGCGGGTCTACCGCACCCTCGTCGACGCACGCGACACCACCGAACTCCACGTCCCCGCCAGCCGGTGGGTACGTGACCCCGACGGCGGCGTCCCCGTCCAGGAACGGGTCGCCGAACTGAACTTCATCGAGTGGGACGTCCCCGACAACGAAGGGGACGGCGGGGACGGTGGAGATGACGGCGGCGAGGCACGCCTCTACGGCTGCCTCACCGCCGTCGACAGCATGTCGGCCAGCAGCACGACCCTGCACGCCGCACCCCGCCGCGAGTCCGACGACGGTGTCTGGCGTGCCCGCCTCGAGTTCCGCGCCGACCCCACCGTCGGTGAGGCCCGCGCCCTCGTCGACGACGGACGGCCCCTGCTCGCCGGCGCGGTGCTGGGGACCACCGGACTGCCGGACCCCACCGTCGACATCACCGGCGACTCCACCTACAACGTCTACCCGGAAGGTGGCCCGCACACGTTCACCGTCGGTCTCGCGGGAGCGGCCCGGGGCACCGGGACCAGCGTCGAGGTCACCGCCTACGACTTCGACGGCAACGGCATCCACCGCTCACGTCACGAGGTGGCCGTCCCTCCGGGCGTCGGGCACGTCGACACCGCGGTGACCGTCGACCTCCCCGGCCCCCGGTCCTGGTGCGCACTCGAGGTGAGCTGCGCCGACTCCTTCGCCCGTACCGCCGCCGCCGTCTGGCCCGAGCACGACTTCGGGCCGGCCGACCGGTCCATCGTCGGACTCGGCGGCTTCGCCTCCACGCCGTCGCCCGGCAGCGCCCAGAGCCCGGGCCTGGAGTCCCGCGACGCCGAACGTGCCCTGTGGCGCCGCCTCGGCGTGCGGCACCTGCGCAACCCCTGGCTCACCGCCGACGAGGCCCACGACCTGGGGATCAGCACCGCCGCCCAACCGTCCGGCTCCCCGGGGAAGTTCGACGACCCCTCCGACGGCGGGGAGAGCTTCAGCGAATGGGCGCAGAACGCCCTCGACCGGGGTGAGGCCGCCGGGGCCGCCCACTACGAGCTCCTCAACGAGTGGAGCCTCGCCGGCGCCGACACCGTGGAACTCGCCACCGAGTACACCGAGCAGTGGCTGATCCCCTTCCGCGCCGAGATGGACCGGCGCGGCACCGACGCCGCCCTGCTGGCCATGCCCCTGGCCGGCTGGGACGCGGAGTTCCTCGACACCGTCCGTGAGCGGAAGGGCTGGAACCTCCTCGACGGCATCGCCGAGCACGCCGGCCGCGGCAACTACGTCCCGGACTACGACGGCGGGAAGTGGAACTTCCTCGGTCAGGTGCGCACCGCCCGCGCCTACCTGGACGGCCACGCCACCGACGACGACTCCCCCACCCAGCTGTGGCTCACCGAGACCTACGCCTGCACCCGCCCCAACGCCTGGTGGTACGACGACGAGCGCACCGCCGCGGACTCCGTCCTGCTCACGCTCATGCTCGCCAGAGCGGAAGGGGTCACCGGGGTGCACTGGTTCCAGCTCGCCGACGGGCTGTGGCACGACAAGTACGGGGTCAACCCCACCGAGTCCGAGTACCACTACGGTCTGCTGCACGTGGACCGCTCCCCGAAGCCCTCCCTGCCCGCCTTCGCCTTCGCCGCGGAGATGCTCGACGGGGCGGAGTTCCTCGGCTGGGTGGAGTCGCCGCACCCCGACCTCCGGGGGCTGCGGTTCTCCCGTGGCGGCTCAGGCGACTCAGGCGACTCAGGCGGCTCAGGCGGCTCAGGCGACCCGGACGGAGCCGTCTTCTGGGTGCTCTGGAGCAGACAGGACGGCTACCTCAACCACGCCGCGCACGGGACGGACAGCCACTTCCCCCACCCCGAACCGTGGATCCCGCCGGACGGGGCGTCCCTGCAGGTCACCGTGCCCGGTGTGGAGACCTGCCGGGACGTGCTCGGACGCGACCTGCCCGTCGACGGCGGCACGGTCACCGTCACCGGGTCCCCGGTGGTGCTGACCGGGAACATCGACCACGGACTGGCGGGCCCCGGTGACGGCGACGTCGAAGGCACCCCGAGCATCGCCCTGACCGGGGTCACCGCACGGCGCGGCGACTCCCCCGGCACGCTCGTCGTGGAGGGCGTGAACGACACCGGCGGGCGGCTGGGACTCCGGGTGACCGGACGCCAGGTCCGCGGCGTCGTCGGCGAGTCCTCGCTCATCGTCGGGCAGGGCAGGTTCTCCGAGACCGTGGAGATGGGCGACGCGATGCCGGAGGACTCGGAGTCGCCGTCCGCCTCCGCCGTCGGCGCCCGGGCAGGACGCCCACAGGTCCGGATCATGGCGCAGCGCCGGGAGAAGGTCACCCCGTCGGCCGCCGAGGAGCAGGCCTACAGGGCGGAGTACTACCGCACCGTGTGACCGGCCGATAGTGTAGACAGGCATGTTCTTCCGAAACGGCAGGAAAAGCCGCGCCACACGGCGGGACGCCGACCCCACCGCACCGGACGGGATGTTCCCCCACCTCCCGCGGCACCGGGCGGACTTCCTGCGCCAGCAGACCCTGCGCCTGCTCGACGACGAGGGTTACGACACCACCCTGCGCCCCGACGCCGTCGTCGAGGCCAGGTACGTCGCGCCGCCCGCGCACCCCTCCGCGTCCCCGGATCCGGCGACGCTGTTCATCGCCCTGGAGCCGCTCTCCCTGCAGCTCGCCGACGCCGGCGCGCACGCCAGCGGGTCCGAACTCCTCGAACTGATCCGTCGCCACCTCCGGCGGCACACCACCACCGCACCCGCGTCCTCCTCCCGTCCCGGCCCGGCGGAGCTCTCCGACGCCGACTTCCTGCGCCACCTGCGCATCCGCCTGACCACGGACGCCACGCTCGCGGCCATGTCGGGGTCCTTCGACGACGCGTCCCGCGCGCTCGCCGGTGACCTGCACGTCTCCCTGGTGCTCGACACCCCGGACAGTGTGGTCGTGCTCGACGACTCCGCCCTGGCCGCTCACGGCACGGCGACCGCCGGGGAGCTCGCCGACCTCTACCGCGTCGGTTACCGCAACACCTGGCAGGAGCTCAGCGAGAGCGACGTCAGGTCCACACCGGTCCGGGAGTTCGACCCCGGGACCGGGCAGGGCCACGGGATGGGCTCAGGACGGGGTACCGGTCGGGGCGCAGTGCACGCCGCCGACCCCGCCGCACGCTACTGGACGATGGAGTCCGACTCGTTCTTCCACACCAGCGCGCTCGAGTTCCTCGACGAGCTGCTTCCCTACTGGGTACCGGGGCTGGACACCGGCGACGGGGTCATCGTCGCCGTCCCGCACCGTCACCTGATGCTGGTGCGCGAGGTCAGCACCGGACAGGACCTGCTGGAGGGGGTGAAGGCCATGAGCGCGGCCGCACTGGACCGGCACGGCAGCAGGCCGGGCCCGCTCAGCCCGCGGCTGTTCCTGCGCCACGACGGGGCCACCACCGCGTTCACCGAGGTCACGACGAACGCCGAGGGGCGCCAGGTGGTCACCATCCGGCCGGACGCTTACCTGGCCTCCCGTCTGGAGTCCTGAGCGCGCCGACACCGCGCAGAAAAGGTCTCCGCCCGTGCACACCTTCCGAGGGAAGAACGTGCACGGGCGGAGACCTTTTTCCGGGGTACCGCCCTACCGCCTAGCGGTCGGCGATGACCACCATGGCGGTGCGCAGGACGCGGTCGCCCAGGCGGTAGCCCTTGCGCAGGACGGTTCCCACGGCCTTGTCGTCACCGCTGGAGGTGTCCTGCACGGCCTCGTGCTTCGACGGGTCGAACTCGTCGCCTTCAGCGCCGAAGGTCTCGACCTTCAGGCCGGCGAGCACACCGTCGAGCTTGTCGGCCACGGCCTTGAGCGGGCCCTTCAGGTCGCCGTGCTGTTCGGCGAGGTCGAGGTCGTCGCGGATGGGCAGCAGGGCAGCCGCCACGTCGGCCTTGGCCGCCTCTCCGATGCCCACGCGGTCCCGCTCGGTACGGCGACGGTAGTTCGCGTACTCGGCGGTGACACGCTGCAGGTCAGCGGTGCGCTCGGCGAGCTGGGCCTCCGCGTCGGAGAGCTCACCGGAGCCGTCGATGTCGGCGTCGGCGGTCTCGGCGACACTGTCCTCGGAGTCACCGGCGAGTGCCTCGGTGGCCTCCTCGGCCGCTTCCTCTGCCTCGACGGTCTCGGCGTCGACGGCACCGTCGGCACCCTCGGCGTCGACGACGGCGTCCTCTTCCGGGGTGGTCTCGGCCAGGTCCGGCGAGGTGTACTCCTCGTCGGTCACGGCCGGGTCACCGGGGTTGTCGGGCATCGTCACTTGGAATCATCTCCGGACTTGTTCTCGTCCTCGTCGACGACCTCGGCGTCGACGACGTCGTCGTCGGCAGCGCCTTCAGCGCCCTCGGCGCCCTCAGCGTTGGCGGCCTCGGCCTCGTAGATGGCCTTGCCCATCTCCTGGCTCTCGGCGGACAGCTTCTCGACGGCGTCCTTGACGGCCTCGATGTCGTCGCCCTTGAGTGCCTCGTCGACCGCGGCGGCGGCCTCCTCGACCTTGGTCTTGGTCTCCTCGGAGACCTTGTCCTCGCTCTCGGAGAGGAACTTGCGGGTCTGGTAGGCCATGGACTCGGCGGAGTTGCGGACCTCCTGCTCCTCGCGGCGCTTCTTGTCCTCCTCGGCGTGTGCCTCGGCGTCCTTGACCATCTGGTCGATCTCCTCCTGGGACAGACCGGAGCCGTCCTGGATGGTGATCGAGGTCTCCTTGCCGGTGCCCTTGTCCTTGGCGGTGACGTGCACGATGCCGTTGGCGTCGATGTCGAAGGTGACCTCGATCTGCGGCACACCGCGCGGGGCCGGGGCGATGCCGCCGAGCTCGAAGGAGCCGAGCAGCTTGTTCTGCTGGGCCATCTCGCGCTCACCCTGGAAGACCTGGATCTGCACGGAGGGCTGGGAGTCCTCGGCGGTGGTGAAGGTCTCCGACCGCTTGGTCGGGATGGTGGTGTTGCGCTCGATGAGCTTGGTCATCACTCCGCCCTTGGTCTCGATGCCGAGGGACAGCGGGGTGACGTCGAGCAGCAGCACGTCCTTGACCTCACCGCGCAGGACGCCGGCCTGCAGGGCGGCGCCGACGGCGACGACCTCGTCCGGGTTGACGCCCTTGTTCGGCTCCTTGCCGCCGGTCAGTTCCTTGACCAGCTCGGAGACGGCGGGCATGCGGGTGGAGCCGCCGACGAGCACGACGTGCTCGATCTCGTTGACGGAGATGTCGGCGTCCTTCAGCACCGCCTCGAAGGGCTTCTTCGTGCGGTCGAGGAGGTCCTGGGTGATGCGCTGGAACTCGGTGCGCGACAGGGTCTCGTCGAGGAACAGCGGGTTCTTGTCCTGGTCGACGGTGATGTACGGCAGGTTGATGCTGGCCTGCTGGGAGCTGGACAGCTCGATCTTGGCCTTCTCCGCCGCCTCACGCAGACGCTGCAGGGCCATCTTGTCCTTGGACAGGTCGACACCGTTGGCGGTCTTGAACTTCTCGACGAGCCAGTCGACGATGCGCTGGTCCCAGTCGTCGCCGCCGAGGGAGTTGTCGCCGGAGGTGGCGCGCACCTCGACGACACCGTCGCCGATCTCCAGCAGGGAGACGTCGAAGGTACCGCCACCGAGGTCGAAGACCAGGATGGTCTGCTCCTTGTCGCCCTTCTCCAGGCCGTACGCCAGGGCGGCCGCGGTGGGCTCGTTGACGATACGCAGGACGTTCAGGCCGGCGATCTGGCCGGCGTCCTTGGTGGCCTGGCGCTGTGCGTCGTTGAAGTAGGCCGGCACGGTGATGACCGCGTCGGTGACGTCCTCACCGAGGTAGGACTCGGCGTCCCTCTTGAGCTTCTGGAGGGTACGGGCGGAGATCTCCTGGGCGGTGTACTTCTTGCCGTCGATCTCGCTGGTGGTCCAGCTGTCGTCGCCGATGTGGCGCTTGACGGAGCGGATGGTGCGGTCGACGTTGGTGACCGCCTGGTTCTTCGCGGACTGACCGACGAGCACTTCACCGTTCTTGGCGAAGGCGACGATCGACGGGGTGGTCCGGGCGCCTTCAGAGTTGGCGATGACGGTGGCCTCGCCACCTTCGAGCACGCTGACGACCGAGTTGGTGGTTCCCAGGTCGATACCGACTGCACGTCCCATGATGACTTCCTCCTGCTGTTCTTGAGCTTGTTAAGTGAGCCGCGCTCAAGTCTGCACCTGACGTTCCGAGGTGTCAACCTGAGTTGAGTGCTTGCGACTCAATGTCTGACATACCGTACAACCCGCGACCCCGGAAAGTTGTTCCCGATCCGCTCAACTTTTTCTGGACAGCCGTCCGCTCCCCTAGGATCGACGTCCATGAGCCTGCAGATGCGCCTCCTCGCCGCCCTCCCCGGACGTGCCGGGAATTCCCGGCGGGCGGCCTGGTCGTCCGCCGCGAAGGTCCGCGACCTGATGGGCCGGCCGCACCCCTCGGCACCGGTCCCCCACGAGCTCTACCAGGTCAACCATGTGGTCAAGGACACCGTCGCCACCACCGACGGCGAGTTCACCGTCCACAGCCTGGTGCCGGCCACCGACGCCCCACGGGACACCCCGCTGGACATCTGCCTCTACGTCCACGGCGGCGGCTACGTGCACGGCCTGGACACCCCGCACTGGACCTTCATCAGCGACATCGCCGGGTCCGGGATGAAGGTCGTCGTCCCGGACTACGGCCTGGCGCCGGAGTACGAGGCCACCGCCGCGGCGCGCCTGCTCGACACCGTCCTGGACCGCGCGGTCGCCGAGGCCGACGCCTCCGGCCTGCGCATCAGCCTCGCCGCCGACTCCGCCGGCGCCGGACTCGCCCTGGGGTGGATGCTGGACCGCCTGGACCGTGAGCGCACCTCCGCCTCCGCCTCCTCCACGGCGTCACCGGTACGGCGGATCGACCGGGTCGTCCTGATCTCCCCCTGGCTCGACGCCACCTGCGGCAGCCCCGGCACCGACGACCTCGTCGACGCCGACCCCTGGCTGCACCCCGACGCGCTGCGCGTGGCCGGCGAGGCGTGGGGACGTCGGGCGGGCGTCGGGTCCGTCCTGGTCAGCCCACTGAAAGCGTCGGACGACCTGCTGGCGTCCCTGCCGCCTCTGCACACCTGGAGCGGCACACGGGACATCCTGCACGCGGACGCCGCACTGCTCGCCGGGCGTACCGGGTGCACCACCACCGTCGTCGACGGCGCACTGCACAACTTCCCGTTGCTGCGCACCCCCGAAGGCAGGACGGCGCGCGCAGAGATCATCGCCCAGCTGGCGTCCTGACCCCTCCAGCCCCACACGTCACAGCGACACGACGGACGCCGTCGGGGATTAGTGTGAGGGTCTCCGGGGGCTAGAATGGACGCGACCGTTCCATGCGCCGGTGCCGCTCGGCACGCCGCAGAACCGTGTGACGAAATGAAGAGACCAGATGAGTAACCCCTCAGACCCCCACCGCCACCACGGTGCCGACCTCCCGCGCGACACCGACGCGTTCGAGGACACCGAGTTCTCCATGGGCACGCCCGGGGGCGGCCCGGAGACGTCCGACGCCGGTGCCGCGCGCCCCTCGGCGGGCGGCTCCGACGAGCCCCGGGGGTACGAGGGTTACGACGCCGAGATCGCAGAGGGCACCGAGGGCACAGGGGGCACCGGCGACAGCCAGGACGGCCGCGAGGTCATCGACGCCGAGTCGACGGAGGTGACCGACGAGGCCGGGGCACCCGATGAACCGTTGGGTTCAGCCCGCGACCCCGAGGTCACCGGCATCATCCCGGTCGTCAACGACGACCGCATCTCCGAACACGAGCAGAAGCTCAGGGACGACGCCGCGACCGGCGTCCTGCCCACGGCCGCGGCAGCAGGCGCCGGGGCCGCAGCGGCCGGTGCAGCAGCCGGTGCATCCGGTGCCGCCGGCGCCTCAACTGACGGCTCCGCCACCGGCGGTGACGGCAGCGGCAGCGGCGACGGCGACGGCGGATCCGGGTCTGACGGCCCGCCGCCCGCCAGCGGCCCGCGCCCCCGGTACGCCCAGTTCCCCGCCTGGGGGTGGATCCTCGTCATCGGCGTGGGGCTGTCGGTGGTCGGCGCCGCCACTGCCGTCGCACTGATGCGGACCGGTGACGGCGAGGAACGGCACTCCCCGTACTCCAGCGTCGTCCCTAGCTACCCCCGGCCCGAGGCGTGGGACTCCAGCAATCCCATCCCCACCGCCCAGCCGAACAACAGTGCCGGCTCGGGCTACTACGAGCCGGAGGCCGACGAGCCCGAGGAGTACACCCCGTCCACCCCGGAGGAGACCGAGGACGCCGCACCGTCCAGCCGCGCGCCCGCCCCCAGTGAACCGAACCCCGGTGACAACGGGAACGGCAACGGCAACAACGGCGGCGGGAACGGCAACGGCGGTGGTGGCAACCAGACCACCCCGGGCGACGGCGGTAACGGCGGTGCCGGAAACGGCGGCGGAGGCAACGGCAACAACGGTGGCGCCGGCGGAGGTGGCGGCACCGGCGGCACCGGTGGCAACGGTGGCAACGGAGGAACCGACGGCGGTGACGGCAACGGAGGTACCGACGGCGGCGACGGCCCCGACGGCGGTACCGAGGACTGACCGACACCGGATATTCCGGTCGGTGAC
Source organism: Corynebacterium sp. (assembly GCF_022712195.1). Taxonomy (GTDB): domain Bacteria; phylum Actinomycetota; class Actinomycetes; order Mycobacteriales; family Mycobacteriaceae; genus Corynebacterium. The sequence goes on along the minus strand of NZ_JALAGY010000049.1, from coordinate 2,477 downwards.
GGCCAGTTCGGGCACTCGGCTGTCACCACGGCAGGGCGACTGGCACAATTGCTGGAATGAGCACTGAAGAGAAGAACGCGACGGGGACCCGGCAGCCTCGCCCGCTGGACCAGTCGACGAAGCTCCAGAACGTCCTCTACGAGATCCGCGGCCCGGTCAACGCCGAGGCGGAACGGATGGAGGCGGACGGCCACCGCATCCTCAAGCTCAACACCGGCAATCCGGCGGCCTTCGGTTTCGACGCCCCGGACACGATCGTGCAGGACATGATCGCCGCCCTGCCCTACGCGCAGGGGTACTCGCAGTCGAAGGGGATCCCGTCCGCCCGCCGCGCCATCGTCGCGCGTTACGAGGTGGTCCCGGGCTTCCCGTCCTTCGACATGGACGACGTCTTCATCGGCAACGGCGTCTCCGAGCTGATCACCATGACCACCCAGGCCCTGCTCAACGACGGCGACGAGGTGCTCATCCCCGCGCCGGACTACCCGCTGTGGACCGCGGCGACGACCCTCTCCGGCGGCAAGCCGGTGCACTACCTCTGCGACGAGGAGGACGACTGGGCGCCGTCGATCGAGGACATCGAGTCGAAGATCACCGAACGTACCAAGGCGATCGTGATCATCAACCCGAACAACCCCACCGGCGCGGTGTACAGCCGCGAGGTCGTGCAGAAGATCGTCGACATCGCCCGTGAGCACTCCCTGCTGCTGCTCTCCGACGAGATCTACGACAAGATCCTCTACGACGACGCCGTGCACGTGAACACGGCGTCCCTCGCCCCCGACCTGCTGTGCATCACCTTCAACGGCCTCTCCAAGGCCTACCGTGTCGCCGGCTACCGGGCCGGCTGGGCCGTGATCACCGGGCCGAAGGAACACGCGAAGGGCTTCATCGAGGGCCTCACACTGCTGGCGTCCACCCGGCTGTGCGCCAACGTCCCGGCCCAGTACGGCATCCAGGTGGCGCTGTCGGGACGGCAGTCGATCGACGACCTGGTGCTGCCCGGCGGCCGCCTGCTGGAACAGCGTAACACCGCGTACACCAAGTTGAACGAGATCCCCGGGATCAGCGTGGTCAAGCCGATGGGTGCGCTGTACGCCTTCCCGAAGATCGACCCCGAGGTCCACGAGATCCACGACGACGAGCAGTTCATGTTCGACCTGCTGCGCTCCGAGAAGATCCAGATGGTGCAGGGGACCGGCATGAACTGGCCGTCCCCCGACCACTTCCGGGTGGTCACCCTGCCGTGGAAGCAGGACCTCGCCGAGGCGATCGAACGGCTGGGGAACTTCCTGTCCTCCTACAGGCAGTAGGACGCCCCTGACGTGAACGCCAGTACCCGGACGCCTCACCGTCCCCGTCGGCTGCTGCCTTTCCTGCGCACCCGGCGGATCACGCAGCTCGGCGTGGTCGAGACGGTCCTGGCCGTCGCCCTCACACTCTTCGAACTGCTCGAGATCCCCGACGCGGTCCCCCTCGGCACCGCTGTGATCGCGGGGCTCACCCTCGTCGTCGTCGCCGGAACCGCCAGGTTCCCGGTCGCCGCGTCGATGCTGTCGCTGCTGCTGGTGCTCGCCACCTTCGCCATCGACGGGGTCGTGCCGCTGTACTCGATCTTCTTCACGATGCTGATCGTGGAGATCGTCGCCGCCAGCGGGCAGATCCTGCTCGGCGGTTTCCTGGTGTGCGCCCACTGGGTGCTCGCCGCCATCGACCCGGAGGCGGCGGCCCTCTCCACCGACATCACCGCGCTCACCCTCGTGGCCGTCATGCTCGCCGCAGCGTTCCTGATCGGGTGGTCACGGGCGAACTACGGCCGGCAACAGGAGAAGCTCCGGGAGTCCCTGGCCGAACAGGAGCGCCAACAGCGGCTGGAGCTGGCCCGCGAACTGCACGACTCCGTCGCCACGTCGCTGACCAGCGTCGTCATGCAGGCGCAGGCCCTGACGCTGCTCCCGCCGGATGACGGGACGAGCCACCGGGACGGCCTCGAGCACATCTCGGAGTCGTCCCGCGAGGCGCTGTCCAACCTGCGGACGATGCTGCACCTGCTCAACGAGCAGCCGAACCGCGTCTGCTTCCGCACCCGGGTCGCCAGCCCGCCCCTGGACGTCGCCGTCGCGACGATGCAGCAGGAACTCGAGGCCCACTCACTGGAGATGTGCTCGACGATCGACCTGCCGGCGGACATCGCCGCCGTGGTGAACGCACCGGACGCCCCCGACAGCCCTCCCGGGGTCGCCGGGGGCGGCGGGGAGGGCGCGCCGTGGATCGACCGGGACACCGTCGTCAAGGTCCTGACGGAGATGACCTCCAACGCGGCGAAGCACGCCACACCGCACTCCACGGTGGTCCTGCACTGCGGTGTTCAGGACGGGGATTTCGTGGTCACCATGACCAACCCCCTGCCACCACACGCCGACGGGGCGACGGCCACCCCCGCCGACCGGGTGACGTCGAGCGGGATGGGGGTGGGT
>NZ_JALAGY010000048.1 GCF_022712195.1 Corynebacterium sp. | reverse complement strand
GGGGGCGGGCGGCAACGGAGGGGACGCCCTCTACGCCGGTGCCCTGCTCGCCGGCCGGGGCTGGCCGGTGGCGGCGGTGCTGCTGGGGCGCGGCGGACGGGTGCACGGACGTGCCCTGGAGGCCTTCAGGGAGGCAGGTGGTGAGGTCCTCGACATCGACGAGGTGTGGCGGGCCCCGGCACGTCACCGCCTGGTCGTCGACGGGGTGCTCGGCATGGGCGGGGACGGCGGGCTGGGGGAGGACGCCGCCGTGCTCCTCGCCTTCGCCTCCGCCCGTCTCATCCCCGTGCTCAGCGTGGACGTCCCCTCCGGCATCAGCGCGGACACCGGGGCGACCCCGCCGATGGTCGGGGTCACCGACCCGCCCGACCCCCGGGCCGGGGCGACGGGGCTCCCGGGGAGGACGGTGCTGAAGCGCGACCGGGTGCCGGCCCACGCGATCGCGGATGTGACGGTGACATTCGGGGGTCTGCGCCGGGCTCACGCGGTGAACGCGTACTGCGGACAGGTGGTGCTGGCGAACCCGGGCCTGGGGGAGGACCCGTCGCAGACGATCGGTGCCCGGCTCACCCGCGGTAGGGACCGCGGGGATGCTTCTGTCGACGTGGAGGCCACGCGTGCCATGGTCCCGGGAGGGGAGTACGACTTCGCCGGTACCTCTCTGCGTGGTGTCCCGGAGTCCCCTGTGGACAGGGTGCGGGCCCCCGGGCCCTACGACGACAAGTACTCCGGGGGAGTGGTCGGGATCTGCGCCGGCTCGGAGACCTACCCCGGGGCAGCCGTGCTCACGACGACCGCCGCGGTGCGGACGACAAGTGCGATGGTGCGCTATGTCGGCGGTGCGGCGGGCGACGTGGTCCGGGCGTGCCCCGAGGTGGTGTGGGCGCCGACGGTCGGGGAGTCCGGGCGTGTGCAGGCGTGGGTCGTGGGGCCCGGCCGCGGCACCGGGGACGAGGCGGCGGAGGAACTGGAGGCGCTGCTACGTCGCCCGGAACCGGTGGTGGTCGACGCCGACGCGGTCACGCTGCTCGCCGGGCGCGGGGAACTCCGCACCCTGCTGAGCGCCCGTGGGGAGTCCGGGTCGGACCCGGCCCCGACGGTGCTGACCCCGCACGCCGGGGAGTTCCGGCGACTGGCGGAGGCGGTCGGGGGCGTGCCCGACCCGGACGACGACCGGATCGGCGCGGCCGTGGCACTGTCCCGGGCGCTAGGATGTGTGGTGCTGCTCAAGGGGCGTCACACCGTGGTGACGGACGGGAAGCGCGTGACGTGCACGGACGCGGGTACGTCCTGGGCCGCCACACCGGGGTCGGGCGACGTCCTCGCAGGGATGACCGGGGCCCTCGTCGCGGAGAGTGAGGCCCGGCTGGGCCGGCAGTTCGACGGGGCACGGCGGACGGTCTCCGCGCTGTACCCTGCGAACCACGCGGCCGCGCTCCATGCGGTGGCGGCGTCGGTGTCTGCCCGGACCCCGGAGGGCGAGGCGCCGACCTCCGCCTCACGGATCGCCGAGGCCATTCCCCGGGCCCGCGCGTCGGCGGGTCCGGCGTATTCCCTGCGGGCCTACTGACGGATCCGCCGAGGTCGGCGCCGCTGGGTCACAGTCGTCCATGGCGTCGAGAGCCTCCACGCAGCGGAGCAGCCCGTCCATCAGCGCCTCGCGCTGTTCGGGTTCCATCGACTCCGCCATCGCGCGTTCGATCGGCGCGATCCGGGCGACTGCCTCGTCGAGAACCCGCCTTCCCGCGTCGGTCACGGAGAGCGGCAGCGCCCGGCCGGCCGTCGACCGGTCAGCGCGTGCGACGAGGCCCCGTTGCTGGAGGCCCCGCAGGAGCGTGCTCATCGTCTGTCGTGAGACAAATACCCTGCGGGCTATCTCGGAGTTCGATGAGCCGGGGTGCCGCTCGATCGCCTCCAGGCACGAGTACTGCGGCGTGGTCAAATTGAGCGGACGTAGTGCCTCGTCCATGCGGGAGCGTAGTGCGGACTGGGTCTGCTTGAGCCGATAGCCGACCATCGACTCGAGGTCGTCCCGGGGTTGCTTCATGTCAGTGTCCTGACATACTCTCGGAGTGTCATCACACTGACATCGTAGTGAAAGGAAGAATCACATGACAGCCACCGGCCCCGACTTCGTCGCCCTCCAGGTACGGGATCTCGACCGCGCCGCAGCGTTCTACGAGACCCGTCTCGGACTCCGCCGTGCACCTGCCGCCCCTCCCGGAGCCGTCGTGTTCGCTACCTCGCCTATCCCGTTCGCGGTGCGCGAGCCACTGCCCGGCGTCGACCTCGACGAAGTGTCACCGCACCCGGGGGTGGGAGTGGCGCTCTGGCTGCACTGCGACTCCTCTGCGAACCTGCACGACTCCCTCGTGGAAGCGGGGGTACCGATTCTGCGAGCACCCGAACCCGGCCCGTTCGGTGTCGCCTTCACTTTCGTCGATCCCGACGGGTACGCCGTGACCGTCCACGACGGTTAAAGACGGATCCACCCAGAGGCGGTCAGGTACGGGCCCGTCACTAGTTCACGCACATCGGGCCGTCGCCGCCGGCGTCGATCGCACCGCGGTTCGTCGCGGAGGAGTCGGACTCCTCCGGGGTGCCCACGGCACCGACATCGCTGCTGGACTCCGACGCGGAACCGCCGTCCGCACCCTCGTTCTCACCGAGGACGTCGCCGCCCGTGGCATCGGTGCCCGGGGTGCCCACGTTCTCCGAGCCACCCGAGCCACCCGAGCCGGACTCGCCGACGGCGGGCAGCGGCTCATCGACACCGGAGGTCGAGGTACCGGGACCGTCGTAGGTGCCGGAGAGCGTGACCCGGATCTCGCCGTCGGCCAGGCTGGAGTCTTCGACCACATCCAGGCCGCCGAGCTGCTCGGCCAGCCCACGGGCCGCCGGGTCGTCCTTGTCCGCGACATTGACCTGGCTTTCGGAGATGCCGGTCTCGTTGGCGTTGCCGACCTCGCCCATACCGTAGCCGGCACCGGAGATCAGGTCCCCGACCCGGGACGCCAGACCGCCGACCTCGCTGGCGTTGTAGACCGAGACGGTGGAGTCGGCGGGATCGTAGTCCTCGATGTCGCTCGAACCGCTGCCGTCCTTGCCGTCCTTACCGTCCTTGCTGTCCTTGTCGTCGGGGGCGCTGTCCCCGAGGAGATCCTCGAAGAAGCCGTGCACCTGGTTCTTGTCGATGGTCACCACCGATTCCCCCAAGTCACCGGTGCCGTCGATACTGGTCACCGGGATGGTCTGGAAGGTCACGTTTCCACCGGTCAGCCCCTGCATCTGGGTGGCGAGCCCCATCACGTCCCAGCCGTCGTCCAGGGTCACGGACCGCTCGACGGCACTGCTGAGGTCGTTGAGTTTGCCCGGGTTGCTCAGGGTGGACGTGCTCAGGATCTTGTTGGTCAGGCTGGCCATGTAGACCTGCTGGCGGGTGATCCGGTCGAGGTCGCCGCGGGGCAGTTCGTGGCGCTGGCGCACGAAGCTCAGCGCGTCGGCACCGCTGAGGGTCTGCCGGCCGGCGGGGAACTTCGCGCCGGACAGCGGCTCGTCGACAGGGTTGTTGAGGCAGACGTCCACACCACCGACGGCGTCGGTGAGCAGAACGAATCCCAGCAGGCCGACCTCGGCGTAGTGGTCGACCTCGATACCGGTGACGTCGGCCACGGTGCCGATCAGGGCTTCACGCCCGGCGGCGGTCGACTCACGGTCGATCTTGTTCTTGTCGGGGTCCTCACCGGCGTTCATCGCAGCTTCGGTCAATTCGTCCTGCTTCAGCGACTTGGTGCTGCCGTACACGCCGTTCAGCTTCGTGTTGCCGAGATTCTCGTTGTGCACGTAGGTGTCACGCGGCAGGGAGACCGCGGTGGCGGAGGAACCGTCGTCGGGGACACGGATGAGGATGATGGTGTCCGTGTTCGTGGCCTCTTCCTCGCCGGCGCGGAGCATGTCGATCTCCTTCTGGCTGAGCTCCTTGCCCTTGGCGTCGGTGCGGGAGTCCACTCCGACGAGCAGGATGTCCGTCGCGCCGTCGGACTGGCTGCCCAGGTTCAGGCCGCCCGCCTGGCTGATGTCCGAGCCGAGGCGTCCCACCGAGGAGTAGGCGTAGGTGCCGCCGGCGAGCATGATCGCCGACAACAGGGCCAGAACCACCTTGACCGGGGTGGACCCGATCTGACGGTGGCCGGGCGTGGCGGCAACCACCGAGCCGTGCACCGTCCGGGACGCCCGGGACGAACGGTTCGCTGCGCGACGCTGTCCACCCGCTGCCGCGGCGCCGGCCGGTCGGCTGTGCCGGGGGCGTCGGGGCTGCTGGGCGTGCTCTGAACGCTCGGAGCGCCCGGAACGCTCAGGACGTTCAGGACGTTCAGACCTCTGCGACCTCTGCGGAGTCTGCCGTGACCGCTCGGGACGGGGAGGAACCTCGTCGCGGCGGTGGTGCCGGCCGCCGCGACCAGGCGTCTCTCCACGTCCGTTGCGCGGAGACCTGTCAGAATCGCTCATTCCAGACCTTTCGGCGGTGTTCGGGGGATGTCGTTGTCATCAGGGGACTCTACTAGTTGTGAGGGCGGTTTCCGTGATCCCGTGACTGATACCGGCCACCGCGGCCGCGGGGAGCCGCGTAGAGTGGTCGCCGACCGTGGCGCCGGTTCAGCGTGCGGGCGCGACCGCGCCCGCGGCCGGCGGACAGGAGGGACCCCCAGTGACGGTAACGGTGACCGGCGCACATGGCCAGGTGGGACGGTGTCTCGTCGCCCTGGGGGCAGAGGGGCTCACCCGGGACGAACTGGACCTGTCGGCCGCCGGTACCCCGGCGTTCCGGGACGCGGCACAGGCGCTCTTCGCCGACGGGCGGCGTCCCGACGTGATGATCAACACGGCGGCGTGGACGGACGTGGACGGCGCGGAGGATCCGGCGAACCGTCGTGTCGTGGAGGCCGTGAACGCCGTCGCCCCCGGGGAACTGGCCCGCGCCGCCGCGGCGGCGGGCGTGCGCTTCATCCACGTCTCCACGGACTACGTGTTCTCCGGACCTGCGCCCGAGGGCTCCCGCGGCTGGCGCCCGGACGACCCGGTGCACCCCGCCAACGAATACGGCAGGACCAAGGGCGACGGGGAGCGGGCCGTCCTCGACGCCGGGGGGACCGTGGTGAGGACCTCCTGGGTCTGGTCGGGGCCCGACGCCCCCGGGAGGGACTTCGTCTCGGTGATGGCCACCCTCGCCGGCAACGGCGTCGACCCCCGCGTCGTCGACGACCAGGTGGGCCGTCCCACCTACGCCCCCGACCTCGCCGACGAACTCCACGCGCTGGCTCACCTCGACGTCCCGGCCGGGATCCTCAACGTCACCAACTCCGGTGACCCGGTCTCCTGGTGCGGACTGGCCAGGGAGGTCTTCCGCTGCACCGGGCACGATCCGGCACGGGTGAGCCCCTGCACCACCCGCGACTGGCCGACTCCGGCCGTCCGCCCGCCGTGGTCCGTCCTGGACCTGGAACCCTGGGCGACGGCGACCGGGCGTACGACACCCGACTGGCGCGACAGTGTGCGACGGGGACTCGGGTCACGTCTTCGACTAGGGTGACACCCGTGAAACCGATCGCCGTCATCACCGTCACCTACTCGCCGGGGGAGTACCTCACCCGATTCCTCGACTCCGTCCCCGCAGCCACCGGCCAGGGGGCCGTGGTGGTCATGGCGGACAACGGCTCCACCGACGGGGCCCCCGAGGCCGCCGCCGGACGCGACGGTGTCGAACTGCTGCGGACCGGCGGGAACATCGGCTACGGCGCGGGGATGAACGCCGGTGTGAAGTCGCTGCGCGCGCGTCGCGAGGCCGGTGAGATCGACGACGAGTTCCTCGTGATCTCCAACCCGGACGTCGTCTTCGACCCCGGTGCCATCGACCGGATGGTGGAGACGGCGCGCCGGCACCCGCGCGCCGGGGCCGTGGGACCGCTGATCCGTGAGGTGGACGGGTCGGTGTACCCCTCGGCCCGGTCGGTGCCGACACTGGGGGCGGGCATCGGCCACGCCCTGCTGGCCCCGGTGTGGAAGAACAACCCCTTCACCCGCCGCTACCTGGCGGACGCGGTGATGGACCGGGAACGGACGTCGGGGTGGCTGTCGGGGTCGTGTCAGCTGCTGCGATGGGAGGCGTTCGACGCGGTGGGCGGGTTCGACGAGCGCTACTTCATGTACATGGAGGACGTGGACCTGGGGGACCGTCTGTCGCGGGCCGGCTGGGAGAACGTGTTCACCCCCGCTGCGGAGATCACCCACGCCAAGGGCCACTCCGCCGGCAGGCACCCGGAGATCACCCTGCCGGCGCACCACGACAGCGCCTACCGGTTCCAGGCGGACCGGCTGACGGCCCCGTGGCAGGCGCCGGTCCGCCTGGCGCTGTGGGCGGGGTTGAAACTCAGGGGGTCCGTCGCGGTCGCGCTGGCGAAGCGGGCGCGCCGTTGACTGCCGGACTGCGTTCCGTCGGATAACCTCCCAAGGGTGAACAGAGACGAACGAGACAATCCCTCACCCTCGACCCCTGACACGAACCACGGTCTCGCCGCCGAGACCGACGCCGTCATCCTCGTCGGCGGCAAGGGGACGCGTCTGCGTCCCCTGACCAACTCCATCCCCAAGCCCATGCTCCCGGTGGCGGGCTACCCGTTCCTCCAGCATCTGCTGGGACGCATCAGGGACGCCGGTATGACCCACGTGGTGCTGGGCACCTCCTTCAAGGCGGAGGTCTTCGAGGAGCACTTCGGTGACGGCTCGGAGCTCGGCCTGGAGATCGAGTACGTCGTCGAGGACTCTCCCCTCGGCACGGGCGGCGGCATCCGTAACGTCCTGCCGCACCTGCGGCACGACCGGGCCATGATCTTCAACGGCGACATCCTCGGTGGCACGGACCTCAACGCCGTGCTGCGCACCCACGTCGACAACGACGCCGACGTCAGTCTCCACCTGCTCCGGGTGGCGGACCCGCGGGCCTTCGGCTGTGTGCCGACAGCGGAGGACGGCCGGGTGGAGGCCTTCCTGGAGAAGGCCGAGGATCCGCCCACCGACCAGATCAACGCGGGCTGCTACGTCTTCCAGCGGGACATCATCGAGTCCATCCCGGAGAACCGGGTCGTCTCGGTGGAGCGCGACGTCTTCCCCGACCTCCTGGAGAAGGGGCGCCGCCTGTACGGGCACGTGGACCAGGCCTACTGGCGGGACCTGGGCACGCCGGACGACTTCGTCCGCGGCTCCTCCGACCTGGTGCGCGGTATCGCACCGTCCCCGCTGCTGGCGGGGCGTAACGGCGAGGCGCTGGTCGACGAGTCGGCGGCTGTCGCCGGTGGCGCGCTGTTGCTCGGGGGCACGGTGATCGGGCGCGGCGCCGAGATCGGCGCAGGCGCCCGGGTGGACACCTCCGTGGTCTTCGACGGTGTGGAGATCGAGGCGGGCGCCACAGTGGAGCGGTGTGTCGTCGCCGCCGGCGCGCGTATCGGCGCCCGGGCGCACCTGCGCGACACCGTGGTGGGCGAGGGCGCCGTGGTCGGTGCCCGCTGTGAACTGCAGGGCGGTGCCCGGGTCTGGCCCGGTGTGACGCTCCCCGACGGTGGGCTGCGTTTCTCCAGCGACGTCTGACCCCCGTACGGGGCGGGAACGTGACGTGTGAAAATATTTCGATATCTTGTGCCTCCGGTGCCGGAATCGGGGCTGTTTCACCTACATGTAGTGGTTGCGCTGGAGCCGTGCCGGCTCATGTCGTGCCTGTCAGAACACTGTGAATGCGTCTGAGGGGCCGAATGCCGTGACGTGTGTGACTGGTGTGACGAATGGGACTGAACTGGCTGGCCGAAAGGTTGACGCTATGGAATTACCCGTGTGTAATCTTCCCTGTAAGCACAGGCCGGTGAATGACCGGCACCGCGGATTTCAGTGAGGAGACAACGGTGGACAACCCGGCGGACGCCTTTCGTGGTCCCTTCTCGGAGGGGTCCGCAGCTGTGGACGGTGAGAACTCCCGTTCCGGCGGTGCGAGCGGTTCCGGTGCGGCCGGTGAACTCCCGGACCTCCTCCGCGGTGGTCTCGACGACTACACCCCCAGCGCCTTCTCTGACCTGACCGAGGACTTCGACCTCCTCTTCGACGCCGTCGAGCAGGACTGGCAGGAGCAGGCCCTCTGTGCCCAGACGGACCCGGAGGCATTCTTTCCGGAGAAGGGTGGCTCCACCCGCGAGGCCAAGCGCATCTGCCGCGCCTGCGGCGTGCGGGACGAGTGCCTGGAGTACGCTCTCGAGCACGACGAGCGCTTCGGCATCTGGGGCGGGCTCTCGGAACGCGAGCGCCGGCGCCTCAAGAAGCGTCTCGGCTGACCGTCCCGCCCCACGGTCAGTCCCAGCGGAACCCGGGGTCCACCATCTCGGGTTCCACGTTGAGGTAGGTCGCCACCAGGCGGGCGAGCACGAACCTCAGCCACTCCTCGGTCTCCACCCGGTCGGTGGACCGTTGTTCGATCGGACGCCGGAAGATGATCAACCGGGGGCGGGTGGGGGACCCCGTCTCGTCGACCCCCGCGGGCACCAGCCGACCCAACGGCACTGGACCGTCCGCGGCGACCTCGTCCGACCAGCGGGCAGAGGTCGAGTCCAGCCTCATCCGGGGGACCAGGTCGACCGCCACGTCCAGCCCGTCCAACCGGTCACCGAAACGTTCCAGCACCGGTGCGTAGGCGTCCAGCACCGCGGTGTCGAAGGTCTCGGCGCGGGTGGCGTAGCGGGGCAGCTTCGGCATGAGCACCCCGCGCAGTCCCCGTCCACGGGTGTCCCTGGCCAGGGCCCGGACAGGGTGTCCGGGGGCAGGCTCGCGCCCGACGGCGGCCCCGGCGGTGGGGCCGTCCGGTGTTCCACGGCGTGAGGCAGGGGAGGATGGGCGCGTCATGCCCCCGATCCTAGACCGCAGGTGCGGGCGAAACGGGGTCCGACAGGCGGGTGACAGGCGGGACGCCGAGTCGTCCGGCACTCAGGTCGGGTACCGGACTAGGATGGTGGCCGTGACTGACTACCGACAGTGTTCCAGGCCCGGCTGCGGCAACCGTGCGATCGCGACCCTGCGATACAACTACGCCGCGCGCACGGCGACCGTGAACCCCCTGGAGCCCGGAGACGATCCGCACAGCTGGGACCTGTGCGACCGTCACCTCTCCAGGTTGACAGTGCCCGAAGGCTGGGGACTGCAGCGTACGGAGGATCCGTCTCCGGAGGTCTCTGTTCCGGTGGCCGCGTTCGCCGACCCCGGGGTCGATCTCGCGGACGAGGACTTCACCGACGAGGAGATGCAGGCCCTCGCCGCGGCGCTGGAGGACAGCACCGACAGCGCCGACAGCCCATACCTGACCGACGGTGGCGTGGACGGCGGTTCACTCACCTCCGCGCAGCGGCGACCGGTGTCCCGGGTCGTCCGACGCACCGACATCCCGCAGCCGTCCGGTCACCACCCCTCACGACGTAATCTGCCGGGACGGGCTCCACAGCGCCACCTGCGCGCAGTGCGCTACGACGGCGAATGATCCACGAAGAACACCAGGAGAGTTGACATGACACAGCGCAACCGGGAGGCCATCGCCTCCGTCATCAAGGCGTACGACGTCCGTGGCGTCGTGGGCGACGGCATCGACGCCGACCTCGTCCGCGACACCGGGGCCGCCTTCGGCCTTCTCATGAGGGGGGAGGGGGCGACCCGTGTCGTGGTCGGCCACGACATGCGCGACAGCTCCCCGGGACTGTCCGAGGCCTTCGCCGAGGGCGTCCGCAGCCAGGGCCTGGACACCGTCGCCCTCGGCCTGACCTCCACCGACGAGCTCTACTTCGCCTCCGGGACCATGGACTGCCCGGGGGCGATGTTCACCGCCTCGCACAACCCGGCACGCTACAACGGCATCAAGCTGTGCCGTTCCGGTGCCCGCCCGGTGGGGCAGGAGACCGGGCTGGCGGACATCACCGACATGCTCGTCGAGGGTGTGCCGTCCTACGACGGTGAGGCGGGGGCCGCCTCCTCGCGGGACGTGCTCACGGACTACGCCGCCTACCTCCACGACCTGGTGCCCCTGGACATCCGTCCGCTCACCGTCGCCGTGGACGCGGGCAACGGCATGGGCGGGCTGACTGTCCCGGCCGTCCTGGGGGAGGGCTCTGGTCTGCCCCTGTCGATCCGCGACCTCTACTTCGAGCTCGACGGGACGTTCCCGAACCACGAGGCGAACCCGCTGGCCCCGGAGAACCTCGTCGACCTGCAAAAGTTCACCGTGGAGCAGGGCGCGGACCTCGGCATCGCCTTCGACGGCGACGCCGACCGCTGCTTCATCGTCGACGAGAGGGGGGACCCGGTGTCCCCGTCCGCGATCTGCGGCATCATCGCCGAGCGGTACCTGGAGCAGCACCCGGGCGCCACGATCATCCACAACCTGATCACCTCGAAGGCCGTCCCCGAGATCGTGCGTGAACACGGCGGCACCCCGGTGCGCACCCGCGTCGGCCACTCGTTCATCAAGTCCCGGATGGCGGAGGAGAACGCCGTCTTCGGCGGCGAGCACTCCGCGCACTACTACTTCTCGGACTTCTTCAACGCCGACTCCGGCATGCTCGCGGCGCTCCACGTGCTGGCCACACTCGGCGGCCAGGACCGCCCCCTGTCCGAGCTCAAGCAGGCCTACGGGCGGTACCAGGCCTCCGGTGAGGTGAACTCCGAGGTCGCCGACCAGGCGGACCGGACCGCCGCCGTCGTCGAGGCGTTCGCGGACGAGACCGTCGGCACCGACGACATGGACGGGGTGACCGTGGAGTTGCAGGACGGCTCCTGGTTCAACGTCCGCGCCTCCAACACCGAGCCGCTGCTGCGTCTGAACGTGGAGGCGGCCACGGACGCCCGGGTCCGGGAGATCCTGGACAAGGCGCTGGCGGTGATCCGTGCCTGAGACGACGTCGTCGAACGAGGCCCCGGGTACCGCCGTCGGGCGGAGGGACGTCTCCCTCATGGAGGGACGGCTGCGCCCGTACCCCTGGGGTTCCCGGACGGCACTGGCGGAGCTCACCGGGCGTCCGTCGCCGACCGCCCGGCCCGAGGCCGAACTCTGGTTCGGGGCGCACCCGGAGGCCCCCAGTACCCTGCCGGTGGACGGCACGGACCTGCTGGAACGGATCTCGGGTGACCCCCACGGCGAACTCGGGGACGCGGCGCCGGACGGCCGGCTCCCGTTCCTGCTGAAGCTGCTCGCCGCCGACCAGGCGCTGAGCCTGCAGGCCCACCCCACCAAGGAGCAGGCGGAGGAGGGGTACGCCCGCGAGAATGCCGCCGGACTCCCGGCCGGTTCGCCGGTGCGCAACTACAAGGACGACAACCACAAGCCTGAGCTGCTCGTCGCCCTGACCCGTTTCGAGGCCCTGGCCGGCTTCCGCCCGGTGGAGAAGACCAGGGCGCTGCTGGAGGCCCTCAGCGTTCCTGAACTGGACCGCTACGCGGAGCTGCTGCACGGGCCCGCCGGCGACTCCGAGGGGCTGCGCGCCCTGGTGACCACCTGGATCTCCCTGCCGCCCCACCGCAGGCTCGAGCTGATCGAGGCGGTGCTGGAGGCCTGCCGCACCGTGGTCCGTCCCGGTTCCGGGGTGGAGGACTGGATGACCGGTTCCGCGGGGGCGGCCCTGGACCTCGCCGATCAGCACCCGGGCGACGCGGGGATCCTGGTGTCGCTTCTCCTCAACCATGTCGTCCTGGAGCCGGGGCAGGCGCTGTTCCTGTCGGCGGGCAACCTCCACGCCTACCTCCGGGGAACCGGGGTGGAGATCATGGCGAACTCGGACAACGTCCTGCGCGGTGGACTGACCACCAAGCATGTCGACGTGCCGGAACTGATGAAGGTCGTCGACTTCACGCCCACAGCGGACCCGGTGCAGCTCGCCGGCGAGGACGGTGTCTTCCCGACCCCCGTCCCGGAGTTCCGGCTGCGCTCGGTGGACGAGGACAGGACCGTCGGGGTCGAGGGGCCCGCGATCGTGCTCGCTGTCCGGGGGGAGGTCGAGGTCGAGGTCGCCGGCCCGGACGGGACGGACCTGCTGTTGACCCCCGGCCAGGCGGCGTGGGTGCCGGCGTCCACGGACGGTGTCACCGCCCGTGGCGGCGGGCACTTCTTCGTGGCGACAGTCGGCTGACACCGCAACGCCCGCCCGGTCTCCCATGACCGGGCGGGCGCTGGTGCTTCGTCGTCTGCTTCGTCGGGGACCGTTGTCAGCGCAGTGCCGGCCCGGTGGTGTCCGTCACCGCGTCCCGGTTGTTCTCCGTGGAGCGCGGGGCTCCGCTGCTCTCCGGCGTCTCCGTGGCGGAGGGACGCTCGCCCGTGGACTTGTCCGGGGTGCTGTCCGGGGTGCTGTCAGGGGTACGTTCCCCCGACGGGTCAGCGGGGTCGGAAGGCTCAGAGGGCTCGGAGGGCTCAGTGGGCTCAGCCGGCTCAGAGGTGCCGGTGTCCTCCGGCTCGCCGGTGCTCTCCGACTCCCCGGTGTGTCCCGGCAGTGACGGCAAGCCCGTGATGGACGGCAACAGGTCGGTGATCGACGGCCGTTCCGCCTCACTGCTGCCGTCGTCCGGCACGACCTCGGTACCGGCGCCGTCGGGCGCGCCGTCCCCCGGCGCCCCGTCGGAGCCGTCCTCCGCGTCGGTGTCGGCGGTCGGGTAAGGGCTCGGGGTGACGAACTGGTCGCCGCTCCACGCGTTCGGCGGCGCGTACTGGTCCGCCGTCAGCGGGGTGACGTGGTCGCCCTGCGGCCGGTCGGGCCGGACGACGTCCCCCTGGCCACTGACGGACTCGCCGTCGTCCGGGGTGGGGTCGGTCGTCGCACGCTCATCGCGGGAGGGGTCCGCCGAGCGGTCGGCGGAGGCGGACATGGAACCGTCGGCGACGGCCTCCTCGACCGGGCCCCGGCCGTCATGGTCGGTGGTGGCGCCCTGCCAGGTGACGATCCCGACGACGGTGGCGGCGGCGAAGCCGGCGACGACGAGGGAGCCGAGGACCCGGTTGGTCCGGGACGCCCGTGCCGCCTCCGCGCGGAGCAGCGACTCGTGGTGTTCGGTGGAGCGGTCGTCGACGGCCGGGGGGGTGTCCGTCGGCCGTTCGGGTTCGAGTTCGTAGTCCACGGCGGCCCTCCTTTCGTCCTGGGTCGTCGACCGGGTAAAAGTAACGTTTAGATCACGATCAGGCGCAACCCTATCATTCTCATCCAACGCAGTGGAAGACCCCGGCGTTACTGAATTTCAGGTGAACAGACTGTTGCCGTGCGGTTTTGGTGGATCCGTTCACTGCCGGAACTGTGGTTCGGCCCTGTCCGCGTCGGCGTGGCGGGCGGGTCGACAGGCACGAAATCCGAGATCAAACCGTGATCTGGCCGCCTGTCCCGCGCCCCGGCAGGGGATCGGGGGAGACGCGTCGGCTCAGGCCGACTATTCTCAGGTGGACGACGACCAGCTGGAGAGGGAACGACATGAGTACCTGGGACGAAACAGTGTTCGCGGACGACACCAACGCCGACTTCCTGGCGGACTGCGACGACCTGGAGGGCGAGGCGCTCCAGACCGCCCTGCAGGACGCCTGCACGCTGGCACTGGACTCCGACGCCGCGGACGAGGGTAGGGCGGTGGACCCCGACTACATCAACGGGCTGTGCGCGGCCACCGTCGCCGCCATCTGGTCGGGTGCCCCGTTCACCTCGGCCTCCGTCGCCGACGAGCACCCCTTCATCCGGGCGGGTATCGGCCAGTGCCCGGACTCCCTGCAGGGGGTCGCGCTCGAGCTGCTCGACGCCGAGCTCGAGGCGGCCGGGGAGGACGCCCCGGACGGGCTGGAGACCGCGGTCGAGGCCCTGAGCTGATCCGGCGCCCGCCCTGCGTCTTCCCCGCGTCTTCCCTGCGTCCTCCCTGGGTCTCCCCGGGGCCACCCCTCTGTGAGCGGACGGCCCGGTCCGGGGGATAGGGTTGACGCATCGGCACGGCCGTCATCCACGTCGCCTGAGAAGCCACCCCGAACAGTCCCCTGAAGCTTGAGGAGCATCACCCCATGGCAGAATTCGTCGCACCGTCCGTCGACACCCACGACGGCGCCGGTGCCAACGGCACCCCCCTCCAGTACAAGGTGCGTGACCTCTCCCTCGCGGAGGCGGGCCGTCACCAGATCCGCCTCGCCGAGTACGAGATGCCCGGCCTGATGGAGTTGCGACGCGAGTACGCCGACGAACAGCCGTTGGCCGGTGCACGGATCGCCGGTTCCATCCACATGACGGTGCAGACCGCCGTCCTCATCGAGACCCTCACCGCCCTCGGCGCCGAGGTCCGGTGGGCCTCCTGCAACATCTTCTCCACCCAGGACGAGGCCGCCGCCGCCGTCGTCGTCGGTGCCGGGACCCCGGAGGCCCCCCGGGGTGTGCCCGTGTTCGCCTGGAAGGGCGAGACCCTCGACGAGTACTGGTGGTGCCTGGAGCAGATCTTCAACTGGGGCGACGAGCGTCCCAACATGATCCTCGACGACGGTGGCGACGCCACGATGGCCGTCATCACCGGCAGCGAGTTCGAGGGCAACGGCATCGTCCCGGAGCCCACTGACGAGGACTCCGACGAGTACCAGGCGTTCCTGGGGATGCTCGCCCGCGTCTTCGGCGAGGACGACACCCGGTGGACCGAGGCCGCCAGGTCGGTCAAGGGGGTCACCGAGGAGACCACCACCGGTGTGCACCGCCTCTACCACTTCGCCGAGCAGGGCACGCTGCCCTTCCCGGCGATGAACGTCAACGACGCGGTGACCAAGTCCAAGTTCGACAACCGCTACGGCACCCGCCACAGCCTGCTGGACGGCATCAACCGCGCGACGGACATGCTCGTCGGCGGAAAGTCCGTGCTCGTCTGCGGCTACGGGGACGTGGGCAAGGGCGTCGCAGAGGCGTTCAAGGGTCAGGGCGCCCGGGTGAAGGTCACCGAGGCCGACCCGATCAACGCACTGCAGGCGCTCATGGACGGTTTCCCCGTCGTCACCGTCGACAACGCCATCGGTGACGCGGACATCGTCATCACCTCGACCGGAAACCTGGGGATCATCACCTTCGAGCAGATGCGGAAGATGAAGAACCACGCCCTGCTCGGCAACATCGGCCACTTCGACAACGAGATCGACATGGCGGCGCTGCTGCACCGCGGGGACGTCGCCCGGACCACCATCAAGCCGCAGGTCGACGAGTTCACCTTCCCGCGCACCGACGGCGGCGACAGTGACCTGGTGAGCATCGTGGTGCTCTCCGAGGGGCGTCTGCTGAACCTGGGCAACGCCACCGGTCACCCGAGCTTCGTGATGTCGAACTCCTTCGCCGACCAGACGATCGCCCAGATCGAGCTGTTCACGAACGGTGACCGGTACGGCAACGAGGTCTACCGTCTGCCGAAGATCCTGGACGAGAAGGTCGCCCGGATCCACGTGGAGGCACTCGGCGGGGAACTGACCACCCTGACCAAGGAGCAGGCGGAGTACATCGGCGTCGACGTCGAGGGCCCGTTCAAGCCGGAGCACTACCGCTACTGATGATCATCGCATTCGAAGGCATCGACGGAGCCGGCAAGAACACCTGCGTCGGTGCCCTGGAGGCCGAGCTGCTGTCCCGGGAGATCCCGGTCGCCAGGCTGGCGTTCCCCCGCTACGAGCAGTCCGTGCACGCGCAGCTGGCGTCCGCGGCGCTCCACGGCGGGATGGGTGACCTCGTCGACTCCGTCCACGGCATGGCGACGTTGTTCGCCCTCGACCGGGCGGAGGTCGCCTCGGACCTCGCCGACTTCGACGCCGACGGCTACGTGGTGCTGCTCGACCGCTACGTCGCGTCCAACGCGGCGTACTCGGCGGCGCGTCTGGGCGTCGGGGGACAGGACGTGCCCACCAGCGACGTGGTGCGCTGGGTGGAGGACCTGGAGTTCGAGGATCTCGGCACCCCCGTGCCGGACGTGCAGGTGCTCGTCGACGTCCCGGACGGCATCGCCTCCGGTCGCGTCGCCCGGCGCGCGGAGGAGGACGGCGACCGGGCCGCGGACGCCTATGAGCGCGACGGTGGTCTCCAGGCCCGGACACTGGAGGCCTACCGCGGTCTCGCGGCGGCCCAGTGGCGCTCCCCCTGGTGGACGCTGGACAACTCCGGCGACCCTGCGGACCTGCAGGACGCGGTCAGTGACTTCGTCGACTCGGTGATCGGCCCCGACACCGGGGCGTAGGCCACCTGCCGGGCCGGTTTGTGAGAGACTGAACCCCATGGCAGAGAAAGTTCTCGTCGTCGACGACGACCCCGCAATCTCGGAGATGCTGACCATCGTCCTGCAGGGCGAGGGTTTCGACACGATCGTGGTGGGGGACGGGCCGCAGGCCGTGGAGGCCGCGGAGAAGGAGGACCCCGACCTCATCCTCCTCGACCTCATGCTGCCCGGCATGAGCGGCATCGACGTGTGCCGGGCTGTGCGGGAGTTCTCCACGGTCCCGATCGTGATGCTCACCGCGAAGACCGACACGGTGGACGTGGTCCTGGGCCTCGAGACGGGCGCGGACGACTACGTGCCGAAGCCCTTCAAGCCGAAGGAGCTCGTGGCGCGGGTGCGTGCCCGCCTGCGGCGCACCCCGGAGGAGGTGCCGGAGTCGGTGAAGGTCGCCGACCTCACCATCGACTTCGGAGGCCACCAGGTCACCCGCAAGGGCCAGCCGATCTCCCTGACCCCCATCGAGTTCGAGCTGCTCGCCACACTGGCGTCGCGTCCACGCCAGGTCTTCTCGCGCGAGGAGCTCCTCGAGCGGGTGTGGGGCTACCGCAAGTCCAGCGACACCCGTCTGGTGAACGTGCACATCCAGCGCCTGCGGTCGAAGGTCGAGAAGGACCCCGACAACCCCACCATCATCCAGACCGTCCGCGGGGTCGGTTACAAGACCGGGGAGTAGGGCGGACAGCGACCCATGGCATCCACGTCAGGGGACGGGAAACGGGAGGAGACGGGCGCCGACCCGGGACGACGCCACGGCGGCCGGCTCGGACGTCCCGCGCTGCCGGTGGTCAAGGACGGTGACGGCCGGCGCGGCCGCGCCCGCAACGGCTGGCACGGCGACCCCGACAACGACCCGCGCAGCGCACCCCGCGGGGAGCTCGGGGACATCGGTGTCGTCGACGCGCTGCGCATCTTCCTCCGCCGGCCGGTCCGGTTCGCGCGCAAGTTCACCGAGAAACTGTCCCAGCGGTGGCGCACGTCCATCCAGCTCCGGGTGATCGGCAGTGTCTTCGCGTCGTCGCTGCTGGTCATCCTGGCGCTCGGGTTCGTGCTGACCAGTTTCGTGGGCCAGCAGCTGCTGGACGCGAAGTACAACGCCGCGACCGACGAGATCGACCGTGCCCGGGGCATCGTCGAGGAGCAGATCCGGAACACCGACTCGGCGACGTCGCCGCAGATGCGGATCAACAACGCCCGCGCCGCCCTGAGTGACCGCACCGCGGAGTCGGAGCAGGGGTCGACGGGCACGGTGTACGAGCCGGTGATCATCGCCTCGGACCTCACCGGTGGCGACATCTCCAGCCCCGAGCACAACCCCGTGCCGGAGTCCCTGCGTGAGTTCGTCCGCCAGGGCCAGGTGTCGGTGCAGTACACCACCGTGGACGCGGCCGCGGGCAGCTACAAGGCGCTGATCATCGGCTCACCGGTGGCCTCGGACATCCAGGGGCTGGAGCTGTACCTGGTGATGCCCCTGGACAACGAGGAGTCCACGATGGCGCTGATGCGTGGTCTGCTGCTGGCCGGCGCGGTGGTGCTGCTCGTGCTTCTGGTGGTCATCGCCTGGGTGTTCTCCCAGCAGTTGACTGTGCCGGTGCGCACGGCCTCGCGCATCGCCGAGCGGTTCGCGGCGGGCCACATGCGCGAGCGGATGGCGGTGGACGGTCAGGACGAGGTCGCCCGGCTGGCGATCAGTTTCAACGAGATGGCGGAGAACCTGTCGTACCAGATCCGCCAGCTGGAGGAGTTCGGCTCGCTCCAGCAGCAGTTCACCTCCGACGTCTCCC
Organism: Corynebacterium sp.; assembly: GCF_022712195.1. GTDB lineage: Bacteria > Actinomycetota > Actinomycetes > Mycobacteriales > Mycobacteriaceae > Corynebacterium. The sequence continues at coordinate 2,951 of NZ_JALAGY010000048.1, read as the reverse complement.
ACGAGCTGCGGACACCGCTGACCACGGTGCGTATGGCGGCCGACCTGATCCACGCGAACTCCGAGGACCTCGACCCGGTCACCAGGCGGGCCTCGGAGCTGATGAACGCGGAGCTGGACCGTTTCGAGATGCTGCTGGGCGACCTGCTGGAGATCTCCCGGCACGACGCCGGGGTGGCGAACCTCTCACGCGAGGTGATCGACGTCCGTGGTGTGGTGAAGTCGACGATGGGGCAGTTGCGTGCCCTGGCCGAGGAGGTCGGTTGTGAGATCCAGCTCGACCTGCCGGACGAGCCGGTGATGGAGGAGGTCGACTCCCGACGGGTCGAGAGGATCCTGCGCAATCTCCTGGCCAACGCCATCGACCACAGCGAGAGCCGTCCGGTGCGGGTCACGATGCGTCGCGGTGCGGAGTCGCTGGCGGTGACCGTGGTGGACCACGGTATGGGCCTGAAACCGGGTGAGGCCGACCTGGTGTTCAACCGTTTCTGGCGGTCGGACCCCTCCCGTGAGCGCAAGACCGGCGGCACCGGGCTGGGACTGGCCATCGCGAAGGAGGACGCCCAGCTGCACGGCGGTCGTCTGGAGGCGACGGGCGAGCCGGGCGTCGGTGCCTGTTTCCGGCTGACGCTGCCCCGCAACCCCGGGCAGGAGGTCCGCACCTCGCCGCTGCCGTTGGAGGTGGACCGGCCGGTGGAGGCGGCGGGGGACGGAACAGGTTCCCCGGCCGGGCAGGCACAGTCGGCACAGTCGGCGGAGTCGGCGGAGCTGTCGGACCTGGCGGATGAGGAACCGGAGTCCGGGAACACCGGGAACACAGTTGACGCAGGCGACGGCGTGGTGGCGGAGGACCGTCCGGGTTCGCACGAGGCGTCCGACGGCATGTCGGTGGCCGGCCCGGCGGCGGAGTCCGCCGCCGACACGGTCTACACCTCGGAGGGCGTGGACGGTGGTGAGGTCGGGGACTCCACCGACGGTGTAGTCGACACCGCCGGTGACGGTGTCGGTGACGGTGCCGGGGATACTCCGGTGGACCGCTTCGACTCGGTCGACGTCAGCGCAGGTTCCGTGGAGAACCTCGGGGTCGACCTCAGCGCCTTCGAGGGGTTGACTGAGGAGGAGCTGCGCACCGCCCTGCAGGAGGCGGAGGACATGGATTCCGCGTTCGACGACACAGCGGACGACACAGACGGCACAGTCGGCACAGACGGTGAGGAGGGCGACGATGACGAGAGCTGACGGCATGCGTCAGGTCGGGGCTCTGCTCACGGCCGCGGTCACGGCGGGTGGTCTCATCGCCTGCACGACGCTTCCGGGTGAGTCGACACCGGAGGCGGTCTCGTCGTACGTGTCGGCGCCGGACGTGGGCAATCTTCCGACGCCGTCCGAGGGGCAGCCCCCGGACCTGCTGCTGCGTGACTTCTACCTGGCGTCGACCTCCCAGGCGAACAACCGCCAGGCGGCCAAGGAGTTCCTCACGAAGAAGGCGGCGGGCGACTGGCAGGACAGTGTCTCCACCCTGATCCTCGACCGTCTGGACCTCAACGCCACGGGTGGTGCCTCGGGTGACGAGGTGACCTACGTGGTGCGCGGTACCGTCGTCGGACGGCTCGGCACCGGTGGGGTCTACCAGACGGAGAACAGCCCCTACGAGGAGGAGGTGACCCTGTCGCGGGGCAGCGACGGCTGGCGGATCACGGACCTCCCCGACGGGGTGATCCTGGACCGCAGTGACTTCGTGGGCTCCTACCAGGCGCACGACCTGTACTTCCTCGACCCGACGAAGCGCTTCCTGGTCCCGGACCGTCGGTGGATCTACAACAGGCAGGACAACATCGGCTTCTCGTTGGTCTCGTTGCTGGCAGGGGGGCCGCGGAACCAGCTGCAGGACGCGGTGGAGACCGAGTTCCCCACCGGAAACGGGGTCCAGGCGGCGGTCGAGGGCGACGGCACGTTCACCGTGGACATCAGCGGTATCGCGGATCTCCCCGTGGATGACCGGGAGGTGCTGGCAGCCCAGCTCGTGTGGACGCTGGCGGCGTCGGACGTGCGCGGTCCCTACCGGATCCTGGCGGACGGGACCTCGGTCACCGACGACGGCCGGGAGGACTGGACCCTGGCGGATGTCGCGGACTTCGATCCGCAGGCGGGCAACGACGAACCGTTGCGCGCGCTGCGCGACGGTGCGCTGGTCGAGGTCGAGGGCAGCTCCGGGGTGGTGATGTCCGGGTGGACGGCGTCCGGGCAGTTGGAGTCCGCGGCCTCGGCCGGGCCCTACGGTGAGGCACGGGGCAGGGTCGCGGCGGTCTCGGGTCGTGGCGACGGCGAGCGTTCGCTGCTGGTCGGTGACGTCGGCGGGGATCCTGTCACGGCCCTGACGGCGCGGTCGTTGTCGCGGCCGTCGTGGAGCGGGGACGGGCAGAACCTCTACGTCGTCGCCGACGGCCGACGGGTCCACCGTCTGGAGTCCGCCGGGTCCGGCGTGCAGATGGACGAGTCCACGGTGGACACCTCTGCCCTGGACAGTCTGGACATCAGCGACCCCAGGATCAGTGTGTTCACCGTCTCCCGTGACGGGACGAGGGCGGCGATGCTGATCAACGGCCGCCTGTTCATCAGTGCGCTGCAGCACGGCGGTGACGGCGGGGAGTCGGTGAGCCTGGGTACCCCGATGGAGGTCGGCCAGCGGGTCGGCGACACGGCGTTGTCGGTCGACTGGCGCGACGACGGTACGCTGCTGGTCGGTACCCGCGCCAACGATGCCCCGGTGTGGGTGGTGACCGCCGACGGTTCGGAGGCCACCCAGCTGTCCAGCCGGAACATCACCGCGCCGGTGGTGGCGGTGGGGTCGGCCGGGTCGGTGCAGTACATCCTGGACTCCCGGGCGATGCTGCAGCTGGACGTCCAGGACTCCGAGGCGAGGTTCTGGCGTGAGGTGCCGGCCCTGCAGGG
>NZ_JALAGY010000047.1 GCF_022712195.1 Corynebacterium sp. | reverse complement strand
GGGTGGGACTGGACGGTGCCGGTCGCGGCCGTCACCCCTCCATCATGCCCCTGCGGGCGCGATCACCGCTGACGAGCGTGTTCGGACGCCGACTGTGCCGGACCGGGCGGAGATGTCCGCGGTTGTTGTTAGGCTGAACCACATGACAAAGCGGATCAACGTCGTCGGGGCAGTTCTGACGGACGGTACGAAGGTTCTCGCAGCTCAACGCGGCGAGGGCATGTCTCTGGCAGGCATGTGGGAGTTCCCGGGCGGGAAGATCGAATCTGGCGAAAGTCCCGAAGCCGCTCTCCGGCGAGAACTGAAGGAAGAGCTTCTCTGCGTGGCGGAGATCGGCGACAAGGTGGAGACCACAGAGTACGAGTATGACTTCGGTACCGTCGTCTTAACCACCTACTTCGGTCAGATTATCGACAAAGAACCCACGTTAACGGAGCATTCCGAGGTCCGCTGGGTCGAGGCACGGGATCTACCTGACCTCCAGTGGGCACCCGCAGATATCCCCGCCGTTGACCGCGTCGTCGCGCAACTCACATCATGAGGCTCGAAAGCACCTCGGTAGGTGCAGGTACGGCATACGGGTTCCTTGACCGCACTGTCGACTCGGAGCACCTCTTTCACCCCAATCTCATTGCCAATCGTGACGGCAACACGATGGTCCGTGCGATCCTGGAAGAGATGAAGCGGTCGAAGCGCCTAGACTTCTCTGTCGCGTTCATCACCTCAGGGGCGCTTGGACTTCTCAAGCAGGCGCTACGTGATTTCGCTGGTGAGGCGCGGATCATCACGTCGACCTACCTCGACTTCAACGAGCCAGACATGTTTCGTGAGCTGTTGAATCTCGACAACGTGGAGGTGCTGGTTCACCCCGGAACCGACGGCGGGTTCCATGCAAAGGGCTACGTCTTCACGCAGGAACACACCTTGTCCGCGATAATCGGTAGCTCGAACCTCACTCGCAACGCGCTGATCCGGAATCAGGAATGGAACCTACGGTTCTCTGCGCTCCCCGAGGGAGACATCACTTACCAATTGTGCGCTGCGATCGAAGAACAACGCGCTGCCTCTTTCGTGCTTACCCGTGAGTGGATCGATGAATACGAACGCGCTCGCCAGCTGCGTGTGAGCCCGGTAATGGCCGAGGCTATTGAAGCTGGTGGCGTTCCGACAGGGCGTATTGTCGCGAACTCTATGCAAAAAGAGGCGCTGGCTGAGATTCGGCGCGTCCGTGAGATGGGGGAGAGTCGGGCGCTCGTTATCTCAGCTACCGGTACAGGAAAAACAATTCTGGCAGCGCTCGCGGCGCGAGAAATGGAACCGCAGCGGATCCTCTTCGTCGTCCACAGGGAACAGATCCTCGATAAGGCGATCGCCGAGTTCAAACGCGTCCTTGAGTGGGATGATTCCGACGTTGGCCGCATAGTCGGAACCGAAAAGGAAATCGATCGGCCGCATGCTTTCGCAATGGTTCAGACACTGTCGAAGGCTGGATTCTTGGAGTCTATCCCGCGCGATGCCTTTGACCTGGTGATTATCGATGAAGTGCACAGGGCCGGCGCGGCGAGTTATGAAAGGGTCATCGAACACTTCCAGCCTAAATTCCTACTCGGTCTTACCGCGACGCCAGAGCGCACGGATGATTTCAATGTATTCAAACTCTTCGATCACAACGTGCCTTATGAGATTCGACTGCAAGAAGCCCTTCAGGCAGACATGCTTGCACCTTTCGACTACTATGGAGTCACTGAATACATCGATGACTCTGGAGTGGTGAAGGATGAAACTTCGAATTTGAGCAAGCTCATCGCTCCGGAGCGCATCGAGTACATCCTGGACATGCTGCGCACGTATGGTTTTCCATCGGGCGTGAAAGGGCTAATATTCTGCAGCAGCAAGAAGGAAGCTCACGAGCTTTCCGCGCTACTTAATCAGCGGTCATTGAACGGTAGCCGTTTGCGGACTCTGCCTCTCACTGGGGAGTCTTCAAGGGCGGAACGAGAGATGGCAACTATGGCGTTGGAGAGCGGTGAGCTTGATTACATTCTCACGCGAGATATTTTCAATGAGGGGATCGATATTCCCGCTGTGAACCAAGTAGTGATGCTGCGCAACACTGAATCTAGCATCGTATTCACGCAGCAGCTCGGACGAGGTTTGCGCAAGAGCCCAGGAAAAGACCACCTGCGGGTGATCGACTTCATCGGAAACTACAAGAACAATTTCCTCATCCCGATCGCCTTGTTTGGTGACAACAGTCTCAATAGGGATACGGTCAAGGAAAAGTTGATCCGTGCGCAAGCAGCTGGATCAATCGCAGGGATATCGAGTGTTAACTTCGACGAGATTTCTCGTAAGCGGGTTCTTGAATCGCTCGCGAAGTCATCGCTTGACAGCATGCATAATCTCAAAACTGCCATTCGTGATCTGCGCAACCGTATCGGCCATTTACCGATGCTTTCTGACTTTGCTCATCACGGCACAGTTGATCCGGTGGTGCTTGCAACAAAGAAGAAGAGCTACTGGACGCTGTTGTCTGGCTTCGAAAAGGATATTCCTGCGCCGTCCCGTGACGAGGAAGCGTTTCTGTCGTTGCTGGATAATGAGTTTCTCAATGGAAAGCGACCGCACGAACTTTTGTTGATCCAGTGGCTGCTTGATCAGCGCACTCTCACTAGAGATGGGTATGCGCAGTTACTCATTGAACATGGTTGTGTTGCCGACGATGCCACGATCTCTTCCGTGGAGCGACTTCTGACACTTGACTTCTTTACGAAGGAGGAGGTGAAGAAATATGGACCGAGTCCAGTGATTGATCACGTCCAAAGGAGCTATCGTTTAAATCCTGTTTTCCGAGAGATGTATGAAGGGAGCCAACGATTCGCGGAGCACGTGAACGACGCCGTTGAAACTGGACTTTTTCTGTCTCGGCATGCGGAATCTTGGCGAGGTGCGCTCATCGAAGGCCGTCAGTACACGCGCAAGGACGTGTGTAGGATGCTCAACTTCGAGTCAAATCAGTACAGTACCCTTTATGGCTACAAGACCGATAGCTTCTCGAATAGTTGCCCTATCTTCATTACCTATGAAAAATCCGAGGATATTTCCGCGACGACGCGTTACGAAGACGGTTTTGATGATGAGTCGACTATAAACTGGTTTACCAAGAGTCGAACATCCCTGAAGAGCAAGCGTGAGAACGATATTGCGAACAACAAGTTTCCGCTCCATGTCTTTGTTAAGAAGGATGATGTCGAAGGCAGCGACTTCTTCTACCTCGGCAAGGCGCATGCGCGGGACGCTTCCGATACGCACATTTCGGACAAGAATGGTAATGATGTGTCTATCGTCAATATGAAGCTAGACCTGGAGACGCCTGTGGATCCGGCGCTGTACGGGTATCTGACTGCCCCACTGGCTCGCTAGCACGGTCGGTGGGGTCCGGTCTGCTGCAGTGAGCTTGACCATGAGCCCCGTTTCGGTGCTGGGGCTACTTATCCTCAATCTGGTTGCGGACCCAACATTGGTGTGTTTTCTTCAATTCCTGAAAGCTCCAGTTCACCTGTAGTCCGTGAAGCGGCAATCTTCGGGCCTTATCGTCTCGTCCCGTGAAACGATCCCACCGTAGCGCGGCCCTGGCCGCCGTCGTCCCCGTCCTGATGTTGGCCCCATTGCCCGTCGCCAGTGCAACCGACTCGGTCGGGGACTCCGGTCCGGGAATCACATCAAGCGCCACCACGGGATCCATCGACGACCCCGGCCGTGGCAGCGGTGCGGACACGACCGTCGTGATTAACGAGGTCGAGTCCAACGGCGACGCCGACGGCGACTGGGTCGAACTCGCCAACACCGATCCCGACAACTCCGTCGACGTCGCCGGCTGGACCATCATCGACGGCGATGACTCCCACAACCCCATCGTCCTGCCTCAGGACACTGAGATCGAGTCCGGCGGCTACCTCGTCGTATCCACCGACGACAGCTTCGGGCTCGGCAGCACCGACTCCGTCACCCTCTCCGACTCCTCCGGCGCGGTCATCGACGAGACCAACTGGTCCGGCCATGCCGCTACCACCTGGGGTCGCGTGCCCGACATGTCCGGAGACTTCACCGTCACAGGTGAACCCACGAAGGGGCTGCGCAACGTCGCGCCCGGGGAGACAGACGGCGCGCAGCCCGGCACCGAACCGTGGCCCTTCGACCCGCAGAATGTCACACCCGTCACCCTCACAGACGACCACGCCGGCCGGTTCACCGAAGACTTCACCGGCGAAGACATGTCCGGAGTCGACTTCGGAAACGACGGGAAAGCCTACGTCGTCAACAACGACGAGGGCGTCCTGTACGTCCTCAGTCCGAAGGACGGCAACAGCTACCACGTGGACGCGCGCCACCAGCTGCGCTACCCCGACGGTACGGGCCTGCCGGACGCGGAAGGCGTGACCCTCGGACAGGACGGCGCGGTCTACGTGGCGACCGAGCGTGACAACTCCGACGCCACCAAGAAGACCTCCCGCCCCTCCGTCCTACGCTATGAGCTCCGCGACGCCGCCGGCGTGGACGACGCCGAGCTGACCGCCACAGACGAATGGAACCTCGCCGAGTTCACCGGCGACGTCGAGGCCAACGGCGGACCGGAGACCGTCAGCTGGATCTTCGGCTCACTCTTCGCCGTCGGCGTGGAGGAGACCGGCGACGTGCTCCTCGTCGACCTCTCCGGCGACGCCGCAACACTGGTGCAGCGCGTTCATTCCTCCTTGGAGGGAGTCATGGCCAGCGACTACGACGCGTACACCGGTGAGCTGACCGTCATGTGCGACGAGGTCTGCGGTGGTGCGTCACAGGTCCTCGTCGCCGGGGACGGAGAAGACGGTGCGGACTTCGCGCCGAAGAACGACACTGTCCACGCCCGCCCCGCCGGCACCGGCAATCTCGCCAACGAGGGCTACGCCCGCCACGTCGCGCCAGACGGCACCGAACGCTTTCTGTGGGCTGATGACGGTGCCACCGACGGTGTGGGGTTGCGCGGCGCCGTGGGCACTGACGGTGGAGGAGCCCGTCGACTACCGTTGTAGGTCCCCGTCGGCTCCCTCCGCCGCACCGAGAGATAGGCCGGACCCGTGAACGCACCCACGAACCCCACCGTCCCGCCGGACGGCTTCCGCGTCTTCCTCAATGTCCTGGTCAACACCGCCGTCGCGAACATCACCACCAGCTTCCTCTGGTTCGCCCTGACCTTCTGGATCTACGCCGAGACGCGCAACGTCATCGCCACCGGAGTGTTCGGGGCGTCCTACATGCTCTTCGTGTCGCTGTTCAGCATGTTCTTCGGCACCCTCGTCGACCGGTTCCGCAAGAAGAACGTGATGGTGTGGGCCACCCTGACCGCACTCACGGTGATCCTGCTGGACATCGTGTTCTTCTTCATCGTCGGTGAGCGCAGGATCGTCGACCTGGGCACACCGTGGTTCTGGGTGTTCGCCGTCGTCCTGCTCGCCGGGGCGGTCGTCGAACAACTCCGCAACATCGCCCTGTCGACCACCGTCACCCTGCTCGTCGCCGAGGAACGCCGCGCCAACGCCAACGGACTGGTCGGCACCGTCCAGGGCATGGCGATGCTGGTCACTAGTGTCTTCAGCGGACTCTCCGTGGGCTTCCTCGGAATGGGGTGGACACTGGTCATCGGGGTCGCCGTGATGGCCCTGACGCTGCTCCACCTGGTCACCGTACGAATCCCCGAGGCGGAGATCGTGCAGTCCGGGGAATCCGTGGGCTGGGTCGACGTCCGAGGTGGCTGGCTGGCCGTCCTCGCGGTTCCCGGGCTCCTCGCCCTGGTCCTGTTCACCACCCTCAACAACCTCTTCGGCGGGGTGCAGATGGCCCTGATGGACCCCTACGGCATCGACCTGTTCGGTGTACAGGGGTGGGGTATCTGGTTCGCCGTGGCGTCCACCGGACTGTTCATCGGCGGAGGGGTGGTCGCGACGTGGGGACTGGGACGCAACCCGATCCGGACCATGCTGCTCTTCGCCGGCGGGATCGGCGTGGTCGGTGCGGTGATGACACTGCGCGAGTGGGGCTGGCTGTTCGTCGTCGGCATCTGGCTGATGATGGCCTTCATCCCCGCCGTCGAGGCCGCCGAGCAGACGGTGATCCAGAAGGTGGTCCCCTATGCGAGACAGGGGAGGGTCTTCGGCTTCGCCATGACCTTCGAGGCGGCGACCGCCCCGGTGACCGCGTTGCTCGTCGCACCTCTCGCACAGTGGTGGGTCATCCCCTACCTGGACACCGACGACGGGCGCAGGCAGTGGGAGTGGCTGCTGGGAACAGGGGAGTCGCGCGGCATGGCGCTGATCCTCGTCGCCGCCGGCGTCCTCTGCGTTGCCCTGGCGGTGGCCGCGCTGTGCACGCCCCAGTACCGGAGACTGTCGCGGAGCTACACCGGCGCGGAGAGTGGCTCCGATGCGCTCCCGGACGACTCTCCCGGTCGGCGCTGAGCCGTCCCGGGACACCTACAGTTCGTCGACCAGCTCCACCACCCGCTCCGCCGTGCCCCACGACAGTGTCACCCCTGCACCGCCGTGGCCGTAGGCGGCGATGACGGGAAGGGCGTGTCCGTCGACCCGTTCCAGACGCACCGTCTCGCGCGCCGGACGCAGTCCCGCGCCGTGGCCGAGGATCGGCAGTTCCGCCAGCTCAGGGACCAGTGCCTCGGCCCGGGAGAGGATCGCCTCGGCCGTGGCCTGGTCCGGGGCCTCGTCCCAGGACCCGACCTCCGCCGTCCCGCCGACCACGATCTCGTCCTCCCGGGGGAAGACGTAGGTCAGCGCGGCGGGGTCGTCGGAGTCGACCGCCCACTCGGTGAGCCGCGGTCCGTCCTCACCGCCGTCGCCGTTGGCGAAGACCATCACCTGGCCACGCACCGGGGTCACGGCGTCATCACCGCCGAGGAGTTCGCCGCCCCGCAGTCCGCCGGCGATGACCACGGCGTCCGCCGTGCCGGACAGCTCGTCCAGCGAGGTCACGGTGCGCCACCGGAAAGCCACGCCGTTCATCCTGCAGGAGTCCATCAGCCAGGCCAGGTACCTCGAGGTCATGATCATCGGCAGTGTGGCGCGGACGCCGCCGTCGACCGGCCGGACCGCGTCGTCACCGAGCACCTTCACCACCGGAGCCACCCACGAGCGGTCCGGCGGGACGAGACGTTCGTGGAGCACCCCCGTGCGCATCCGCACCGGTGGCACGTCATCGGTGAAGTCGTCCACCTCACCGTCTGGATCGTCTGTACCAACGCTGTCGGCCAACGAGGCCAGCTCCATGAAGCGACGCAGTGACCGCTCGAGCACCTCGTCCGCGCCTTCCGCCCGGTACGGGAACCACAGGGCGCCGGCCAGGGCGGAGACCGTGTCGCCTGGGCCGTGGTCGGCGACGACGGTGACCTCGTGGCCTGCGTTCGCGAGATCGTGGGCGCAGGACAGGCCGATGACCCCGGCGCCGATGACGGTGATTCTGGACGGGGTGGGAGACACGGAAGGCATGGGCACCATTGTCGCACCCCGGTCAGCCGGGAAGGATCTCCGTGTCCCATCCGTCACTGGTACGGGTGTACCTCACCCGGCGTGACGGCCCCTCGTCGTCACCCTCCCAGAACAGGTACTCGCGGGGGACCACGGCGAAGACCGCCCACGTCGCAGGCGGGTCCTGCCCGGCCAGGCCAGGGTTCGCCCGGTCGAACTCCGCCCACCGTCGGCGCCGTTCCTCCCGGGGTTCCCGGGCGAGACCGCTGTCGTTCAGCCAGGCGAGCAGCTGCAGGTAGCGGGGTTGGCCGGCGTAGACGGCCCGCTCGGTCTCCCCGTCCACCCGGACAGTGTCGCCGACCACCGTGACCTGGCGGGAGGCGTCCCCGGTCAGCACGGTCAGGGACGCCCTGCCGTCAGCCTCGATGTCACGGACCTTCTGTGAGCGGGTGTCGGTGTGGAACAGCACGGCACCGTCCTCCCGGACCCCGTTGACGTTCACGGTCCGGGTGCGCGGACAGCCGTCGCCGTCCACCGTGGCCAGTGTCATCAGGGTGGGGGACTCGTCGAGGTGGTCGATGAACAGGCGGACGGGATCAGTCACCGGACCTCCCGTCAGCTGCGTTGTCCACGTCGTACTTGAGCTGCACCATCCCGTTGCCGAAGCTCCTCGACGAGCGCAGGGACAGGGCCAGGGCCAGGTCGGGGAGGAACCGCAGCCCGCCGCCGACGGTGACGGGGCACACCAGCATGTGGATCTGGTCGACCAGCCCGAGCCGCAGCGCCTCGGCGGCGAGGGTGGGGCCGTCGACCGTGAGGTCACCCTCGGCGACCTTCAGCCGCTGCACGTCAGAGGCCCGGAACTCGCGTTCCAGGGTGGTGTTCCCGGTCCACACCTCAGGCAGGGTGGTGGAGTAGACGACCTTCTCCGCCTCGCACCAGATCCTCGCCCACACGGCGGACTCCTCCGACTGCGCGGCTGCCGCGGGATCGGTCTCCCAGACGTGCATCATCTCGTACATGCGGCGGCCGTACAGGTAGGTGCGGACGTTCGCGGTGTCGGCGTTGATGACGGAGAGCACTTCCTCGTCCGGCACCGCCCAGTCGAAGCGTCCGTCCCTGTCGGCGACGAAACCGTCCGCCGACACGATCATCGAGTAGATCAGCTGGCCCATGGTGTGCCTCCTGGCGTGGTGTACCCACAGCCTACGTGCGATCCCGGAACCCGCGCCGCGCCCCCTGGGTCGCCAGGAGGCACTGGAGGACCAGCACGGCCGCCGTCGCCGCGGCGGGGATCCAGAAGGCCCAGGTCGCCGACCAGCCGTAGACGGGGAAGAGCACCATCGGGGTCACGGACGAACCGTAGAACCGGAACGCCTGGACCGTGGACAACAGGGACGTGCCCCGGGGCGCGCGCAGGACCAGCAGGTTGATGCTCAGCTGGATCCCCTGTGCGCTGAGGACCGCGAGGGCCCAGCACACCGCGACGGCCCAGGGGGCGGGGACCACCGGTGTCAGGGCCAGCACCACCACGGCCACGGTCAGGCTGCCGAGCAGGACGCGGGTCGGCCCGACCCTGTCGGCGAGTCTGCCGAGTGTGCCGGCGAAGAGGAAGGCTGCCAGGCCGCCGCACATCACCACCAGTCCGCGTCCGACGGCGTCGAGGCCGAAGTCGCTCTCCAGGTGTACGGACGTCACCGCGGAGAGCCCGAAGAGGCCGAATCCGATGACCGCGCTCGTCGCGGTGTGGATCAGGGTGGGTGTCCACCGGACCCGTCCGGTCGCGCCGGCGGTCCGTGCCGGGGGTGGGACGTCGGGTACGCCGACGACGAGGATCCACAGGGCCGCGGCCAGGACCACGGTGTACACCAGCTGCCAGTCCACCGTCGACGCCACCCCGGACACCAGGGGCGCGGACAGCAGGCCCAGGGACTGCATGGCCACGTAGGTGCCCATCGCGGATCCGAACCGCGCCGCCGGGACGCAGGTCTTCAGGACGAGCTGCAGGACAGGCAGGGTGAAGGCGTTGGCCAGGCCCATCACCAGGAAGCCGGTGAGGAAGACGGCCCAGGAGGTGGTGAGCATGCAGGTCAGCGCACCGGCGCAGGTCACCGCGTAGGCGCAGCGGATGGTGGTGCGGGGGCGGAGTCCCCGCACCACGTGGGTGGAGACCAGCATCATCGTGGCGAAGGGGAGCAGGTAGACCAGCATCGCGACCGCGGACTGCTCCAGGGTGACGGAGAAGGTCTCCGCCACGTCCGGCAGGACGACGGCCACGGACTGTGCGGCGAAGGGCCCGATGAATCCGCCCAGGTAGATCGCGGACAGGTGCAGCCGACGGGGTGCGGGCCGCTGGCC
>NZ_JALAGY010000046.1 GCF_022712195.1 Corynebacterium sp. | reverse complement strand
GCGCGGGGGCCGCCGCGCCGGCGGGGGCGGCCGGGGAGGCAGAGGAGGAGCTCTTCTTCCCGCTGGACCCGGTGAGCTTCCGGATCACCTTCGCGGCGACCACGGGGTGGTCGATCTGGGCTCGGGTGACGCGGGCGTTGAGTATGCTCGGCAGCTTCATAACCACTGATTCTATGTCACGGGAAGCGCTAGTCTCGGGCGTATGACAAACAACACCGACAGTTCAGCACGCCGCCTCGCCGTCGTCACCGGGGCGTCCGCCGGAATCGGCGAGGCCACCGCCGTCGCCCTGGCCGCCGACGGGTGGGACGTCGTCCTCGCCGCACGTCGCCCGGAGAAACTCCGCGAGGTCGCCGAGCGCATCGCCCGCGACGCCCCGGAGGCCGCCGCCCACGTGGTGGAGGTCGACGTCACCGACCGGGGAAGCGTCGACGCACTCGCCGAGACGGTCCACGGACTGGGCGGGCTGGACCTGCTGGTCAACAACGCCGGCGGGGCACGGGGCCTGGACCCCGTGCTCGACGGGGACGTCGAGGACTGGCGGTGGATGTACGAGGCGAACGTCATCGGCACCCTCCAGGTCACCCAGGCGCTGTTCGGCGAGCTGACCCGGACGGACGCGCCGCAGGTGGTCAACATCGTGTCCATCGCCGGCCGGGGCGCCTACCGCGGCGGGGCGGGGTACAACGCCGCGAAGTTCGGGGAGACCGCCCTGACCGACGTGATGCGCATGGAGTTCGCGGAGAAGGGCGTGCGGGTGTGCCAGATCGACCCCGGCCGGGTGGCCACCGACTTCAGTCTCAACCGGTTCAAGGGCGACGCCGAGCGGGCACGGGAGGTGTACGACGGCGTCCTGAACCTCACCGCGCAGGACATCGCCGAGACCGTCCGCTGGGTGGCGGGCCGCCCGGCGCACATGGACGTCGACACCATCATGATCCGCCCGACCGACCAGGCCTGACGGCCGGTGGCGTGGGCCGCGGAACGGTGCCCCGGGAAGTGAGACCGGCGTCACCGTCGTCGGTTATGCATCCATCAGTCATGTTTATGGACAATGTTTTATGGTGCAGTTCAGCGGGCATAGGATAAAAGCATCATGAATGCCAGACTCACTCTCGAATCCCTGCGCTACGCCGACGCGGTGGCGGACACGGGATCGTTCAGCTCAGCCGCGCGTCGCTTCGGGGTCACCCAACCGGCACTGTCCATCAGCATCGCGAAGCTCGAGGAGCACCTGGGCGGACGGATCTTCCTCCGCAACCCCCGGGGCACCTCCCCGACGGCGTTCGGCACCGCGGTGCTCCCCCGCATCAAGCAGATCATCACCGACGTGACCCGCATGGAGACCGAGGCGGAGTCCTTCGCCTCCAGCCGTTTCGGCACCGTGCGGGTGGGGGTCTCCCCGAAGATCGACAAGTCCATCGTCGGGCAGCTCAAGGACGCCGTCCACGGGCCGAACGCCCTGGCCACCGGCCACGACCTGATGCTCCTGGAGGCGGAACTGGAGCCGTTGGAGGAGTTCCTGCAGGCCGGCAGCCTGGACATGGTCCTCGTCCCCGCCCTCGGTTCGCTGCCGGGGTACACCCACCGGCTGATCGACTCCGACTACCTCGTGCTGGTCGAGCCGATGGACGACGACACCCCGGCGACGATCAGCGTGGACGAACTCGCCGAGCGCGAGCTGATCCTGTGCCGTCACGGCTGCGGAATCACCCGCATGGTCTCCGACATGTTCGCCGAGGCGGGGCACCAGATGAAGCGCTCGGAGATGGAGGTCACCCACTGCAGCGCCCTGCCCGGGTGGGCGGACAAGGGGATGGGGTCGGTGATCCTGCCGGAGCGGCACGTCCGGGACGGAATGGCGTCGCGCCGCATCGTCCGCGAGGACGGGACGCTGGTGGAGATGTTCTACGAACTGGTGTGGGACCCGGGTGCGGCGAGCGCGGTGTACCTGGACACGCTGGCGAAGTACCTCACCACCGTGTCGCCGTGGTCACATAAGAAGAAGTGATTACCCCATAACCTCATCGCTCTCACCAGCTGAAACGGTCCGATCCTATAGTCGGTCTACCGACACCGTGTGACGGAACCGGCCGACGACCGGGCAAGAGTCCGCCACCGACGCTTCAGGAGGTATGGACCGTTGACTGCCGTTGCCCCACCCGAGAAAAACACCCCTCACCTCCGGCCGGAGAGCCGGCCCCATGGTGGGCGCTCCCTCAAGGGAGGTCACGCATGGACGATGCTGACCACCACCGACCACAAGCAGCTCGGCATCATGTACCTCGTGATGGCCTTCACGTTCTTCTTCATCGGTGGACTGATGGCCCTGCTGATCCGCGTGGAGCTCTTCCACCCGGGTCTGCAGTTCCTGTCGAATGAACAGTTCAACCAGCTGTTCACCATGCACGGCACGATCATGCTGCTGCTGTTCGGCAGCCCCCTGGTGTTCGGTTTCGCGAACTACGTCATGCCGCTGCAGATCGGCGCACCGGACGTGGCCTTCCCCCGCCTGAACGCCCTGGGCTTCTGGCTGACGACGTGGGGCGGCATCATCATGCTGTCCGGGTTCATGACACCGGGTGGTGCCGCTGACTTCGGCTGGACGATGTACATGC
>NZ_JALAGY010000045.1 GCF_022712195.1 Corynebacterium sp. | reverse complement strand
GTCACTACCACCGTGGCCCACCCCGCCCCCACGGCCGGTCACGGTTCGTGACCGGCCGTCAGAGGTCGTGTGCGGTATACGTACTGCGGAACGTCCTGGGCTCTGCGCTGATCGGGTCAATAAAAGACATGGCCACCGCCGTGAGCCCCATCGGCCGCGTGAAGTCTTCGTCGGCGACCGCGGGGACGAAGGGAAGCTCAGCATCGACGTCCCACAGCGCAGCATCTGAGAGCCGGCCGTAGAGCGGATCTGCGGTGATGGGGGTGCCGAACAACCTCATGTTCACCCGGAGCTGATGAGTGCGACCACTGTGCGGCTCCAGGGTCCACACCACACGACGCCGGTCCCCGGTGCCCGCCATCCGCACACCGGTCACCCGCGTCTCCGCGTTCGGCTCCCCACCCGTCAGATACGTCGCCATGCGACCGCGCAACTTCACCATGTGGTGCCGCAGCACCCACGGCTCATCCGCCGTCGGAATGGGCAGGTCAACTGAGGAACTACCCGCCGACAACGCACCTTCCGGTACCGGAAGCAGCGTTGTGCCCTCCGGTGACGACCGCTCCGGGTCCAGCCTGTCCGCCCAGCCCTCCGGAAGCGGCGTGACGGCCTCGTAGGTCTTGCGAACGCTCCGGCTCTCGAAGAGTCGCTGGTACGCCCCACGGACATCCTGTCGCGTGGTGAAGAGGAGCACACCGCGGGTCAGTCGGTCCAGCCGGTGAGCCGGAGACAGCGAACTGATCCCGAACTGGCGACGTGCGCGGACCACCGCCGTCTCCGTGATGTGCTGCCCCCGGGGCAGCGTCGACATGAACGACGGCTTGTCGACGACCAACAGGCGGTCGTCCCGGTACAGTTCCCGGAGCTCCCCGGGAACCGGGCGCTCCGGTGCGGGCCGTCTGTAGAACCAGATGAACTCACCCGCGTCGACCGGTTCCCCGGGAGTGAGGACATGACCGTCGTCCAGACGTACGGCACCGTCGGAGAAACGCTGCAGGACCGCCGCCAGGTCGTCCGCCGGGTCATGGTGTTGTTGTGTGGCGATGAGACGCTGCACGACCTCCATCGCGGTGGCCCGGGCGTCGACCCGGACACGCGACGGGTTGAGCCCGTCGACTATTGGGAGGGGTGGATTTCGCAGGCTATGCTCCTGTCCATGGATATCTCACAGATCATCGACTTCCTTCAGACATCCCTCGGCCAGGTTGTTCTCCGGGCGGTGGAGTCCGTCTACGAGTTCCTCTTCCCGAGCAACGCCCCGGGGGCGCCGAAGCCCTGATCGGCTTCTCTCGTCGTCGGTTGAGTATACCCACCCCCGGTGGGACCACCCGGAACGGCGGGGCTACCCCTGAATGGGAGGTTTTCTGCAGTGAACCTCCGTCCGGGGGATAATGGAGGTGCAGAGGGAAGCCACCTACCTGAAAGGGGTTCCGAGATGTCGGACGCCAAGGCCACCAATGAAATCGTCGTCGCAGTCGACGGCTCAGACGCAGGCGCCGCCGCCGTCGCCTGGGCAGCGAATGCGGCATCCAAGCGGAATGCCCCGCTGAAGCTCGTCACGGCCTACACCATGCCCCAGTTCATGTACGCCGACGGCATGGTTCCCCCTCAGGAGCTCTACGACCAGCTCGAAGAGGAGGCGATGGCCAAGATCAACGAGGCCCGGGAAGCTGTCCGCGATTTTGACGAGAACATCGAGGTCAGCTACTACATCGCCGAGTCCACCCCCATCGACCTGCTCCTGCAGCTGTCGGAGGAGGCCGACATCGTCGTCATGGGCTCCCGCGGGCTCGGCGGTCTTTCCGGGCTGGTGCTCGGCTCCGTGTCCTCCGCGGTCGTCTCCCACGCGTCCTGCCCGGTGGTCGTCGTCCGGAAGGACAATGACGTCACCCCGGTGAACAAGTACGGTCCGGTGGTCGTCGGTGTGGACGGTTCGGACGTTTCCCGAAAGGCCCTGGAGTACGCCTTCCGCGAGGCGGA
Source organism: Corynebacterium sp. (assembly GCF_022712195.1). Taxonomy (GTDB): domain Bacteria; phylum Actinomycetota; class Actinomycetes; order Mycobacteriales; family Mycobacteriaceae; genus Corynebacterium. Next base: position 7,195 of record NZ_JALAGY010000045.1, on the reverse strand, counting down.
CTCCCGCGGCGCGACGCTGCGCGCAGTCCACAGCTGGGCGGACGCGCAGGTCCAGACCAGTCTCGTCGGCCTCGCGGCCGTGCAGAGCCAACTGGACGCGATGTCCGCACAGGAGCGCAAGATCCTCCAGGACGAGCTCGCCCCGATGCGGGAGAAGTACCCGGACGTCCAGGTGGAGGAGGTCGTCGACCGCGACCGCCCCATCCAGGTCCTGAAGGACAACGCCGACGACGCCCAGCTGCTCGTCCTCGGCTCCCACGGTCGTGGCGGATTCCGCGGGATGCTGCTCGGGTCCACCTCCCGGGCGCTGCTGCAGTACGCGCCGTGCCCGATGATGGTCGTGCGTCCGACGGCGGAGTAGTCGCACGTCCGGCACCGCCGGTGCCACCCCCGGCACAGTCTGTCGGGGGTGGCACCGGCTTGTGTAAAATACGGCAGGAACGGCGGGTACGGCCCGCCGACAGAACTACCCCGCACATATGGAGGGACGACATGGCCGGCACCGGTTCCACGACGACCGACGGCAGTGGTGTGTCCCCGTCCAAGGCGAAGAAGACGACGAAGGGCCCGTCCACGTCACGCCGGCGCAACCGTCCGGGACCGCGGCAGCGGCTCCTGGGCAGCGCGACGCACCTCTTCACCACCGAAGGCATCCGGGTCATCGGGATCGACCGCATCCTCAGGGACGCCGACGTGGCCAAGGCCAGTCTCTACTCCCTGTTCGGTTCGAAGGACAACCTCGTGGTGTCCTACCTCGAGGAGCTGGACAAGGACTGGCGTGACCGCTGGGAGAAGATGTGCGAGGACCGGCCGAAGCCGGAGGACCGCATCCTCGCGTTCTTCGACATGTGCATCGCCGAACAACCGGGGGAGAACTACCGGGGGTCGCACTTCCAGAATGCGGCGAGTGAGTACCCCCGCCCGGACACCGACAGCGAGCACCGCATCCGTGCCGCCGCTCTCGAGCACCGCCGCTGGTGTCGTGACACCATGGCTGACCTGCTCACCGAGAAGTTCGGGTACGCCTCACGCACCCTCGCCGACCAGCTGATGGTCTTCCTCGACGGTGGTATCGCCGGTGCGAAGATGAACCGTACGGTCACTCCTCTCGAGACGGCGCGGGAGCTCGCCAAGCAGCTGCTCTACACGGCCCCGATGATGTACTCCATCTGAGTCGAGGGGCACCGGCGTCCGCTCGGGTGTCAGTTCTCGAGCCGGTGGCGTCCCCGGTAGGGGCGGCGGGACGTCTCGTCGTCGGCGTCTGGCATTCGGTGCCTGCCACCTCCCGTCCGCGACGGCGCAGGTGCCTCGGAAGGCTCAGCAGCCGCGGACGGGCGAGGCGCTTCATCCGCTGTGGAGGGCGCCGCCGGGACCTCCGCCTGTCCCGGCGCCCCGGTGTCCGCATCCTCGCGGTTCTTCGCCTTCCTCTTCGCCGTCCTCTTCTCCTCCATCGCCTGACGTTGCAGTGCGCGCTGGCGGGCGCGACGTTCCGCCCGCTCGAGTTTCTCGCGCTTGACGACACGGTCGGTGGCCTCCCGGTCCGAGGCCTCCTCCGCCGTCAGCCTGTCGCGTTCCACGGCGGCCTCCGTGCGCACTGTCTCCAGTGACGACTGGCGCAGCGTGGCCTCCAGTTCCCTGATACGGGCGGTGCGTGCCCGCGAGCGCTCCTGGAAGTCCTTCTCCGCCTGTTTGACCTCCCGGCGCCGTTGCCTGCGTGCGGCGCCGACCTCTGCGCGGTGCCGACGGAACTCCTCGGAATAGGGGACCTGTCGGTCGAGGACGAGGTGCAGTCCGATGTTCTGCGTCATCGTCCACAGGTTGTTCATCACCCAGTAGCACATGATGGCGGCCGGAGCCGGCCCCGCCAGCCCGAAGACGATCGGAACGAGAATCGCCACCGGCGCTAGGAAGAACAGCATCTTGAACGTGGCACGGGCGGTGCCGTTGTTCTCGTCGAGCGTCATCCAGTTGCGGTAGATGGAGTACGCCATGTTCAGTGTGGTGAATACGGCGGCGGTGATGCACAGCGGCAGTGCGAAAGTGAAGACCTCGCTGTCGGTGGTGCCCAGGAAACTGAACTGTTCATCGGACATCGTGGAGTATGCGGCGAGGGGGACGCCGAGGATGTCCGCACCGAGGAAATGGGAGACGTCCTCGCCACTGAGTGCCCCGATACCGGCGTGGGACGTCGCCTCGAGGTCGGACGGGCGCGCAACCTGGAGGAGAATACGGTACAGGCCGATGAAGAAGGGGATCTGAATCAGCGCGGGGACACAGCCGTCCCGCATACGGTAGCCGTTGGAGAGTTGGAGCTCGCGTCGTTTCTTCAGCAGTTCTTTTCGCTCCGGCTGGCTGAGACGGTCCCGGTATTCCTCGTCCAGTGCGGCTAGTGCCGGACGCAAGTTCACGAGAATGCGGGTGGAACGGTAGGCGCGGTAGGCGAAAGGCACGAGAAAAAGACGGACCGTCAGCACCAGCAGTGCGATCGACGCGGTCCATGCGGTGGTGTCGGAGACACCCACGGCGGTCAACGCCATGTGCCACAGCTTCATCACTGCGGATACCGGGTACTCGATGAACTCCACGTGTCGAGGATACTGTGTTTCCCGGGGTAAGCACGTGGCGGAGGGGTGATTCAGGGGGCGTGTTTGTGTCAGCTGCAGGTCAGGTGCAGGCCATGTGCAGGTAGGGCGGACAAAAGAACCTGCGACGGCAGAGCCGTCGCAGGTGGTTTCTCGTCCTCCCCGTTGTCACTCCCCGTATTCCGCCCGTCCGGTCGTGGTGACCGCGTCCCCCGGCGGTGAGCACCGTCGACGGGGAGGGGCGGGGGTCAGAGGGTGATTCAGCGGTCGGCCGGGTTGGCGGCCTCGTAGGCCTCGATCACCTCTCGGGCGATCTGGCCACGGCTGGAGACCGGGAGGTCGTTGTCGCGTGCCCACTGGCGGATTCGGCGGTTACGGCCGGAATCGGACTTTCCGGAGTTGCCGGCGGGGCGGCCCCGGCCACGGGTGCGTGTCACCTTCGTGCCGGCGGCGATATACGGCTCGATGGTGTCCGCGAACTTCTGGGCGTTCTCCTCGGACAGGTCCAGGACGTAGGTGGAACCCTTGTAGCTGAATTCGACCACGTTCACCTCATCTGCGGTGAGAGGTGTGTTGTCGAGATCGTCGAAGAACTGGGTGACTTCTTTGCGTGCCATGGTGTCGGATGCTTCCTTCCGGGCGATTACACTTTTCGATAGTGAAATTATGGCATCGGTACATGCCGTTATCCGGAAGTGTAGCGGAGGCGATCGCCTATTGTCATCTCCTGATTAGGGAAATGCTCAGACCTTTTCGTTGAACTGTCGGTCGAGCAGGTCGAGTTCTGTGGAAACGCTGGACGTGAGGTTACTGGTCTGTGAGTCCGACATTCCTGAGGCATTGTCGAGAGAATTCTCCAGCTCGTCGAGGCGGGCATTCGCGTCCTTCGCGAATCCGGCGGGGACGTTGCCGCGCTCGAGACGGGTGCGCATGTCGGCGATCCGTGCACGCTGCGGTGCCCCGACGCCGACGAAATTGGAGAATTCGGCGGTGGTGCCGCGTCCGGTACCCCGCTGGGACAGCTGGGTGAGTACCCGGTAGGCCAGCGGAATCGCGACCGGTAGCAGGACCCGGAGGGCACCGGTGTAGCGCAGTACATTCCTGGAGTTGAAGCGTCCGGCCTTGAGCTGCTGGACGGTCGCCTCAGCGAGTTTCGCGTCGTGCTTACGCTGTTCCTTCAGGTCACGGGCCTCCTGCTTGCGGACCTTGCGGGCCATCTTCTGCAGGTACTCCTCCTTCCTCCGGTCCAGTTTGGCGGTCTCGCGTGCTTCGGTCCGGGCCTGGACCTTCGCGGCCTTGTAGCTCGCCCTTTTCTCGTGCCGCCGCCGTCGTGCCGAACTGAGGATTCCCATGACCTGTGTTCTCCCGTACCTGTCGTCGTGCCACTCAATGCCGGTCATCGCCGGCCGTTTTCTCCGTGCCAGTCTACTCAATAGTATGTGGGCGTATGTGGGAGTATGAGGGCACTGATGCGACGGGGGCTCCGGTCCCGGTCACCCCGGCGGACCTGACCGGTTGCCGGTACCGTCGGGTGCTCACACGCGCACTGTCTTCCGGCCGGGTCTCGGCGGAGGTCACGCCGGAGGCCGTGGTGGACAGGGCCACGGGCAGGTGCCGCGCCCGGTTGCGGCGTCAGGCGGTGGCTGCGGCGCTGCCCCGGACGTCCCGGTTCGGTGAGCGCCTCGTCCCCACCCGTGTCGACGTGGAGGACGACGGCACCGCCGAGGAACAGACGTTGGAGGCGCTCGCCGCCGGCACCCGGCTCATCGTCGGCGGCCGTCTGGCGGACGGGGCCCTGGCCTGTGACGTCGACCTGCTCGTCCGCACGGACGACGGCGCCGGCCCCACCACGGGCATGACCTACATGCCCGTCACGGTGACCTCCCACACGGTCGCCGCGAGGACAGCGAGTACGGCGGGCACAGCGGGGACGGCGGGGAGGCCCCGGAACACCGGGGTCCGGGTGGTCGATGTCGCGGCGTTGGGTCTGGCCCGGCCCCTGCCGGTGGGGCTCAAGCACCGCAGTACCCCGGTGGACTCCCAGAAGGTCGCCGTCGCCCATGTCCTGCTGGAGGTAATGGGGTTGGGTTCAGGCGACGTCGGTTTCATCGGCGCAGACCTCTCGCAGTGTCTCGTCATCCCCGCCGAGCGTGTGGTGCCTGGGCTCGTCCGGGCCCTGGAGGCGCCGGTCCCGGCCGAGCCCACGCGGGTGCGGGAGTGCGGTACCTGCGAGTTCCACAACCACTGCCGCGCCCGGCTGCTGCGCAACGGCGACCTCAGCCTGATGCTGCCCGGTGACCGGGCCGCCCGGTGGCGGGACGAGGGCATCGGGACCCTCGCCGAGCTCGCCTCGGCGGGGAGGGGGGAGACCTCGGCGTTGGCGACCGCGTGGCTGGCCGGGGTGGGCTACCTGCGGCGGCCGTTGCGACGGTGGATCGTGCGGACCGACCTGTGGTGCGGCCACACCTTCCGGATGCCCGGGCGCCTGCTGGACGGCGAGGAGCCGATGGCCGACGAGCTCGCGGACGCCGTGGAGATCGACGTGGACATGGAGGCGCACCCTGACCGGGGGACGTTCCTGTGGGGCACGTTCGACGGGTCGGTCTACCGCTCCTTCGCCGACTTCGGACGGTCCGGTGACGAGGGACGCCATGTAGCGTCCTTCTGGACGTGGCTGTCGGCACGGCGCGCCGCGGCGGCCGACGAGGGCCGGGTGTGCCGGGTGTACTGCTACTCCCGGCAGGGGGAGAACCACTGGCTGCGCCACTACGCCGGACGCTTCGGCGGGGCGCGGTACCCGTTGCCCGACGGCAGGGAGGCGGTGATGCCCACCCTGGACGAGGTCAACGACTTCCTCGCCTCCGAGGAGTGGGTGGACGTCTTCGACCTGGTGCGCGCCGCCGTCGCAGCGAACTCCTCGCTGGGGCTGAAGTCCGTCGCCCCCCTCGCCGGTTTCACCTTCAGCCAGGAGGACGTCGATGGCCGCGTCGCAGTGGACCTGTTCGAGGTCGCCGTCGGCGGGGACGGTGCGGCGCAACGCACACTGGAGCGCTACAACGCCGACGACTGCTTCGCCACCGCCGCCGTCCGGAACTGGCTGCGGCGGGGCGCGCCGGGAATCCCTGCGCTCTCTCAACCGTTGGACAGTGTATGAACTTCCTCGACCGTATTCTCGCCATGAACGCAGCACAGTCGGACGGACCGTTCCGCGCGGAGCGGCCGACCGCCGACACCGCCCTCTCCGGGGGGCGGCACCCCGTGCTGGAGAACCCCCGCCCCCACACGGTCCTCGGGACACCGGTCACCGGGCCGTGGAAGGAGGGACAGGAGCACCTGGTCATCGGCCTGGGGTGTTTCTGGGGTGCGGAGAAGCTCTTCTGGCAGTTGGAGGGTGTGGAGTCGACCTCGGTGGGCTACGCCGGCGGCTTCACCCAGAACCCGACCTACCGTGAGGTCTGCACCGGCCGGACGGGGCACTCCGAGGTGGTGGACGTGGTCTTCGACCCGGAGCGTGTAGACGTGCGCACCGTGATCCGTACCGGGCTGGAGAACCACGACCCCACCCAGGGGGACCGGCAGGGCAACGACCTTGGGTCGCAGTACCGTTCGGTGATCTACGCGACCTCTCCGGAGCAGCGCGACATCGCCCTGGCGGAGGTGGAGGCCTACGGCCGGCGGCTCGCGGAGGCGGGGTACGGGGAGATCACCACGGAGGTGGCCCTGCTGTCGGAGACCCCGGCGGGGGAGTACTACCTCGCGGAGGACGAGCACCAGCAGTACCTCGACAAGAACCCCGACGGCTACTGCCCGGTCCACGCCACCGGGGTGACCTGCGGCTAGCGTCCGACCGGGGCGACGTGCGCCCCGAGCACGTCGACGAGGTCCCCGGGGGCGATCTCGATGTCGAGGCCCCGGCGCCCGCCGGAGACGAAGACGGTGGGGTGGTCACGCACCCCGGCGTCGATGACGGTGGGCAGGGGTTTCTTCTGCCCGAGGGGGCTGATGCCGCCCACGACGTAGCCTGTGGAGCGTTCCGCGTCGGCGGGGGCCGCCATCGCCGCCTTCTTCGCCCCGAAGGCGGCGGCGACGGCCTTCAGGTCGAGGGACTGCGTCACCGGGACGACGGCGACGGCCATGCTCCCGCCGTGGCGGCCGCCGTCGAGGGTGACCAGCAGTGTCTTGCAGATGCGTCCGGTCTCCACGTCGCCCAGTGCCGCGGCGGCCTCCGCACCGAAGTCCGTGACCCCGGGGGTGTGCTCGAAGGTGTGGACGGTGAACGGGGTGCCGGCGGCCTCCAGGGCCAGAGTGGCCGGGGTGCCGCCGGTACGGTTCCTGCTGTTCTTCTTCCTGCTCACCCGGGTCAGTCTACCCGCGCAGGACAACCCCGCCCCGGGTGTGCCGGTGACGGGGTTGTCCGTGTACTGCGGGGAACCGGGCCGTGGACTGGGCCGTGGGCTGGGGGACTAGGCCTTGGCTGCGGCGTAGCGCTCGGCGACGTCGTCCCAGTTGAACACGTTCCACACGGCCTTGACGTAGTCGGCCTTGACGTTCTTGTACTGCAGGTAGAAGGCGTGCTCCCACATGTCGAGCATCAGCAGCGGGGTGAGGTTGGC
>NZ_JALAGY010000044.1 GCF_022712195.1 Corynebacterium sp. | reverse complement strand
GGTCGGGGTTGGGGTTCCAGTCCAGCAGGACACGGGTATGGCGGCCATCGTCGTCGTCCGTGCTGCCGCAGCCGGCGAGGGCGACGGTGGTGGCGAGGGTGACGAGAACCGCGGCGGTGCGGGTCAGCAGTGTCGGCAGTGTCGGTGGGGTCATCGGGAACCTTTCTGTGAAGTGGGGCCGGTACGGGAGCTGGTACGGGACGAGGACAACCACGGGCAGCAGAGCCGTTCCGCCGCGGTGGCGAGGATCAGCAGGGAGGCCGACATCACGGTGAGTACCACCACCAGGGCGAACACGAAGTCCGTCTGCAGCCGTGGGATCGCCTGGAGCAGGAGGTACCCCACCCCGTCGGTGGAGCCGGTGTACTCCGAGAACACCGCCGCGACAGGGGCGTAGGTCACCGCGACACGCAAGCCGGCGAACCCGGCGGGCAGGGCGGAGGGGAAGCGCAACCGCCAGAACACCGAGTGGCGCGTGCCGTGCAGGCTGCGCATCGTGTCCACCAGGCGCCGGTCCACACCGCGGGCGGCCGCGAGCATGGTGATCGCCACCGGGAAGAAGCACACCAGGGCCACCACGATGACCTTCGGCAGCATCCCGTAACCCAGGGCGATCGTGAGGATCGGGCCGAGCACCACGGTGGGCACCGCCTGCGAGGCCACCAGCAGCGGCGCGACCGCCCGGCCCAGCAACGGCACGTAGCCCGCCGCCACGGTGACGGCCAGTGCGAGGCCCACCCCGCACAGGACTCCCAGCAGAGTCTCGCCCAGGGTGAGCCAGGTGGCGGAGGCCAGACGCGCCGACCAGTTGTCCCGCAGGGCGTCGACGACGGACCCGGGGGACGGCAGGACATAGTCCTCGACCCGCCCTCCTGAACTGACGAACACCCAGGCCAGGGCAATGAGGACCACGGTGACAAGGGGCGGCACCACGGTGCCGGGGATACGGGAGCTCACCGGCCACCTCCGGCGAGTTCACGCAGCAGTGCCGAGCGTGCCGCGGCGAACCCCGGCTCGGCCAGCACGTCCTCCCGGGGCCGGCCCCCACGGCGGGCGAACCAGCCTGGCCAGGTCCGCCGCACCTGCCCGTCCGCCAGCAGGACCACCCGGTGGGAGAGCAGGAGGGCCTCGTCCACGTCGTGGGTCACCATGACCATCGTGGTCGCGGAACCGCCCTCCAGCACACCGTGCAACCAGTCCTGGATCTCCGCGCGGGTGATCGCGTCCAACGCCCCCAGGGGCTCGTCGGCGAGGAGGACGGGTTTGTCGGCCAACAGCGCCCGGGCCAGGGCGGCCCGCTGACGCATTCCGCCGCTGAGCCGGTCGGGACGTTGACGGCTGTGGTGCTCCAGCCCGCACCACGCCAGCGCCTCGGTGGCCCGGGCACGCGCCGCACGCCGTCCCACCCCGGTGTTGCGCAGAGGCAGGGCGACATTGTCGCGCACACTGAACCAGGGCAGCAGACTGTCACCCTGCGGCATCAGGGCACAGTGGGTGAGCCGGGAACGGTCGTCGGAGTCACCGAGGACGGCGACGCTGCCGCGCGTCGGCGCCAGGAGACCGCCGATGAGGTGCAGCAGGGTGGACTTCCCGCACCCGGAACGGCCGATGACGGCGACATGTTCGCCGGCGGGCACGGTGAGGTGGACGTCCTTCAGGACGGCAGGGGACTTCGGGTAGGCGACGTCGACGTGGTCGACCGCCACCGCCGGTGTGGGCGGCATGGGACATTCCTCCGCTCATGTGAATGAGGTCAGGTTCAGCGGGTGTGATCTCAGCCCCGGTGCTGCGCAGCAGTCGCGCGCCGGGACACCCCGTGTCTCTGGGTGGTCTGGTATTCAGTTCTTCAGGGGTAGTACGGCAACATCCTAGGCGACGGGTCAGGGCTTAGCATATTCGTCGCATCCGCGGTGAGTAGCGGCGGTAATGGGGGCTTCACCGACGCTGATGTGGTGCGTGGCACATTTCGCTTCAGCGCCACGTGACCGGTTTAAGGTCCTGAGGTAGCGGCCGGCCCCCGGTCGTCAGGCAGTTTCTTTTGACCTCACTCAAGGAGAAGTACATGTTCGACGCACTCACCGAACTCGCCAAGTCCATCGCCGGAATCGTCACCTCCGCCATCGAAGGTGACTGGGCCGGTCTCGCCGGCAACATCGTCGGTACCGTCCGCGACTCTATCGGGGTCGGGTCCTCCGCACTGGAGGCAGGTTCCTCCGCCATCGAGCTGTCGGCGGAGTAGCCGCTCCCTCGACTGCGCATGCGGCGCGCCGGACGGCGCCCACGTCACCCTCCCGGGCGATGTGGGCGCCGTCCGGCGTCGCAGGTACCAGTGTTGTCAGCTGAAGATCGACAGGCAGAAGACGAGGAACACCATCAGGTGCGCAGCGCCGTGGAGTGCCGTGACCCGTCGTCCGGTGAAGGTGGTCACGGACAGCATGAGGGTGACCGCGAGGAACGCCAGGTTCGTGGGGGACTCGAAGAGCTCGACCTCCTGGCCGGTGAGCATGCCGATGGTCAGCACCGCCGGGATCGTCAGCCCCACCGTGGAGACCAGGGCCCCGTGGCAGAGGTTGCTGACCCGCTGGATCTCGCCCTGGAGGGCGGCGCGGACGGTGGTGAGCGTCTCGGGGAGGAAGACGATCATCGCGATGAGCACGCCGGAGAGTGCCACCGGGGCGCCGGCGCGTGCCAGGCCGTCGTCGAGCAGGGTCGCCATGTCGTGTGACAGCAGCACGATGGGCAGGACGGTCAGCAGCAGGACGGCCGCGCGGGTCAGGATCTCCCCGCGGTGGGTGGCCAGGATCTCCCGGACGTCGGTCCGGGCGGGGGAGGTGGCCGAGGTGCCGGCCGGGGTGTCCGCGGTGACCTCCTGGAAGTCGGCACGCTGGGCGCCGGTCTGCCGGTAGAGGAAGAAGGCGTAGAGCAGCACCGTGACGGCGATGACGGGGATCTCCTGGGCGGTGGTGTACCGGCCGTCCTCGCCGATCAGCCCGGGCATCACGAAGGCCACGGTGGTCAGCACCACCAGCACCGAGAGGTAGGCGGAGGTGCCGGTCCGGTTGGGGAGCATGCCGCCGTGCCGGATCCCGCCGACGACCAGAGCCACCCCGATCACCAGGGTGAGGATGATCATCGACACGGCCATCACCGAGTCGCGGGCGATGGTGGTGTGGTCGCCCGGGCCGAGCATCACCGCGGAGATGAGGATGACCTCGATGACCACGATCGAGAGGGTGAGGACCAGCGTGCCGTAGGGGTCACCCAGACGGTGGGCGAGGTGCTCGGCCTGTTCGACGACGCCGAAGGCGCAGATCACGATCACCGTGACGAGTGCGCCGAGGACGGCGGCGAGTGCCGGGGTGCCGAGCGTCCCCTGGAGCCACGGCGCCGCCACGACGGTGGTCAGGAACGTGCCCCAGCCGAGGACGAGGCGGGCGAGGACGGAGGGGGAGAAGATGCCGCGGAGGCGGTCGGATGCACCGGTCATGGCTGTGTACCCGGAATTCTGCGGGGTCGTCCCTGCTCAGATGATTACCGCGCGGGTCGTCCCGTCGGTGACTTCCGTGGGCATTCTACAGAACAGGCGACGGCCGGGGCGACCGCCGTCGCTGTCACGGTGTCGCCCCGGCCGCAGCGGGAAGGCGTGTCCTGTCACACGGTGTCAGGAGCCGTTCCCGCTGTGTCGTCCGCCCTTGGCCTTGTCCGCCGTGGATTGGGCTTCCGCCCCTTCCCGGCCGGCCTCGTGCGGGTCGGCGGCGTTCCGGTCGCCGAAGCTCCCGGTGCTGGCCTCGCCGCCCTTGTGTGCCTGCTCTTCGGTGTCCTTGCGATTCCCGAACTGTCCGGGGTTGTTCTGGTCTGCCATCTCAACTCCCTTTCTGAATCGAAGGTCGGAAGTACGACCCGAGCACGTTGCTCTGGTCGCGACACTAGGCAGGTGGTGTGGGCAGATCAACCGTTCTGCGGGGATTTCCGGGCGGTGCGGCCGGATTCCCAGGCGACGGACAGCGGATGTTGACCTGTTCTGGAGACGCAGGGGAGAGAACCGGGGAGTGACCTGCGACGATACCCCCGGGGGTATGGTGTTTCTCATGTATGTTCGGGTGGGATACTGTAGGGGTTGTCCAGGGCGTGATGGCCTCTGGACCCGACCCCTCCGGCATGAGGGTCAACCCTTTCAGAGAAGTCCGCGCACCCCGGGTCATACGGTCCCCGGGGTGCGCGTCTTTTCGTTGGCGCATGGCGCGGTGGCGGCCGCGGCTCTCTGACCTGCAATATTGAACCGGTATTACCTCAGGATGGGGGGTATGAAAATGCGTGTGTAACGATTTGGTCACGGTCGTCGGTAGGGTCTGTGACGCAGCGCGGCACCCCGCGTTGCAGCCATCAGTACTTCGACCGAAAGGCTATATCATGCTGCCGATCATCTCTGACATCGTCACCGCCGTCTCCGAGTTCCTGGGCTCCGCCCTCGAGCTGGTCACCGGTTCCATCACCGGCTAGTAGCGGCCTGTCGCACTGGCGACCCGAGCCCCCGCACTCCGGTGCGGGGGCTTTGCCGTTGTGCCGGTGCAGGTACTGCGGGGCGCAGGGCGCAAGCCCCCATTTCGGGGGTATGTAGTATCCCCTACGTAACACTTTTGTCAGGCTCACCGGTAGGCTGTGTGTAGGAGCGAGGAAGAACCCCCGCCCCTGAACACCAAGACTTCAACCGAAAGGCATCACCATGCTGGACATCGTCTCCACCATCGTCACCGCTATCTCCGACTTCCTCCAGCAGGCCCTGGACCTGGTCACCGGCTCCATCGTCGAGTAATTCTCGCTGGCAACAGAGACCCCCGCACTCCGGTGCGGGGGTCTCTGCCTGTCCTGGTGGTGCCGCATCGCGTCCGGCAGGGCTCCCGCCCGGTCCGGGGTACGCTCGGGGCGGCAGGGTCGCCCGGCCCCGCGTCCAACCACAGCACCGGAGGGCATCTGCCATGGGCGACACCGTCTTCACCTACACGTCATTCATCTTCGGGGTCGGCCCTCGCCGGGTGTTCGACGCGTTGACCACCCCGGCGGACATCGAGAAGTTCATGCTCGGCACCGGGCCGAGCTCGTCTTGGAGGGAAGGGGGCCCGGTCCTGTGGAAGTCCGATGCTGCCGGGGAGTTCGAGGACCTGGGGCAGAAGGTCGTCAGTGTCGTGCCGGGTGAGCTCGTGGAGTACACCTGGCACTCCATCCAGCCGATGCACCGGCCACTCTTCGGGTCGGACGAGGAGTACGAGGCGGCACGTGCTGAGAAGACGACGGTGCGCTGGTCGACGGAGCCCTTCGAGGATGACGGGGTGGCGGGCACCGTACTGAGACTGAGGCACGCGGGATTCGATTCAACGGAGTCCGTGATGCTGCAGGGGGTCAGTGACGGGTGGGCCTTCTTCGTGTCATCGTTGAAGTCCTACCTTGAGGGGCAGGGTCAGTGACGGAGAAGATCCTGCCCTGACCTGCGAAACCGGCATTCGCGGTCGTTCTTCTCGGGTACTGTATCTCCATGCTCAAACTGAATACGGGACGCTCCGTACACCCCTCACTGCCCGTGTCCGCTCTCGCCTCCGTGGTTGCCGCGGCTGTCGGGCTCGTCGGTCTCACTGTCCCCACCGTCGCAGCAGCCCCTGATGTTCCGGCGGGATGTGTGACCTATGTGCCACGTGAGACGGAGGACGGGGCGTCCTCGCCGTCCGGTTCTCCGTCCGGTTCGGTCTCCGGCGGGAACGGGGCGGGGACCACACCGACGCAGGACGCCCCGGGGGCGTTGGAGTGCCAGGTGCCGTCGCCGTCGATGGGGCGCGACTTCTCCGTGATCGTCCGCCCGTCGCTCACTCCGGCGAACGAGAAGGTGGCGCTCTTCCTCGACGGGGCCGATTCCGGGGAGGTCAACGGCTGGGTGGAGAAGGCCGGTGCAGTCAACAAGCTCACCGACGTGGACAAGACCCTCGTGTTCCCGGTGACCGACCCGTGGACCTGGTCGCAGAACTGGGACGGTGGCGAGGAGGCGTCCGACGCGCGGTTCGAGACCTTCCTCGCCGACGAGCTTCCCGACTACCTCGAATCGTCCTTCGGGGTGCCGGACGGCGGACGTGGGACGACGGGAGTGGTCGGCTTGAGTGCCGGCGCCTACGCGACGCTGAACCTGGCGACGAAGTACCCCGAGCAGTACAGCTCGGTGTATGCGTTGAGCGGTGTCTACGATCCGCAGTCGGCCGGTGGACGCTTCGCCATCGACACCACCTCGACCCACCTCAGTGGCAGGGGCACCACACCGTGGAAGTCCGAGGCCAGCCGTGCCGCGAACAACCCGATGCGCAACCTCGGCAATCTCACCATGCCCGCCATCGTCAATGTCTCCACCGGCATCGTGCACCCGGAGGAGTTGGCGGGGAAGGACCCGGTCGCGGCGTATCTGGTCGGTGGCCCGGTGGAGACCGGGACGTTCGTGATGACGGCGCAGCTGCAGGTCGAGGCTATGCGGCTGGGCATGGACAACATCGACTTCCGGTACGACATCCTCGGCGGGCACACCTGGCCCACCTGGCGACGCGCGGCGTTCGACAACGGGACGATCCGGACCTTCCTGGACCGGATCTGAGACCGCCCTACGGGGTGGTGGCGGCGACGTCGTTCTTCGTGAACTCGCCGTTGCGGCCCCAGATGAACCACAGGGCCGCGCCGAGGATCGGGAACGCCAGGATCAGGAGCACCCACACGGCCTTGCCGCCGGCGGCGAGGACACCGCTGGAGACGACGCTCACGAGTGCGGTGATGACGAACGCGACGATGGCCAGGCCGATGACCGCGAGGGCGATGACCAGGGCGATGCCCCAGGCGCTGGACAGGCTGCCGTCGGAGTTGGTGACGGCGGCGAGAGTGTACTGCATGATTCCTCCGGGGGTGGTGGGGACTGAACTTCCCAAGTATCCGGCGTCGGGGCCGGACTGCGCATCATCCCGTGGGCTGATTCTTTAATTGCCTTCCTAAGTCGCCGGCGCCTTGACCGTGCGGGAATTATCGAACTATGATCGTGCGGAAATAGTCGAACAAACAAGGAGGCCGCATGTCCCCCTCCCGGACCTACGAACACCCCGACACCGACGACATCACCATCCACCGCGTCCTGTTCGCGCTCAGTGAACCCCTGCGACTCAACATGGTGCGGATCCTCGCCGAGCGGGGAGAGGTCGACAGCATCGACCTCGGCCCCGACCTGCCCCGCTCCACCCTGACCCACCACACCAGCCTGCTGCGCGAATCCGGCGTGGTCCACGTCCGGGCCGAAGGGCGCAAATGCATGATCCGGCTGCGGACCGACGACCTGGAGTCCCGGTTCCCCGGGCTCGTCGACACCGTCCTCGCCGGCTACGGGGACGTCGAGCCGTGATCCGGAAGGTCTGGCCGTTGACCGCCGCCGCGGTCGCCCTCGGCATCGACGCCTACGTCCTGGCAGGCGTTCTGCCGCAGATCGCCGACTCCCTGTCCACCACCGCGGCGATGATCGGACTCGGGGTCACCGCCTTCACCGCCGCCTACGCCGTCGCAGGCCCGCTGCTGTCCGGGCGGCTCACCGGCGGCAGCACCGCCCGCGCCCTGCTGATCGCCCTCGGGGTGTTCAACCTCGGCAACCTCATCACCACCCTGGCTCCCGGAGTGGAGGTGTTCCTCCTGTCCCGCGTCCTGGCGGGAGCGGGCGCGGGCATCCTCACCGCCGTCGCCACCGCGACCGCGGCAGCCATGGTGGAGGAGACCGAGCGGGGCCGGGCCATGGCGATGGTGACCTTCGGACTGTCCACGGGCACCGTCGCCGGCGTCCCGCTCGGCATGCTCATCGGAGACACCGCCGGGTGGCGGTGGACCATGGCACTGGTCGTCGCCTTCGGCGTCTGCAGCACGGCGGCCCTCGCCGTGCGTGCCCGGGACCTCCCGGTGCTCGACGGGGGAGGTGGATCGCCGGTGTTCGGCGTCCTGCGTTCGGCGACGACAGCCCTCGGCGTCCTCGCCGCCTTCCTCCTCGGTGTCGCCAGCCTGGGGCTGTACACCTACCTCCTGCCGATGGCGGAGTCCCGCGGACTGGAGGACTGGGGCTTCGCCCTCGTGTGGGCCTGGGGCATCGG
Source organism: Corynebacterium sp. (assembly GCF_022712195.1). Lineage (GTDB taxonomy): Bacteria > Actinomycetota > Actinomycetes > Mycobacteriales > Mycobacteriaceae > Corynebacterium. The sequence continues at coordinate 1,947 of NZ_JALAGY010000044.1, read as the reverse complement.
CGGCGTCGGGGCTACGGCCCTGATCGGCAGACCCCTCGACCATGTCGGTCCGCGGCCGTTCCTCGTCGCACTGCCGCTGGTCCTCGCCCTCGGTTTCGCCCTGGCATGGTCCAGCGGGAACCCCGTGGTGTGGATCATCGCCGCGGTTCTCTGGGGAGCTGCCGGCTGGGCCACCGTCCCCACCCTGCAGCAGGCGCTCACCGCTGACCGGCCCACCCGGGCCATGCCGGTCATCGCCTTCCAGATGGCGGCGATGTACCTCGGCTCGGCTGTCGGTGCCGCAGTCGGCAGCAGCCTGCTCAGCGGCGGGACGACGGCCGCGGACCTCGCCGGGTGGGCACTGATACCCGCCGCCGGGGCACTCCTGCTGGCCGGGGCGGTCAGCCTGCGTCTGGCACGGGCCTGAAAGACAGGACTAGAACACCGGCCAGGGTACGGCCGGCAACCCCGGTTCCGGACCGGGGAACACCCCGTCCGCCAGGAGCCGGTCACACCGGTCGGCGAGCGCCGCCACCTCGGCAGGGGAGAGCAGCTCCTCCATCGACGCACCCAGGCCTCCTTCCGCACCGGACTCCAGTCCGCAGCGGACACGGCGTACCGCGTCGAGCTCCCCGTCCGACAACGGCGCACCGACCCACCCCCACAACACCGTGCGCAGCTTCGACTCCCGGTGGAACGTCAGCCCGTGGTCCACGCCGACACGGTGACCTTCGACCACCGGCAGGATGTGCCCGATCTTGCGGTCGGCATTGTTGGCCAGCACATCGAACACCGCCATCCGACGCAGCGCCTCGGAGTCCTCGTGGAACAACGACACCGGCTCATCGTCCTCGTCCACCCCGTCGAGCACCCGGAGCCAGCCGTCCCGCTCAAGGTCAGCGGCGTCCGACGTCGCCACCAGTCGCACAGGACGCTGCCCCGGCGAAGGCTCGCACCAGACCTGCACCATGCCCTCGCCGAACGGGCCGTCGCGCAACCACGTCACCGGGACGACACCCAACCCCGACGCCTCCGACAACCGGTAGGCCGCGACCTCCCGACGGGCGAGGGTACGGTCCGGGAAGTCCCACAGGGGCTTCTCGCCGACCAACGGCTTGTACACCACCGTCGTCCCACCGATCCGGCCACGGAACGTCGCATTCGACGCGGAGACGATCCGCCCCTCCAACTCCAGGTCGCCCCGGGGAACCTCAGAACGCCCCACGTCAGAGACCGTCGGGCATGCCGCACTCGTGGCCGTCCGGGTCCATCGGCTGCCCACACCGGGGGCACAGCGGACGACCCGCATTCACGATCGCCATCGTCCGGTCCACGAACGCGCGCGCCGCGCCGACCGGGATACGCACCGACAACAGTTCCTCCGGCTCGACCTGCAGCTCGACCGGCTCATCGGCGTCCACCGACGCCTGCAGCTCCTCGAGCTCCTCCGGGTCCAGCTCCGGCGGCGGCGCCGCCTCGATCACGACCTGCGACGTCCGGGGATCCCACCCGAGACTCAGGACCCCGACACGGAACTCCTCGTCGACCGGCATGTCCAGCGGATCATCGTCGACGAGCAGCTCATCGGTCTCGTCGGGGACGTTGAAGGGGTTACCGTCCTGGCTGCGGAGCCGGTCGAGCAACTCGGCGACCCCCTCCGCCAACGCGGCGGACTGCTGCTTCTCCAGGGACACGCTGACAGTCACGCCCCGGTCGCGGGCCTGCAGGTAGAACGTCCGGTCACCGGGCAGTCCCACAGTGCCGACAACGAAGCGGTCCGGCCAGTCGAATCCGTACGTGGTGGTGGGCATGGGACCCATTGTAGGAGCCGAGCCCCCCGCGATGCACCGAACCGACGACGACCCCTTCACACAGAGCAACCCCAGGGGACGGTGGGACCGACCTGACGGGTTGCCGCCTCGTGGGCGGTAGACCGGCTCAGCGGGAGCCGCCCCCGTGGCCCGCCCC
>NZ_JALAGY010000043.1 GCF_022712195.1 Corynebacterium sp. | reverse complement strand
CCCCAGCCCCAGCCCCGGCGCCGAATCCGGCACCTGCTCCCGCGCCGGAAAGCACGTACTACGCCAACTGCAGTGCGGTTCGCGCGGCTGGAGCCGCCCCCATTCTCGTCGGACAGCCCGGTTACGGAAGTCACCTGGACCGCGACGGTGACGGCATCGGCTGCGAGACGTAGGCCCGCAGCCAGGGGGTCGGGCAATCTGTCGGAGAGGCGGTGCCTATAATCTCGTCTGTTGTTTCATGTCGGGTCCGTCAGATCACCCCAGGAGTATCAGTGCGCCTCACACGCCGTCTTCGCCATTTCGGCCGTCCCGGTCGTCGTCCCCTCGTCAGCGCCGCAGCGGCGGGCCTCGCCGTGGCAGTGGTCGGTGCCCCCGTCGCCTCCGCAGTCGGTTTCTCCACCGGCGTCGTCGCGACCCCCGCGATCCCGCGGTGTGAACCGGACATCGTGGTCATCGTCCCGGGCGGAGGCCAGTCCGCCCCCGGGCTGCCGGACAACCTGCCCGTCGGCGCCTACACCTCCGACCTCGGGGCCCGGCTCGAGAAGTTCGGGACGTCCACCACCAGGACCGTCTCCTACGACACCGTCCCGTTCGTCTCCACGCCGTACACCGACAGCCAGGCGGACGGCATCACCAAGACACGCCAGCTCATCGCCCGCACAGCGGCCCAGTGCCCGTCGTCGACGATCAGTCTGACCGGGTACTCGCTCGGTGCGGACGTGGCGTCCCGCGTGGCCGCGGACATCGGGCACGGCCGCGGCCCGATCGACGTCGGACGGTTCGGTTCCGCCGCGGTGATCTCCAACCCCAACCGCGGAGCGGATTCCGTGGAGGGCGGTTCGGCCCGCGGCGGGGAAGGGGTCTTCGGCGCCCTGCCCGGCGGTTACGGGGAGCTCGCCGGCCGGGTCATGGACATCTGTGACAGTGCCGACTACATCTGCAACTCCGACGAGCGCACCCGCAACACCCGTGACCACGCCGATGCCCTGACCGAGACCTCCGCCGTGGACCAGGCCCTGACCGGAAGCTCTGACGTCCGGGGCGCGGAGAACAGGAACATGGTCGCCGAGGTCCCCTTCGGGCTCGCTCCCGGCCAGTACGCGCACGTGTCGAGCTACGGCGGCAACGGTGGGGTGAACCCCGCCTACGGGTTCCTGACCCGGCACTTCTGACCGCACTTCCGACCGGGGCGCGGTCGTCCCGTTTTTGGGGAACCGGACGGGGGAGTTGGTAGCCTACTGCGCAATGCCGAGTCCACCTTTCGTCCCACGCGTCGTCGGGGTGGTCGTCCTGCTGCTCGTGCTGGCGGCCGGAGCGACCTACCCCGCACGGGACACCGTGTTCCGCACCGTCGCAGGGGGAGCCGCGGAGTCACCGCTCGACGGTGCGGTGGCGGTGTTCACTGAGGCGGGGCTGCTGGCCCTGGTCGTGACGGCGGGTGCGGTCGCCGTGTGGTCGGCGTTCCGGGACCGTGAGGTGCTGCGTCGACTGGTGGTCGGCGGGGTGGGGGTCATCGTCGCCTACCTGGTCAGCGAGGTGACGAAGAACTTCGTCCGGCAGGCGCGGCCGTGTTCGTCCGGGGACGTCGCCACCGTCCTGACGTGCCCGGACGCGGGGAGCTGGGCGTGGCCGTCGAACCATTCCACGATCGCGGCGGCCTTCGCCGTGGCCTGCGCCTTCGCCCTGCCGAGACTGGGCTGGTTCACAGTCCCACTCGCAGTGACCGCGGCCTTCAGCAGGGTGGCGGCGGGAGTCCACTACGTGCATGACGTCCTCACCGGGCTGGCACTGGGGCTCGCCGTCGTCGTCCTGACCGTGACAGTGCTCGACCGTGTGGTCCCGGCGGTCCCGGTGCCGCGGGAACTGGTCAGGCGTCCGGGGAACCGTCGCCGGCCCCGTCCCGCAGCACGTTCTTCCGGACCTTCCCCGTCGACGTCCGCGGCAACTCGTCGATGACACGGTAGTCCCGCGGCACCTTGTAGCCGGCGATCAGTCCACGGCAGTGGTCGACCACGGACTGCTCGAGGGTGGGGCCCGGTTCGGCGTCGGGGGACAGGACGACGTAGGCGCGCAGGGCCTCGCCCCACTTCTCGTCGGGCACACCGATGACGGACACGTCCGCCACCGACGGATGGCTGATGATCGCCTGCTCCACCTCGATGGTGGAGATGTTCTCCCCGCCGGAGATCACCACGTCCTTCGCCCGGTCCAGGATCTGGATGTACCCGTCCGGATGCTTGACCGCCAGGTCACCGGAGTGGAACCAGCCGCCCCGGAACGCCTCGGCGGTGGCGTCGGGGTTGTGGAAGTACTCCCGCATCACGATGTTGCCCCGCATCACCACCTCGCCCATCGTCACACCGTCCTGCGGCACGTCGACCAGCGTCACGTCCTGCGGGGTGTCCTTCCCGATCTGCTCCACCACGCGCACCTCCTCACTGGTGACCATCGCCAGGCCCTGACGGGACTTCAGCCGGGCCCGTTCCGCGGTGGACAGCGACCCCCACCCCGGTTGCGGGGCGCAGGCGACGGTGGGGCCGTAGGTCTCGGTGAGCCCGTAGACGTGGATGACGTCGATGCCGAGATCCTCACAGGCGCCGATGACGGTGGGGCTGGGCGGTGCACCGGCGGTCGCCACGGACAGGCCGGAGACCGGGTGCGCCTCCTCGGCGCCGACGATCGTGGACAGGACCGCCGGGGCACCGCACAGGCCCGTGACGCCCTCCTCGTCGATGAGCCGCCAGATCTCCGGCCCACGCACCGCCCGCAGTGCGATCTGCGTGGCGGAGGCAGCCATCGCCGCCCAGCCGGTGCACCAGCCCGAGCAGTGGAACATCGGCAGCGTCCACAGGTACACGGTGTCGCGGGTGTAGGTGTGTGTCATGACCATGCCCAGGGCGGCGAGGTACGCCCCGCGGTGCGTGTAGACCACTCCCTTCGGCCTGCCGGTGGTCCCCGAGGTGTAGTTGATGGCGATGGCCGCGTCCTCGTCCTTGACGGTGTACGTCAACGGGACGTCGCCGTCGTTTCCGTCGCCGTCACCCTCGGCGAGGAACTCGTCCACGGTGGTCACCACCCCGGAGTCGGGGAAGCGGGGCTGCGGCTGGGTGCCGTCCGCGTCGTGGATGAGCACGAAGGTGTCGACCAGGCCCGCGCTGCCGAGGGTGCGGCGGCAGGCGAGGATGAGGTCCTGTTCGCCGAAGAGGATGCCGATGCCGGCGTGGTCGCAGATGTAGCGGACCTCCGCCGGGGCCAGCCGGGTGTTGATCGGGACCAGCACGCCCCCGGCCAGGGGGACGGCGAACTGGGCGAGGAGGGCCTCGTAGCTGTTCGAGGCGAGCATGCCCACGCGCCCACCGGGCCGCAGTCCACGGCGGAGGAGCGCGCGGGCCATGCGTTCGGCGTCCCGGTGCATCCGGGCGAAAGTCACCCGGCGGGGCCCGTCGACGCAGGCGGTCCGGTCCGGGTAGATCGTCGCGCTGCGGTCGAGGAAACGGAGAGGGGTCAGGGCGACGTCGAGGCCGGCGGTCATGGTGGTCCTTCTGGTCGGGAACGTTTTCCCAGAGGATATCGCCGGTGTCGCACCCGTGCGCCGCATCGCCGGGATCAACTACTCTTGGCGGGGAAACATCCGACGAGGGAAGGAACTGCCGTGAACACCAGCACCACCCGGCGACGGACTGCCGTCGCAGCCCTGGGGATCGCCGTGGCCGGCGCGCTCACCGCCTGCGGCGACAGCGGAGACAGTGGCGATGGCGGCGACGGTGGGGACGGCACCGCCGCGGGGGAAGCCCCGACAGCGACGGTCACCGAGACCGTCACCGCTGACCCGGGCGCCCCGGAGACCACGTCCGAACGTCCGACGCAGGACGGCACCGCCGGAGGAGTCGGTGTCACCAGCCTGGTCTTCGACGGCGCCGACCTCGCCTCACAGTTCACCGACGTGCAGTGCCGGCAGGACGGGGCGGACGAGTTCGAGATCGACCTGTGGACCGGGGACCGGGCGGACCACGTGGAAGTGGACCTCGACCTCCGGGACCAGCCGCGTGTCGACGGGCTCGGTGTCGACCGGGAAGGCAAGGAGTGGGAGTCCACCGACACCCAGGAACGTGACGCCACCGTCCAGGTCGACGGCGACACCTACCGGGTCACCGGGCAACTGGAGGTCGACGACGACCACCCGGACGCCGGTGACGTCGCCGACCTCGAGCTCGAGGTCAGCTGCGCCTGACCGACGACGGGCCGGTCAGCGCCAGGGATACTTCTGCTCGACGAGGAACTTCTCCACCTCGGTCGCCGAGGCGGTGAGCTTCGGGTCAAAGTCCAGGTACGCCTTCGTCTCGCGGGCGATGAGCCCCGAGAGAATCAGCAGACCGATGAGGTTCGGCAGGGCCATCAGGCCGTTCGCCAGGTCGGAGAACGTCCACGCGACGTTGAGCTCCATCGTCGCGCCGACGACGACCACGCAGGTGAAGATCACCCGGTAGGGGATCGTGGCGTGGTCGCCGAAGATGCGCTGTGCACTGCGCTCGCCGTAGTACGACCAGCCCAGGATGGTGGAGAAGGCGAAGAACACGATCGAGATCGTCACGATGTAGCCGCCCCAGTGCCCGGGCAGCGCCTCGGCGAAGGCGTCGCTGGTCATCGTGCCGGCGCGGTCCTCACCCTGGTCCCACACGCCGCTGGAGATGATGACCAGGCCGGTGAAGGACACCACGATGATGGTGTCGATGAACGTCTGGGTCATCGACACCAGTCCCTGCCGCACCGGGTGGGTGGTCTTCGCGGCGGCTGCGGCGATCGCCGCCGAACCCATCCCGGACTCGTTGGAGAAGATGCCGCGCGCCGCACCCATCTGCAGGGCCAGCAGGATTCCGGAACCGACGAACCCGCCGACGGCGGCCGTCCCGGTGAAGGCGTCGCTGAAGATCAGCACAAGCGCCTCCGGGATGCTCGCGGCGTTGATGGTGAGCACCACCAGTCCACCGATGATGTAGATGGCGATCATCAGGGGAACGAAACCGGAGGTGACCTGGCCGATGGCCTTGATCCCGCCGAGCAGGACGGCCCCGATCAGGATGAACAGGACGATACCGGTGACCGTGGGGTCGACACCGAAGGAGTTCTCGAGGTTCTCCGACACGGCGTTGGCCTGGGTCATGTTGCCGATGCCGAACGACGCGATCACGGCGGCGATGGCGAAGAACCAGGCCAGGAACTTGCCCAGGGGTCCCTTGATACCGCGCTCGAGGTAGCGCTGCGGGCCGCCGGACATGTTGCCCTTGCCATCGGTCACGCGGAACCTGACGCCGAGGAAGGCCTCGGAGTACTTCGACGCCATCCCCAGCAGGCCGGTGACCCACATCCAGAACAGGGCGCCCGGACCGCCGATGGAGATGGCGGTGGCGACACCGACGATGTTGCCGACGCCGACCGTGGCTGCCAGTGCCGTCGTCAGGGCCTGGTACTGGGAGATGTCTCCTTCACCACCGTCGTCCTCCCGGTCGATGAGCCCGAGGCGCAGCGCCGGAAAGAGCTTCCGGAACTGGACGCCACGGAGCCGGACGGTGAGGACGAAGCCGGTGGCGAAGAGCAGGGGAACGAGGAGCCAGGGGCCCCAGACGAACGAGGCGGTGGCGCTCAAGCCATCTTCGAAGCCCGAGGCGAGCAGCATGTCGGTGGTTAGCATGAGAGAAAGATATCCCGCCCAAGTTTCCGATGTGTAAGGAACCCCCGAAGTTTCCGTGTACCGGGGGAGCGCCCCGCAGCTGTGCGTCCACTGTGAGCGGGGGAACCGGGCATGCCAGTTTGCTGGGAATGGTGCTGACGGGGGACGTGCCGTATGGCTCTCGACCGGCGCGGACAGCTAGGGTAGACGCGGTCACGTCCTGCACAGATGTCGGGACGAGGAGAGAGATCACCGTGAAAGGTTGAGGTTTGTGAGTCAGAAGATCAAGGCGCCGAACGACAAGAACCGGAGCTTTCTCTGGGGGATCGTGGCGCTCGTCGTCATCTGCGTGGTGTTCATCGGTTTCATGGTCTTCAACGGCCGGAACGCGAACAGCGATGAGCTGAAGCCGGCGGATGTGTCGTTCTCTGTCTCCCAGAAGGACGGCATCGTGTCCCTCCGCGCGGAGGATGAGGCTGAGGACGTGCCCAACGTCGAGGTCTTCGAGGACTACAGCTGCCACTACTGTGCAGAGCTCACCGAGGTGGACAGCGACTCGATGCAGAAGGCCGTCGAGGACGGCAAGATGAACGTCGACATCCGGACCGTGAACTTCCTCGACAACGGCAACAACCCGTCCTCCACCCGCGGGGGAGTTGTTGCGCTGGCCATCGCCGACACCGGTGACGCAGGCGCGTTCTGGGCTTTCCACGAGAAGGCGTTCGGCGACCAGTCCACGGTTGCCCGTGACTGGGACTACGAGGACTTCGCGAATGCGGCTGAGCAGCTCGGCGTCGATTCCGAGGTGGTGGATTCCATCCGTGACGAGTCCGTCGTGGACAAGTACAAGCCGCAGCTGGAGCTGAACACCGAAGAGCTCAACAAGCGCATGGACGGGCAGGCTGCCACTCCCGCACTGTACGTCGACGGTCAGTCCCTCGAGATCGGTCGCGACCCGCAGAACCCGGAGAAGATGAAGGACTGGGTGCCGGATGTGATCGGCCGTGACGAGGCTGACGCTCCGAAGGAGTCCGGCGCCGCCACCGAGACGGAGTCCTCCGACTCCGAGTAGGTCCGGGTGGTCCGGGCTGTCCGGGCTGTCTGGGCTGTGCCCCCACACGTCGCTGACTCTCTCCACGGCGACGGTGGGGGCTTCGTGCTGTCGCCGGCCAGTCCCGCCAGCCCCGCCAGTAGCCCGGCTCAGTGTTGGTCGAAGGGGTCGTTGACCAACACTGAGGCGGGTTCTCAGGTCGGGTCCGGGCGAACCTGATCCCGGCGACAGGTCCGGGAACGTGCGCGGCCGACTGTCGCGCGAGAAAGGTCCGGCCCCGCTCTCCGTGTGGAGAGCGGGGCCGGACCTCGATGGTGGAGCTAAGGGGACTCGAACCCCTGACCCCCACACTGCCAGTGTGGTGCGCTACCAGCTGCGCCATAGCCCCGTACGCTGTAGTGAAGAAGAGGACTTCCTCGCTGCGGACGAGATATAACGTACCCCAGTGTTCGCGAACCGTGCAAACCAGCAGGTGGTGGACGGTGAGAGGTCGGTTACAGTTGTGCGGACCCGGGGTCCGGATGTGCGAGAATCGCAGGTACGGACACGACGGACACGACGGTCACGGCTCGCAGCGCAGTTGCAGTGGCCACGCCGGTCGCCGTGCCCACACGTCCACGCCAGAACCGATGGGAGATTCAGTGAGTGCAGCAGTAGAGACGCGTCCCGGGGCGCGTACCCCGGGCCTGTGGGGTGCGTCGACGGCGTACGCCGCGGGGCTGGTCCTGTTCGGTGTCGTCGGGCTGTTCATGTCGGGCCTTATCCTCTTCGACAAGATCAAACTCCTCCAGGACGCGGGCTTCACCCCGGCCTGCACGTTGAACGACGTCGTCTCCTGTACTGACGTCATGAACTCCGGCCAGGCCTCCGCCTTCGGATTCCCCAACCCGTTCATCGGACTGGTCGGCTTCGCTGTCGTGCTCGCGATCGGAATGGCGTTGTTCGCGGGGGCGAAGTTCCGGGCGTGGTTCTGGTACGGCTTCCTCGCCGGTCTGGTCTTCGCCGTGGGCTTCGTCCACTGGCTCGCCTTCGAGGCCGTGTACGAGATCGAGGCGCTGTGCCCGTACTGCATGGTGGTGTGGGCCGTGGTGCTCCCGCTGTTCGTCTCCACCGTGGTGCGGGTCGCGCGCTCGCGGAGTCTCGACCGCGGTGTGGAGCCGGCGTCCGGTCTGGCCGCGGTCGGGATGCCTGTCGCGGTGGTGGTGGTCTGGTACCTCGGCTTCACCGCGCTGATTCTGCAGCAGTTCGTGTTCTGACGGTGCGTGGTCTGCGCACCGGTTTGGCTGAGGCTCTGTCTGCGGCTAGACTGTCGTGCTGTGTCGCGACCCGGCTTTCCGGGCTCGCACGTAGCTTCCCCGGGCAGGTGTCTTCGGTCCGGGGAGCCTGATCAAATCCGATCAATCACGATCAACACCGCGCCGAGGTTCTGTGTGAGCAGCCCGGGGCGCACGACGAGAAAGGAGCGCCCGATGAAGGTCCGTAAGTCCCTTCGGTCGCTGAAGAACAAGCCGGGCGCCCAGGTTGTCCGCCGCCACGGCAAGGTCTTCGTGATCAACAAGAAGGACCCGCGTTTCAAGGCTCGCCAGGGCTAGAACCCGCGGATCCGGGTTGGTGAACCCCTCCCTGCCTGCCCCCTCACGGGGCGGCCGGGAGGGGTTCTTCGTGTATCGGGGGAGCAGGGGGCCACGGGTGAAATTACAAGCGTGATTTTTCGGCCCAACATGTAGTGCCGGCGTCTCCGGGCCACCTGCGAATACCCCGCTTGTAACTACTACATGTTGTATTTCACGGATGTTGTTACCCCAATATCTCGTAGGAAAATGGCTTGTATCCCGCTCCGGTCCCGGTGTAGTGTCGTCGTCATCAGCCCGGCAGGGGCGGTGCCGAGGGGCTTTCCGACGGCACCGCTGCACCGGGCCCCTCACCGCAGTACCGTCCGTCATTTTTCTTCAGGGAGTGCCTCGATGATCACCGTCTACACCAAGCCCGCCTGCGTCCAGTGCACCGCCACCAAGAGAGCTCTCGACAAGGCCGGACTGGACTACGAGATGGTCGACATCAGTCTCGACGACGAGGCCCGCGACTACGTCATGGCCCTCGGGCACCTCCAGGCCCCGGTCGTCGTCACGGAGGACGCCCACTGGTCCGGTTTCCGGCCGGACCGCATCAAGGCACTGGACGCCGCAGCGGCCTGATTCCGCCCCCGCAGGGGGCGGAACACCACCGGGGAGGACGCTGCGAGACACGCGGCGTCCTTCCTTCTTTTTATGTCTGACCACCAACAAACCCCTGGAGTGGTGTCTTCGTGGCTTCGCGCTCTGTACGCCGTCCCGGCGGCACGGCCCTTCGGTCGATGCTCGCCGACACCACGCCGCTGCAGTCGCCGCACTTCCGTCGGCTGTGGACCGCCAACATCGTCACGGTGGTCGGGGCGCAGCTCAATGTGATCGTCGTCCCGGCGCAGATCTACTCGATCACCGGCAGCTCCGCGTACGTGGGGTTGGCGGGCGCGTTCGGTCTGGTCCCGTTGATCGTGTTCGGCCTGTACGGCGGCGCCCTGGCGGACATGATGGATCGGCGGCGGCTGCTGATGATCACCACCGTCGGTCTGATCGTCACGGCCGTCGCCTTCTGGGCGCAGGCGGCCTCGGGTGTCGACAACGTCTGGCTGCTGCTCGGTATCTTCGCGCTGCAGCAGGCCTTCTTCGCGGTCAACCAGCCCACCCGGACCGCCATCACGGCCCGGATCGTGCCTGAGGGGTCTGTCGCGGCGGCGGTGTCGCTGAACATGACGGTCCAGCAGGCAGGGGCGATCGTCGGCCCGATCCTCGGCGGTCTGCTGATCCCGGTCACAGGGTTCGCCCTGCTCTACCTGCTCGACGCGTTCTGCCTGGGGGCGACGCTGTGGGCGGTGGCGAAGCTCCCGACCCTGCCGCCGGACACGGGCGGGGCCCCGGGCGCGTCGGCCCGGCGTCGGCGCACCCCGGGCTTCCGCAGCATCGCGGAGGGTTTCATCTACCTCGCCGCCATGCCGATCCTGCTGATGAGCTTCGTCATCGACCTCATCGCCATGGTGTTCGGCATGCCGCGGGCCCTGATCCCCCAGATCTCCACGGTGGACTTCGGGGAAGCCGGCGACGGTGGCCTCTTCTACGCCCTGCTCTTCGCGGCGGTGCCGGTGGGGGCCGTCCTCGGCGGGATCTTCTCCGGGACGGTCACCCGGTTGCGGCGCCAGGGCACCGGCATCGTGGTGTCCGTCCTGCTGTGGGGTGTCGCGGTCACGGTGATGGGTGTGGCGGTCAACCTGGCCGACGGGCGCGCGGGCCTGTGGGCCTGGGTGGCCGTCATCGCCTTCGTCCTGGGCGGGGTCGCCGACATGTTCTCCTCCGTCCAGCGCTCGGCGATGCTCCAGGAGGCCGCTGACGACCGGATGAGGGGACGGTTGCAGGGGGTGTTCCTCATCGTCGTCGCCGGCGGTCCCCGCCTGGCCGACATGCTGCACGGGTGGGCCGGTTCCGTGGTCGGCGCGGGCACGGCGACGCTCATCGGCGGGCTCCTCGTGATCGTCGGTACCATCGTCGCTGTAGCGGTGGTCCCGTCCTTCCTGGCGTACGTTCCTGCCCGGTTCGCCGAGAGCAGAGAGAAGTAGAGAGGACAGTCACCCATGCTCATCGTCTATTTTTCCTCCACCACCCGGAACACCGACCGCTTCGTCCGGAAGCTGGGGCTGCCTGCCGCGCGGATCCCGTTGCGGCGTTCGGACCCGGCGCTGACGGTGGACGAGCCCTTCGTCCTGGTCTGCCCGACCTACGGCGGGGGCGCCTCGATCACCGGGGACGATTCCCGACCCGTACCGAAACAGGTCATCCACTTCCTCAACGACCCGTCGAACCGTGCACTGCTGCGCGGGGTCATCGCGTCGGGCAACCTCAACTTCGGCGAGGACTTCTGCCGGGCGGGGGAGGTCATCGCGGCCAAGTGCGGCGTGCCCTACCTGTACCGGTTCGAGCTCATGGGCACGCCTGGCGACGTCGCCCGGGTCCGTGAGGGTCTGGCGGAGTTCGAGGACTCGCTCCGGCAGGACGGGCGCTGGGAGGTCGTGGCATGACATAGGCCGCCGACTCCAGTAGACATAGTCAGATACGCACACCGTCAGTTCCACATCAGTTCCACAACTTTTTTCACAACGGGGAGAGCAATGACCACCGATCTCGGGAAGACCGTCGCAGAGCCGGTCTCACAGGCCGATCAGCTGGACTACCACCAGCTCAACGCACTACTGAATCTGTACGACGCCGACGGTCGGATCCAGTTCGACAAGGACCGCGAGGCCGCCAACCAGTACTTCCTGCAGCACGTCAACCAGAACACCGTCTACTTCCACGACCTCGAGGAGAAGATCGGCTACCTGGTCGAGAACAAGTACTACGACCCGGAGGTGCTCGACAAGTACGAGTTCGCCGACGTCAAGGCCCTCTTCAAGCGTGCCTACGCCCACAAGTTCCGGTTCAAGACCTTCCTCGGGGCGTTCAAGTACTACACGTCCTACACGCTCAAGACCTTCGACGGACGCCGCTACCTCGAGCGCTACGAGGACCGTGTGTGCATGGTCGCCCTGGGCCTGGCGGACGGCGACATCGAGCTCGCCGGGCACCTCGTCGACGAGATCATCGGCGGCCGGTTCCAGCCGGCGACCCCGACCTTCCTGAACATCGGCAAGGCCCAGCGTGGCGAGCCGGTGTCCTGTTTCCTGCTGCGTATCGAGGACAACATGGAGTCCATCGGCCGCTCCATCAACTCGGCCCTGCAGCTGTCGAAGCGGGGTGGCGGCGTGGCGCTGCTGCTGAGCAACCTGCGTGAGACCGGTGCGCCGATCAAGCACATCGAGAACCAGTCGTCCGGTGTGATCCCGGTGATGAAGCTGCTGGAGGACTCCTTCTCCTACGCCAACCAGCTCGGGGCCCGGCAGGGTGCCGGTGCGGTGTACCTCAACGCCCACCACCCGGACATCATGAAGTTCCTCGACACCAAGCGGGAGAACGCCGACGAGAAGATCCGGATCAAGACCCTGTCGCTGGGTGTGGTCATCCCGGACATCACCTTCGAGCTCGCCAAGCGCAACGACGACATGTACCTGTTCTCCCCGTACGACGTGGAGCGCATCTACGGCCGTCCTTTCGCCGACATCTCGGTGACCGAGCACTACGAGGAGATGGTCGAGGACCCGCGGATCAGCAAGCGGAAGATCAACGCCCGCCAGTTCTTCCAGACCCTCGCCGAGATCCAGTTCGAGTCCGGCTACCCGTACATCATGTTCGAGGACACGGTGAACAAGGTCAACCCGATCGAGGGGCGGATCACCCACTCGAACCTGTGCTCCGAGATCCTCCAGGTCTCCACGCCCAGCGAGTTCAACGACGACCTGACCTACTCCCACGTCGGTGAGGACATCTCCTGCAACCTGGGGTCGCTGAACATCGCCGCCGCCGTGGACTCCGACAACTTCTCCCGGACCATCGAGACCGCCATCCGCGGTCTCACCGCGGTGTCCGACCAGACCGCGATCGACTCGGTGCCGTCGATCCGGGAGGGCAACGACGGCTCCCACGCCATCGGCCTGGGGCAGATGAACCTGCACGGCTTCCTCGGCCGCGAGCACATCCACTACGGCTCGGAGGAGGGACTGGACTTCACCAACGTCTACTTCGCCGCGGTGATGTACGAGTGCCTCAAGGCCTCCAACGCCATCGCGCGTGAGCGGGGGACGACCTTCCGCAACTTCGAGAACTCCGACTACGCCTCCGGTGCGTTCTTCGACTCCTACGACCCCGCCACGTTCCAGCCGCGCACCGAGAAGGTCGCCGCGATCATCGAGGGGTCCTCGATCCACGTCCCGACCGCCGAGGACTGGGCGGAGCTGAAGGCCGCGGTGATGGCGAACGGCCTGTACAACCGGAACCTGCAGGCGGTGCCGCCGACGGGGTCGATCTCCTACATCAACAACTCGACGTCGTCGATCCACCCGATCGCGTCGAAGATCGAGATCCGCAAGGAAGGCAAGATCGGCCGCGTCTACTACCCGGCGCCGCACATGGACAACGACAACCTCGAGTACTTCGAGGACGCCTACGAGATCGGCTACGAGAAGATCATCGATACCTACGCGGTGGCCACCAGGTACGTGGACCAGGGACTGTCCTTGACCCTGTTCTTCAAGGACTCGGTGACCACGCGTGACATCAACAAGGCGCAGATCTACGCCTGGCGTAAGGGCATCAAGACCCTGTACTACATCCGCCTGCGCCAGACCGCCATGGCCGGCACCGAGGTCGAGGGCTGCGTGAGCTGCATGCTCTGACGTCGTACAGGTCAGACACGAACACCCTGGGGTCCTGTTCGGGACCTCAGGGTGTTCGTGTCAGGTGAGCCGGACGACGGCGCGGCGGGGGAGACTACTCCCCGTCGCGCGAGCCGAGCTTGGCGTCGATGCGCAGCAGCCCGGAGCCGTCGTTGCCGACGGTCTTGATCCAGTCGATGATGTCGTTGACGGAGGACTCCTCCTCGATCTGCTCGGCGAGGAAGAAGTTGATCAGCTGGCGGGAGTCGATGTCGCCGGTCTCGTCCGCGGTACGGGCGAGGTCGCGGATCATCTCGGAGACCTTCTGCTCGTGGTTGAGCGCAGCCTCGAAGGCGTCGAGCGGGGTGGCGATCTTCAGCGACGGCAGCTCGATGTCGGTGAGGTCGACGCGGGCCTCGCGGTCGAGGAGGTGCGCGGCGAACTTCGCGGCGTGGTCGCGCTCCTCGTCGGCCTGTGCGCGGAACCAGTCGCGCATGCCGAGGAAGGAGAGACGGTCCATCTCGTAGGACAGCTGGGTGTAGATGAGGGACGCCTGGTGCTCGGCGACGACCTGCTTGTTGACGGCTTCCTGGAACTTCTCGTTGATGCTCATGGCTGAAACGGTACTGATCGGTTTAACCTTTCTCTAGCCAGTTCAGGCTAACCAACCAGTTATATGTGCAGGTGAAAAGGCATGTCTGCCCTAACTGCGGCTTGCCTCCGCTACCTTTCCTGTGACGGCAAAGGTGCAGGTGGCTGCCGTGTCGGCGGCAGGGTGCGGGGGTCGCGGGCGGACAGGTGTCGTTG
>NZ_JALAGY010000042.1 GCF_022712195.1 Corynebacterium sp. | reverse complement strand
GGTCGTCATCGGGAACGACCGCGCGGACGGCGACGGTACCGGTGACGATGACGACGACTTCTTCGACGAAGCAACTGCCGATGACGATTTCGACCCCGACAAGTGGAGGAACCTCTGATGCCCGCTCTCGTAGCGGAGCCAGGAATGCCGATCTGGATCGACCTGGCTACCACCGACCTTGAGAAGGCGCAGACCTTCTACGCCGAGCTCCTCGACTGGGAGTTCGACACACAGTGCGACGGCTATGTCGTCGCGAAGAAGAACGGGATGCCCGTCGCGGGCCTCGGTGAGGTCCCGGACGACAAGTCGTCGCTGTGGGGGATGCTGCTGTACGCCCCCGACATCGACCACGTCCACGAGGAGGCCGTGAAGGCCGGGGCGACGAGCATCCTGTCCCCGCGCGACGTGGGCCGACGTGGGCGCATGGCCGTGATCGTCGACCCGTCGGGCGCGACCGTGGGGCTGAAGCAGCCGTCCGGTGACGAGCCGTTCTTCGCCGCCGGCGAGCCGGGCACCCCGGTGTGGCACGAGCTCCTCGTCGGTGAGGAGTTCGACGCGACGATGAAGTTCTACCACGACCTGGCCGGATGGGACATCCGTCAGCACAGTGACACCGACAAGTTCCGCTACGCCACCGGTGAGTACAACGGTGCGCCGCTGTGCGGCATGTGGGACACCAGTGAGCTGGACGAGAACCCGTCGATGTGGACCCTCTACCTCGGCTGCGTCGACGTGGACAAGGCCGCGAAGAAGGTCAAGAAGCTCGGCGGCAAGCTGGTCCGCGCGCCGTGGAACTCCGAGCTGGGCCGGCTGTGCACCCTGGTGGACCCGACGGGTGCGCTGGTGAACCTGTGCGAGATCGCCGAGCCGACGCCGGAGAGCCTCGAGGACGTCCACGAGCCCGACATCATGGCACCGGGGGCACCCCAGCCCTGACCGCCGTGTCGCGGAGGGCACCCGCACAGAGAAACGCCCTGACCTGGATCGGTGAGATCCCGGGTCAGGGCGTTGTCCTGTGCTGTCGCAGGCGGTGGCGTCCGTGACGCCGGTGGCCGGCCCGTGGGGTCAGAGCTGGGCGGCGAGCATCGGTGCCGCGCCGACCGGGTCGATGCCCGCGTCCTCCAGGGCGCGCAGGGCGCCTTCGGGGTCGGAGGCGAAGCGGGACGCCGTCTCGCGGTCCACGCCCAGACGTTCCGCCGCAGCCACCGTGGCGGCAGGGTCGGCGGCGAGTTTGGCGGCGGTCTCCGCGTCGACGCCGGCGGCCTCGAGGGACGCGCGCAGGGCCTCCGGGTCGGCGTCGACGGCGGGTGCGTCGGCCGGTGCGTCCGACGCGGGCTGTGCGGCGGGGGTGTCCCCGGGGCCCGACTTCACCTTGGCCAGCAGTGCGTCGGTGTCGACGGTGCCGGAGGCGACCTGGGCGGCGTAGTCCGTGGCGCCGAAGGCGGTCAGCAGGCGCAGGATGCTGTCGAGCGAGACGTCGCCGCCGCCGATGAGGCCGGCGAGCTGCGAGATGTCGACACCACCCTCGGCGGGTGCGCCCTGTTCGTCGACGAGTGATCCGACGAGTTCGCCCACCTGGTTGGCGATGTCCCCGCCGTCGGCCCCGAGTCCGAGTGCGCCGAGCACCAGGGCGGCGACGGCGGCGACCGGCATGGTTTCGCCGGCGTCACGGGCCTCGATGCCGGAGGAGGCGAGGACGGCGCCCAGGGACTCGCCGAGGCCGGACTCCTGTGCGGCGGCGAGGACGGCCTCCGGGCCGACGGTGCCGCCCACCAGGCCGAGGAGGTTGACCAGCAGGTCGGTGCTCAGCGGCTGGTCGAGGCCGGGTTCGCCGCCGGCGGCCTCCTGGTGCTCGGTCTCGTTGGCGCTCTCGGCCTGGCCGAGTGCCGCGTCGGTGATGGGCTTCAGGGCGTCGACGACGTTGCCTGCCGCGCTGCCGTCGGCCGGGGTGCCGGTGAGCGCCTGCAGCTGCTCGTCGGTGCCGTAGTAGGTGTTCATGTCGACGTTGGTGTAGATGCCGTCGACCTGCCCCTCCGAGGAGTACTGCCAGAACGTGACCTCGTTCCAGCCGCCGGGGATCTCGTTCGGCAGGGTCGGGTTGTAGTAGGCCAGCCACAGCGGGTACTCGGAGAACTCCGTGGTGTTGGCCATGTCGTTGATCCAGAAGTTCTGGTACGTGTAGATGATCGGGTCACGGCCGGTGAGGTTCTTGATCTCGTCGATCCAGTCGCGGACCCAGTTCTGCAGTTCCTCCGGGCCGAGCCCGCCGGATTCCTCGAGGTCGAGGGTCGGGGGCAGGGAGGGCTGGACGCCGGTGGCGAGGGTGGCGGCGTAGTGCTGGGCCTCGGCGCGGGGGTCGGTGGTGCCGGGCTTGGCGTAGTGGTAGCTGCCCGGTGTCACCCCGGCGGCCGCGGCCTTGGCGGAGTCCGAGGTGAAGTAGGGGTTCACGTAGCCGGTGCCTTCGCTGGCCTTGATGAAGGCGAAGCTCTGGCCGGACGCGGCGACGCTCTGCCAGTCGATGGCTGCGCCGCCGGGGTGCTGGTGGCTGGCCACGTCGACGCCGTCGAGTGCCCAGCTGGGCACGGGCAGGACGTCGGTGGCGACCAGGGCGGCGACCGTTGCGGCTGAACCGAAGAGGGTCACTGCGGTGAGTCGGGCGGGGACGGTGGTGCGCGCGGTGCGACGCCATGGGAGAGACAGCATGCGCCACACGATACACACTATTCACAACAATCACACGAGTAACACGCGCACCGCGTGTCGCAATTCACGTCTTCTCCGTCACAGCGGTGACCACGGGAAAAGTCAGTCCCCGTGCATCCTGACGGGGGTCAGGACGACACGGGGACACTCTTTTCCGTCGCGGAAACGACGGAAACTACGGGGATGGCAGGGGGCCGGACGGTGCTACAGGTTCGCGGCGAGCACGTTGGCGGCCCAGACGGGGTCGATCCCGGCGGCCCGGGCGGCACCCAGGGCCTGCTCCGGGTTGTTCGCGGCCCAGACGGCGGTCTCGCGCGGGACGCCGAGGCGCTCACCGGCGGCGATGGTGGCCTCCGGGTCGGCCAGCAGGCGTGCGACGACGGCCGGGTGCACACCGGCGGCCGTGGCGACCGCGGCGGTGCGGCCGGGGTTGTCGACGGTGGACTTCTGGCCGACGGGCTGGGTCACGCTGACCGAGGCCGAGGCCGAGGCCGAGGAAGAGGGTGAGGGTGAGGGTGCGGAGCCGGTGGTCGCGGCGCCGGCAGGGGCCGCGGTCGCGGTGAGGACTCCTGCGGACAGGGCGACCGTGGCGGACAGGGCGGTGAGGGCCCGGGAGCGGGGGGATCGGGGACGGCTGGACTGACTGGAGAGAATGGTCATGGCGCCGATGATAGCCGGAACCGCGCGGCCGGCAACCCTTATCGCCGAGGTGGTCCGAACCCGGGACGCCCCGGAGGCCCCTGCGGCGGTACCCCGGGCGGCATCTGCGGGACCTGCGGAAACACCGGTGGGGCGGGACGCGGCTCCGGGATGCGCTGGTATACCGACACGGCCGGGTAGCGGCCGGCGGCGGCGAGCGCCCGGGCCTCCTTCGTCGAGAGCACGACGGCGGTGACCAGCAGTGCCGCACCCAGTCCCCAGGAGAGGACGAGGTGGGTCAGGGTGGCCGCCAGGGACTCCACCTGGAGGTTCCATCCGGCGTGGACCATGAACCCCGCCAGGCCGGAGGCCAGCACCCACGCCAGTCGCCGTCGCCAGGTGAGGCCGGCGGCGTAGACCGCCATGCCGATGCCGTAGCCGACCAGTCCGGTGCACACCGCGTGCAGCAGCGGTCCCGCCACGAGCCGGAAGAGCCACATCTCGGACACCCCGGCAATGTCGGAGGTGGGGTGGTACACGGAGAACATCACCGCGTAGCCGACGTTCTCGAAGGCCTCGAAGCCGATCCCCACGAGCATGCCGGCGACCAGCCCGTGCCAGGGGCGGTTCCACCAGGCCCGCCCCATGTGCAGCAGGAGCCACACGCCGAGGGCCTTGGAGAGCTCCTCGGGGTACGCCCCGCCGAGGGACAGGGCCAGTTCGCCGATGTCCCAGCTGTAGGACAGGTCGATCAGGCGCTCGCTCACGGTGAAGGCGCCGAGGGTGAAGGCCCCGGTCATGCCCCACAGCACCGCCGCGCCGGCCAGCAGCCACGGCGTTCCCCGGTAGATCAGTGTGCGGGACAGCAGGAACCAGGTCACGGCCACGAAGAGCACGGCGTACAGCGAGGCCAGCGCCACGGGGCCCGGACCGGGGAAGAGCATCAGTACCGCGGGGGTCAGTGCGGTCACCACTAGGCTGACCAGGGTGATCACCAGGAAGGACCAGCCGAAGACGTCCCAGGTGGGCCGCAGTCGCGGCCGCTGGTTCGGCGGGAACGCGTCGTGGTGGCTCCGTGGCACGTCGAGGACGCGCCAGCCCCGGGCGTGGCGGGAAGGGTCGTCATGCGGCACGGACGGCACCCCACAGCTGGTCGGCGGTCACGGCGACGGACTCCTCGTCCCCGCCGGTGACGGCGAAGGTGTACAGGACACCGTCGGGCCCGTCGAGCAGGACGGACGCGGCGGCGGTGTAGCGTCCCGGCGTCCCTCCGGGCGCCGGATCCCCGAACTGGACGGGCCGGGTGTCGGCGGGAACGCCCGGGTCACGCGGGTCGGGCAGGTCGTCCAGCAGGCCGGAGGGGGCCCTCAGCTCGACGACCGGCGACACCATGAACTCCCCGGCCCGTGCCGACAGGGACGGGTGGAGCACCTCCTCGGCGACGGCGGGGCGGAACGCGACGTCGGACACGTCGGTGGCGAGGATGGCGCGCAGGCCACGCCCCGACGACAGGGCGGCGTCGTCCACCCCGGCCATCGAGACGATGTCGAGGTCCACGTGCTCCAGCCCGTACCCGACCACGCAGGAGGCCTCCAGGGTGCCCGGCAGCAGCGCCTCACCGGTGGCGACGCACCGGCCGTCCAGCCCCGCCAGGTCCAGCGGTGCGGACCCCCACGCGGTGAGACTGTCCGCCGCAGCCTCGTTGAGCAGGTACGGTCCGGTGTCCGGGTCCTCGTTCACCGGGACGGCCAGCGGTGCCGCCAGGAGCAGCAGGGCCGCACCGACGAGGATGAACCAGCGGGCGGTGCGGTGGGGCCCGACCGCCGCGGGCCTGAAGTGCCCCTCCGGGTCAGCGTCCGGTGGGCCCGGCGGCGGGGTGACGTGGGGCCCGGGCGTCGGACGTCCCCACCCGTCCGCCCCCGGGTCCGGTGTGATCGGTGCAGCCGGCATTCCCGGGACGTTACCAGATCGTCACGCGCCGGTCCCGGGACAACCACATGCCGTTGTCGGGGGTGACGTCGAAGGCCTCGTAGAACTCGGCGACATTCGACGCGACGACGTTGCAGCGGAACTCACCGGGGGAGTGCGGGTCGATCGCCACGTACTGCGCCGCCATCTGCGGACGGATCGCCGTCCGCCACACCGTGGCCCACCGCAGGAAGAAACGCTGCAGGACGGTGAACTCTGTGCCGTCCGCGGCGCCGTCCACCCCCTCCACCGGTGCCGTGGGGGCGGTGTCCACCGTCTCCCCGCGGTCGGCGAGCCACTTCTTCAGGGCGACGACGGCGATGCCGAGTCCACCGAGGTCACCGATGTTCTCCCCGAGGGTGAAGGAGCCGTTGACCTTGTGGTCGGTCTGCCCCCGCTGGGCCAGACCGGTGGGCACCAGGCCGTCGTACTGGGCGACGAGCCTGTCGGTCAGCTCGGTGAAGGCAGCCCGGTCCTCCTCCGTCCACCAGGAGTTGAGGTTGCCGTCGCCGTCGTACTTGGAGCCCTGGTCGTCGAACCCGTGGCCGATCTCGTGGCCGATGACCGCGCCGATGGCCCCGAAGTTGCCCGCCATGTCCGCCGTCTCCGGGTCGGCGTCGAAGAACGGCGGACGCAGGATCGCCGCCGGGAACGTGATGTCGTTGCGGACCGGGTTGTAGAAGGCGTTCACGGTCTGCGGGGTGGTGAACCACAGTTCACCGTCGCTGGGCTTCCCGAGCTTGGCGACCTCGAACTCGTGGTTGAAGTCGGAGGCGGCACGGTAGTTCGCCAGGAGGTTCTCCCCGTGGTGGGCGTCGTCGCCGAAGGTCAGTCCGGAGAAGTCGCGCCACGTGTCCGGGTAGCCGACGCGGGCCCGGAAGGTCCCCAGCTTCTCCAGGGCACGTTCCCGGGTGGCCGGCGTCATCCACTCCAGTTCGCTGATGCGGTCCCGGTAGGCGGCCAGCAGGTAGTCCACGAGCTCCAGCATGAGCTCCTTGAACTCCGGCGGGAAATGCCGGCGCACGAACTCCTGGCCGACCTCCTCACCGACGGCCCCCTCGACCATCATCACGGCCCGCTTCCACCGGTCGCGCTGCTCGGTGGAACCGGACAGGGTACGCCCGTAGAAGTCGAAGTTGGCCTCCGAGAACACCCGGGGCAGCTTGCCCGCCCGCGCGGTGAGCACCCGCCAGTACGCCCACAGCTTCCACTCGTCCAGGTCGTGGCCGTCCCCCGCGCCGGGCACCAGGGAGGCGACGTGCTCCAGGTAGGACGGCTGGCTCACGACCACGGTCGGGGCGACGTCGGCGGTGATGCCGACGCCGTCGAGCCAGGCGGCGAAGGGGAAACCCGACGGCAGGTCGTCCTGAGCGGTCGGGTTGTGGGTCTTCTCCGCGTCCCGGGACGCCACGGTGTCCCAGTGGCCCTTCGCCAGGCCGGTCTCGAAGGCCATGAGGGCGTCCGCCGCGGCGGAGGCGTCCAGCCCGGCGAACCGACCGGGCCGGGGCTGCTCACCGGTCTCCTCGACCAGCGTCAGGAACCGTTCGATGAAAGCGCGGTAGGCGGTGCGGGTGTCGGCGTGCTGGTCCTCACGGTAGTAGGCCTCGTCCGGGAGCCCGAGACCCGACTGGACGATGTAGGCGACCTCGTCGCCGCTGCCGCCCGCGTCCTTCTCCGTCCAGAAGCCGACCACGCCGCCGACGCCGTGCCGGTCGAGCCGGGCCAGCGTGGCGACCAGGGCGTCGAGGTCCGCCGCGTCCCGGACCGGGTCGAGGTCCGGGGAGAGGACCGACAGGCCGGCCTGCTCGATACCGTGCTCACCGTCCTCGTCCATGTAGGAACTGAACAACGCGCCGATCCGCGTGGACGGGTCCGCCGCCTCGACGATCTCCCTGACGTCCAGCTCGGCGCGGTCGCGCAGCTCATGGAACTTGCCGTCGACGGCGCGGTCGGCGGGGATCTCGTGCGACGCCAGCCAGGCGCCGTTGACGTGACGGTAGAGGTCGTCCGCCGCAGCGGGGACAGGGCCGGTGGAGGCCTCGGTGATGTTGTCGGGGATCGTCGGTGCGTCAGTGGTTTCAGCCATGGGCACCACTGTAGGCATCCGTCAGCGCAGCTGCGGGTGGAAGTCCCACACGGCCACGTCCGGGTAACCGGGGACGGTCGACCACCGCCGGTTGACCCGGCCCGCCACAACCTCGCGGAGCTGCGCCACGATACGGGAGTCCACACCACCGGGACCGATGCAGAAGTCCGTGTACCGGAACAACACCCACCCCCACTGTGCCGCCGCATTGCCCTTCCACCGGTCGCGGATGAAACCACGGGAGTCGGCGGTGTCGGTGACCGCGTGGTAGTGGAAGCTGTCGATCTCGATGAGCACCCGTGCCTCGGGAACGACCACGTCGAACCGGTAGGGGCCGACGAGAACGTTCGTCAGCACCGTGACCGGCAGGCCCTCGACCGCACGGTGCACCAGGCGCAGCGCCGTGCGCTCCAGTCTGCTGGCGGTGCCGGTCGGCAGCCCGTCGAGCAGGTTCTCGGCCTGGGCTGTGCCGGACGTCAGGCCGGCGAGATCCTCGGCGAGGATGTCGTTCCCCTTTGTGCCGCTGTACATCCTGGTCAGGAACCGTCTCAGATCGTCGTCGCCGCAGGTCGGTGCAGTGGAGCGGTGGACATCGACAGCGGCCTGCAGAGGGGTGGAGACCCTGAGACCGTGCTGGTGACGATGGCGGCGGAGATCGCGGACACGCAGCAGCAGGCGATCACGTCGACCGGCACGTCCGTCGCGCGGCACGAGACCGCGCGCCGGCCAGACCATCGGCTTCTCGTCGTACAGGAACAGTGCGGTCGGTCCGGTGTAGACGACCGCCGGGACGAGGTGCGCCAGTGCCTGCAGCGTCAGAAGATCGTCCGGTGGCGACGAGGTGTACACACCTCTGCCGATCCTGTGCAGGTCTCCGCGCCGGACCGCAGCCCGGACCTGAGCTTCGGTGAACCCGGCCCCGACGAGTTCGCCGGTCAACCAGACCGGCCGTGACGACAGTGATTCGACCCCCATGCGGATATCCCCTCCGGGGAGCACTGTAGCCGGCGGCGGCCGGCCCGGAGACACAACGACGGTTTCTGTCCAGGATCGAGAGCGAAGTCGTTACTTCACCGTCGATGTCAGACAGAAACCGTCGTTACCGGGTCTTCGGGCCTCAACTCAGGCGCATCGGCCCCGGTGACCACAGTCCGGACCGGTTCTCGGTCTCGATGTCGACGTCCACAGTCTTCGGCTTCTCGCCGGTGCTTGAGGCGAACGGGGTCAGCCTGGTGACCACACCCCAGTCGCGCTGCCAGTCATCCTTGAGGTAGGTCGACATCTCGGTGCCGTGGGTGACCATCTGGGTCAGTCCGCCGGCGCCGCCGCCGTAGTAGTCCTGGACGGGGGCGTGCGCCTTCTTCGCGTCGTGCTCCGGGGAGATCTGGAACTGCGGGACCTCCGCCACGCCGGCGTAGTGGCTGAACGGCCGCTGCGCCGGGAACTGCAGCGGGACGGACCAGTCGAGCAGCGTCGGTGCGTCACCGATGACGTCGTTCAGCGGGGTCAGGGTCGGCACGCGCGGAGGTGTGAAGGCCAGCCACTGGTCCGGGGTGACGTTCATGTCGGCGGCGTAGACCCGCACGACGTCGGCGTCCTCCGGGATCTGGTCCATCGGGAAGCGCAGGTTGCGCCACTGCGGTGCGGTGCCGATGTCGAGCGGCTCGAGCTCGCCCATGACCTCGAAGTCCTCGGACCCGCTTCCCTCGCCGGTGCTGCGGCCGTACTGGAGCCGCAGTTCCTGGCCGTACTGGCGCACACCGTTCATGTCCAGGTGGGACACTTCTCCGGCGGCGGAGATGATGAGCAGCGGCGAGTCGTCGCTGCGCTCCGGCAGGGAGTACCAGGACGTGGTCGTCTCGGCCTGGAGCTGCAGGCCGTCGGTGTAGGAGCCCACGACCGGCACCTGGCTGCGGTCGATGTCGAAGGGCAGCTGGGCGTAGGAGCCGTTGGCGCCGGCACGCGGGTTCAGTCCGCCGCCGGGGCCGGTGTCGGTGATGTCCTCCTCCTCGGTGGAGCCGTAGGCGTTGGTGTCCACGGCGGAGGTCTGCGGCGACGAGCCGGAGTCGGAGCTGTCGGAGCTCTCCTGGATGCGGTTGGGGATGTTGTTCTCCCCGAAGCCGCGGGAGTTCTCGCCGGTCAGCGAGTCGACGAAGTCGGTGCCGTCGGCGGTCTCGAGGAAGGACTCGTTGGTGTCGGACTCGACGAGGGCGTCGCCGGCCATGCCGCTGGAGTTGCCGGCCAGGGCGGCGAGGTTGCCCTTGCCCACCGAGTAGGCGGGCCACTGGGAGATGAAGCCCTTGCCCAGTGAGGCCAGGTTGAACAGCACGACGATCGCGGTGAGCACGGCGATCGGTGCGGCGGCGACACCGGCGAAGCGCTGTGCCTGCGCGGCTTCGCGGCGGTCGACCTCCTGCAGTTCGGCGTCGGTGGTGGCGTTGGCCTCACGGATGTCGTTGAGGAAGCCGATGACCACGCCGATGAACATCACCAGCACGGCGAGGACCATCATGCCGGTGGAGATCTCGAAGCCGGCGACCTGGATGGGTTTGTCGTACCAGGGCACACCGAAGCTGGAGATGTACCACCAGCCGTTGGTGCCGGCGAGGGTGAAGGCGAACAGCAGCAGGCAGGCACCGAGGAAGACGATGCGGTTGCGCGCCGACCGCATCGCCATGGTGGACGCCGCGACGGCGGCCAGCGCGGCGAGGCCCGCGGCGATGCCGGCGTAGACACCGAAGTGGTGGGTCCACTTGGTGGGGGTGAACGTCATGAAGAACATGGTGCCGACGACCACGAGGGTCATCCGCAGCGCGGGCCCGTGGGCGGTGCCGGGGACGCGGCGGTTGCGCAGCATCGAGGCGACGACCACGGCCAGGCACAGCAGCATCATGAGCACGGAGAACCGGCGGGGGAAGGACCCGTCGACGGTCTGCTTCAGCAGCTCGGTGTAGCGCTGCGGCTCCTCGTACCAGGACAGGGACGGGCCGACGGGGCCGCGCACGCCGATGGACTCCATCACGGTGCTCAGTGTCTGGTCACCGAAGACGCAGATCAGCACGGCGGTGCCGGCGGCGAAGAAGGGGGCGATCTGGGCGACTACGGCCCCGGTGACCTTCTTCTTCGAGCTGCCCTTGCCTGCGTTGAGCAGGGGGAGCCGCCGGATGACGATGCGGACCAGGCCGGACAGGGCGACGAGGATCGAGGCGACGGCCATCAGGCCGGTGGGGCCCGCGGCCAGGGAGAGGGACGCGACGATCACGCCGACGGCGGCCGGCAGCAGCCGGCCCGTGGCGATCGCGCGTTCCATGCAGACCCAGGTCAGCAGGGCGCCGAGGGCGATGACGGGCTCCGGACGCAGACCGTTGTTGAAGGTCATGGCGAAGACGAGGAACACCGCGGCGGCGGTCCAGTGCGCGACCTGGCGCTGGGCGATCTTCGTGCCCAGCCGGGGCAGCACCTCGCGTGAGAGGAGCATCCAGGTCAGCAGGCTGGCGATGAGGACGGGCAGACGCATCCACACCGAGGCGGTGGAGACGTGCGTCATCAGCGCCAGCAGGTCGTAGTACGGGGCGCCGAACGGGGACTCCGGGACGCCGAACCACCGGTAGTAGTTCGCCATGTAGCCGGACTCCTGGCTGGCGCGGGCCATGGTCAGCAGGTAGCCGTCGTCGGCGGTGTTCGCGCCGATGAAGTACCAGAGAACCAGGATGCCGCCGACGACTCCGTCGAGCCAGCGTGGTCGCCACCAGTTGGCGGGCAGGAAGCGGCGCCGGGTGCGGGTACGGCCGTCGAGGATGTCCATGCGGTGCAGCGCCCACAGGGACACGACCATGAAGAGGACACCGAGGACCATCGCGGCGATCTTGATGCCGCTGGGGGTGGAGGTGTACCGCGAGTCGACGGTGACGTCCACCTTCAGGCCGGCGTCGATGGCCGCCCGGGCGTTGTCGGGGCTGTCGGTCATCTCGGTGAAGATGCCGGTGAGCATGGGACGGATGTCGTCCCCGAACCCGCCTTCCAGCGGGTTGCCGTTCTCGTCCGTGGCGTCCGGGATCCAGGCCCGGGTCCCCTCGTGGTCGGAGGTGATCCGCAGCTGGGCGCCGTCCGGCAGGTTCTCGAGGGTGTCGGTGTCGACGGACAGGGCCACCGAGTTGCGCACCACGACGTCGAGGCCGTCCGGCGTGGACCGGACGAACATGCCCCGCAGCGTCGCCTCCTCCGCGCCCTCGGGCACGGTGGACAGGACTGTGGTCTGCCGGCCGTTGAGGTCGCGGACCTCCGACAGCGGCAGGGTGATGTCCAGGTTCTCCGGGTGGTAGGACATCAGCGGCGCGTTGACGCTGCGCAGGTCACCACCCTGCGGCCAGGAGAAGCTGGCCTGTTCCTGCTTGACCGGGAGCAGCGGGGTCAGACAGAACAGGATGAGTGCCGCAATACCCGACAGGACGGCGATGGCCTTGAGCCGGTCGACCCCGGCTGCCGTCGCGCGGTCGGGGTTCGTCTCAGGGGTCTGTCCGGACACCTCGTCGGGCGCATCGTGTTCGACTCGTGACATAGCAGCACATGTTACGGCAGGAGTCTGGTGAGGACTAAGCGGTGACGCGCGGCGTCGGTCACAGCCGGTCACGGCCGGTCAGGCCCGCTGTGTGCCCTGCGGCGCAGGGCTACCGCTGCCGCACGGCCACGACGAACGGCCCGATCTGCTCCAGGTCCCAGCCCTCGGAGAACGCCGAGGCGCGGAAGGACATCGTGGTGAACCGGACGTTGGGGTCGTTCGGGTAGATGTCCTCCGCCAGACGGTAGCTGAAGGTGCCGTCCCCGTCCGCTGTGGCGTCGGCGGCCTGTCCGCGCAGGACGAGGGCGTCGGGCCCGGCCCAGCCCTGCTCCTCGGTGGCGGCGTCCATCGCCTCGGTGAGTTCGGCGGGGTCGGAGATCCCGGTCCACCGCTCGATCTCGGCGTTGCGGTCCTCGAACCGGCCGAGCGGGTTGGCGTAGTGGGCGGTCATCGCCTGGTAGGAGTGGTACGGGTAGTAGGCCATGAAGCTCTGCTCGTCGGTGAGCACCACGGTGCCGGCACGGTGGCCGCCGAGCCCCAGGGTCTCGTCGATGTAGGCGTCGACGTCGGCGTAGTAGACGGTGGAGTCGGCGGGGAAGAGGTCACCGCGCTGGGCCTCGCCGTCGGTGTCGGTGTAGGCGAGGTCGATGTGCTGACGCAGGTTCAGCGGGATGTTGATCACGTGCGTCGCCGCGGCGAAGGTGAGCAGGACCGCCAGGACGGCGGTCACCTTCGGGGCGGCGTCCGGCCCCACGAACTGGGGGTAGGCGCGGCGGACGCCGTTGACGCGCAGGTCCTCGAGCGCCATCATGCCGCCGGTGACCAGCAGCAGGGAGATCGGGAGCTCCATGCGGAAGCCCAGCAGTGTGGTCCCGGTGAGGGTCGTCAGCATGGACGCCAGGACCCAGAGGTAGCAGACCACCAGCCCGGCGACGAGCGCGCGGACCTGGCTGCGCCGCCACCGCAGCACCATCCACACGATGCACAGCAGCGCCAGCGCCCCGACGAGGTTCACGTGGAAGAAGGGCACGGGGATCTCGGTGCCGGACTGCGGGAGGTAGTGCTGTGCCCGTCCGCTGGGCCCGCTCTCCGAGGTGAGCCGGGCCAGTCCGTACGGTGCCCATCCGGCCAGGGCGATGACGATCGCCCCCGCACCGATGACGGTCAGGCGCACCAGCGGCATGACCGTGCGGGTGCTCCAGGCGACGACGACGGCGATGACCACCACGGTCAGCGCGGAGACACCGGTGTAGAGCGTGTACAGGTTCGCCGACAGGCCGAGGAACACCGCCAGCCCGGCGATCCCCGGACGGGAGCCGCGGACGGCGCGTCCGGCGAGGACGACCGCGGCGGGCATCCCGAAGGCGACGACGGCGGCGTAGGGCTCCTCCGGCGCGGTGTACAGCACGACCGCGGTGGTCACCACGGCGATGACGCTGCCCAGGGGCAGCGACCCGGTGAGCCGGTGCCACACCGGGACCAGCATGGACCCGGCGGCGGCGAGGGTGATCAACGACCACGGCTGGAAGGCGGCCCACCCGGCGAGGCCGAGGACGTTGGCGAACAGGCCACCGGTGAGGAACCACAGGCGCGGGTAGAAACTCGGCTCACCCAGGTAGGCCATGTCCCCGAAGCCCGGCTGGTCGGTCATCCGGGTGAAGAACTGGGTGCGGAACGCCTGGTCCACGCTGATGCCGTCGAGGTAGAGGCGGGTGGCCGCCAGCGGGACGGCGAGGGCGGCGATGACCAGGCCCGCGGGTGCGAGCCAGCACAGCACCGTCGCCCCGGCCCGGCGCCACCGCGGCCAGTCGACGAACGGGGTGCGGGAGTGCAGCACCGCGTAGAGCACCAGGGCCAGCACGACCAGGACGATGACGCCGCCGGCGCTGGCCAGCGCCTTGGTGACGTTCGACGACGAGTAGGCGGGCAGGTTCGTGCGGGAGAGCACGAACCACGCCGCCAGCGTGACGACGGAGGCGAGGACACCCGAACCCACGACCTGCCCGCAGAAGGACAGGAAACCGCGACCGGTGCGGTCGGGGTGGGACGCGGCGTCGGTACCGGTGAGGCCGGTGGCGGGGGCTGTCATGACGGCATTTTCTCACAGTCGGCGCCGTCACCGGCTGAAGGGTGACTGGGAGGTGCCTGCACGGGGTGGGCAGGTCGGGAACTACCGGTTGAGCAGGATGCCCCGGATCCCGGAGTGGAAACCGTCGCGGAGGTTCACGCGCTGGTACTCGGTCAGCGTGTACTCGTGGAGGGTCTCGCAGGCGAACTGGAGCAGCGGCCGGTCCACCTCGGGCGGCAGGCCGCCGCCGCAGAGCACGTGGGCGCCGTCCTGCTGTTCGGTGGTGGCGGCGTGCTGGTACCACCAGACGGCGTACTGCTCGCCGATGTCGAAGGGGTTCTGCTGGCCGCCGGACTGCCACACCTCCGTGGGAAGAGGGACGTAGCGGCTGCGGAGCCGGCGGCGCGGTGCCATCATCGCCGGGGTGGGGCGGGAGCCGGCGAGATCGGCCGGGGAGGCAGGTGAGGCGGGGGCGTCCGTCCCTTCGGCGGTGTCGGCGGTGCCGTCTGTGCCGTCTGTGTCGTCGTCGCCGTCCTGGTCGGCGGATACGGGGTTCTCGTGGGAGACTGGGGCCGGCTCGCGGGCCGGCTCGCGGGCCGGCTCGCGGGACGACGCCGGCACAGATGACGGCACAGACGCCGGCGTCGGCGCGGTACCGGACCCGTCCCCGGCGGCGGAGCCGTCAGCGTCGGGACCGGAGCCGGTGGTCTCGGCGGTCCCGGAAGTTTCAGTGGCGCCGGCGTCGGCGTCGTCGGCGGGAGTGGCGGGCCGTCGGCGGACGTCCGGCACGGCGCACGTCCCGGAGAGGTCCTCGACGGGTTCGGCGTCGCCGATGGGCTTGTGCTGGGCTCCCGCCGCCCCCGTCTTCAGCGGCCCCTCGAGGATCTGCAGCCGCATGCAGTCGGCGAAGTCCTCCCGCGGGTCGAGGATGGTGGTGGAGTCGCAGGAGTAGCGCAGATTGGCCGACATCGAGTCCCACCCGAAGCCGTAGAGGTGCACCCGCACGCCCCGGGCCACCGCCTCCTCGACCCCGGGGAGCATGTCGGCGTCACCGGAGACCAGGACGATGTCGGTGACGTCGCGGGACATGGCGCTGATGACCATGTCGGCGACGAGCCGGGTGTCGACGGCCTTCTGGGTACGGCGGTCGCCCCACTCGATGAGCTGCCCCGTCCGCAGCTGGACCCCGTTGCAGGAACGCAACGCCCGCTGATAGCGGTGCGGCCCGGAATCCGGGAGTCCGTCGTACCAGTTCTGCCGGTAGACCGGTTGTCTCAGCTGGTCCACCACACGCGATTCCAGCACGTTCACGACCTCCGGAAGATCGATCTCGAGCTGCGCCCGCGCGCCGGTCTCCCAGGCGTTGTAGAAGCTGGCGAGCAGGTAAGAGGTGTCGACGTAGATCAGGGTTCGTTCGAGCATCGGAGGGTCCTCACTAAGTTCAGTCGATTGTTCCCCCCAGTGTGCATCAGGTGTGCGGCCGGTGGGGAGGTGTGCTGGTCATTCGGTGGTCCGGCGGCGTCGTGTCCGCCTGCCCTTGTCAGAAACACGCAGTCGTGCGATGGTTAGTTACAGGAGTAACCAACCAACAAGCCCTGGTGCGGGAAGGAGGCGGCTAGTGGACGAGACGACGTCACCGTTGTTCCGGCAGATCGCCGAACTCGTGGAGGACTCCGTCGTCGACGGCTCCCTCCGGGAGGGCGACCGCGCCCCCTCCACCAATGAGCTCGCCGCCTTCCACGGCATCAACCCGGCCACCGCGCGCAAGGGGCTGACCCTCCTCGCCGAGCGGGGCGTCCTGGTCAAGAGACGTGGCCTGGGGATGTTCGTCGAGGACGGGGAGCGGGCCCGGATCACGGCACGGCGCCGGGACGCCTTCGCCGCCGACTTCCTCGCGCCCCTGGTGGACGAGGCCATCAAACTCGACCTGACACGCGACGAGGTCCACCGGCTGGTCGACCAGGTCGCGGAAAGCAGAGGACTGTACTCATGACCATCACACTCACCGACGTCACGGTGTCCTACCCGGCTGCCGGGACGACCGGACGCCCCGAATGGACGATGACCAGCATCGTGGGCGGGCAACGGAGGATGCTCACCCGACTAGGCAACTGACCCCGGACACCACCTTCGGACACCGCCCCATTCACCACCCCGGAAAGGGAGAAGAAGACATGACACCGTCACCCGGAACCACCGTCCCTGACCCGCTGGTCCGCGCCGAACACCTCGACCGCTCCTTCGGCAACCGGCAGGTCCTCCGTGACCTCTCGGTCGACCTGCCGAGGGAGGGCACCGTGGGTCTTGTCGGACGCAACGGTGTCGGCAAGACCACCCTCATGGGCATCCTCGCCGGTCAGCTCAGAGAAACCGGCGGGCGTGTCACCGTCGACGGTCACCGGCCGTTCGATAACCCGGTGGTCATGAACCAGGTCTGCTTCACCGGCGTCGACATCCTCTACCCGCCCCAGTGGTCGGTGGACACGGTGCTTTCCGTCGCGTCCCAGAGGTACCCCCGCTGGGACGGCGCCCTGGCTGAGGACCTCGCAGGACGGTTCGGACTCCGCCGGTTCGGCGGCATGTCGTCGCTCTCGACCGGGCAGAGGTCGATGGTGGGCATCGTCGTCGGGCTGGCGTCCCGGGCGCCGCTGATCCTTCTGGACGAGCCGTACTCAGGGCTGGACGCGCAGAACCGTCGCCTGTTCTACGAGATTCTCGCCGGCGTCCAGGAGGACGACCCCCGCTGCATCGTCCTGTCCACCCACCAGCTGGCCGACGCCGGACGCATCGTGGACCGGCTGCTGATCCTCGGCGAGGGCGGCCGCATCCGCCATGACATCGACGGCGCCGAGCTCGGCGACAGGTTCGTCCGTCTCACCGGGAGTGCGTCGACCATGTCCGGGGTCCTCGATGAGGTGAGGGCACTGCCGGGCGTCCGCCTGATGGCGATGCGGGACGTCGCCGGCAGTATGTCGGTGGACGTCGACGTCGGTGGCGGGACGCTGCCGGTGTGGCCCGGGGTGACCAGGGAGCGACTGGGGACAGAGGACGCCGTGATCGCGCTGACCGGGGAGGGGGAGTCATGAACAGCGTGCCCTTCCGGGTGAGATTCCAGATGTATCCCCGGGCAGAACAGCTGCTGGTGATCCCGCTGGGGCTCGTGACCTGGATGATTCTCGAGATCGGCAGCGGCCCTGCCCAGATGGCGATAATTGCAGTGCTGTGTTCCTGCGCGATGTGGGTGACGGTGCCCGACCTCGGCCGTTACCGGGCCTTCGGGATTCCGCTGCGCTACTGGACCGTGGATACGGCGACGGCTGTGGTGCTGATCACCGTGGTGCTCGTCGGCGTCGGAGCAGCCGCGTCGGCAGGCACGGCAGAATACGCCGGGATACTGTGCGCACTCGGATTCATCGTTGTGTCGCACGTGGCGACAGGGTGGAGACAGGTTCGGGGGGACAGCTGGTCAGTCGGCCGGACACGGGGACCGACAAGATTATGGACGGTACTGTCACGGGGGATGACGTCCCTTACGGGGCCCTTGGCATGGAGACTCGTGTATCTGCCGGTCGCGGTCGCCACCGTGCTCACCGCCGTACTGATGGCGGTGCTGATTGCGGTCCTGAAAATGCTGCAAGGTGACTCGGAGACATCCTTCGTCAGCCTGGCGACGATGCTCCCCCTGGTCATGGCGATGCTCCCGGTCGTCGCGGCGGTGCTCGCCGACGGCTACCGGGGGTGGAGGTCAGTCGGACTGCCGGTCCGTCGCTGGTACCGACACGCTTTCGTGGGGTCTGCACTGTTCGTTGTCCTGCTGCTTCTCATGGTGCATCTCGGATTCTCAGTCGGCGTGATCAGCACTACGCAACCACTGACGGTCGAGTCCCCGGAACAGTTCGCCCTCGCGATGTCCTTCGGGGCGCTGGGGACCGCTCTTCTGCCGTTCATCGCGGTGAGCGGCGGACCGATTACCCCGCTAGTCGGACTGGTGCCGGCAGGCGGGTTGCTGATGACGGTCGAGACCCAGGCGGCTCTTCGCGGACCAGCTCCGATGTTCGGCGTGGTTGCTGTGCTCGTGCTGACAGCCGCCACGGTCGTGTGGACGTACGGTCGGGTCGCCGGGGGTGACAGTCTCCGCATTACCGGCTATGTCCGGGGAGCGGAACGCACCTACTACGAACGTCAGGGTGCGTTGTGATGTCAGGGGACAGTGGCCGAAGTTCGCTGAGCGGTTGAGCCGGGATATCGCGATCCAGCGGTCTACTTCGTCACTGTGACGTAATATCGTCCAGGTTGGCCAGGGCCTCACAGTTGGCGATGAAGAGCCGATCCGCGGCCTTCGTGTGGAACCTGGCGGTGGTTGGTGTTGGTTGTGGTGTTGTGTGGGGGTGTTGACCTGCTGTTTTGTGTCGGGTGTGTGGGGTGTGTAGATTAATGCGAGTCAGAGCGACCGACACCGCACAGTGTGCGGCAGGATAACGGCGCTGACGTACTGCGTAAGCTTCGCTCCTTCCTGAGGGTGCGG
>NZ_JALAGY010000041.1 GCF_022712195.1 Corynebacterium sp. | reverse complement strand
GACCACGGTTCCCCCTACGGTTCCACGGGGTCCTCACTGGCGGGCGACACCCCCGTCCCCGACACCGGCGGCCAGGTCGCCACGGCGACCCGCACCCTGCCCCGACGCGATGTCCGGGCGCCCCGTCAGCGCCTGTCAGTCCACCACCCCGCCTTCGCGGCCCTGCCGACCGCTCTGGCGGTGACCTTCCTCAACCCGGCGGCCTACGTCGACGGCATCGTCGTCTTCGGGACGATGGCCAACCAGTACGACGACACCGGACGGTGGGTCTTCACCACCGGTGCGCTGGTCGCCTCCACACTGTTCTTCCTGGCCGTCGGCTACGGCGCCCGCCTGCTCAGCCGTCCCCTCTCCAGCCCACGGGTGTGGCGCTGGATCAACCTGGGGATCGGCCTGCTGATGATCGGCATGGCCGCACGCCTCGCCCTGGGCTGACCGGACCGGAACGGGTCAGAACGGGTTTCCGCCACCGACGGCCAGCCACAGCCCGGCGGCACCGACCAACCCGACGACCGAGAACACCCAGGCCGAGGCCAGCGGGCGGGTGGCCCACCCGCGCGAGACGTCCGCGGAGTAGCGGCCCGGGCCCGTGAACGTCAGCACCAGGCCGGCCAGGCCCGTCAGACCCCAGAACTGCACCTGGGGGCTGAGGGTGTAGGGCCAGTAGCCTGAATCCCAGATCGACATGTTGTGCAGCGCGAGGAAACCCGCCACCGCGACCGTCAGTGCGCTCCCCACCGGGGTGAGCAGCCCGAAGACCAGCAGTCCACCGGCCACGATCTGCGCGACCGGCACGGCGACCGCGAGGATGTCGGCGAAGTTGTAGGCCGACAGCATCTGCTCGAAGGCGCTGATTCCCGGGTCCCCACCGAAGGCGAACAACGTCTGCAGACCACGGACCACGAGCATCGCACCGATCACGACGCGCAGGATGAACAGGCCGAAGTCCAGGGTCCCCCTCCGCGGGTCCTCCACCACAGCACCACCTGCGGCATCGGCGGCAGGGCCCTCCGGGGAGACCGGCGACACCGGGGAGTACGCCGCGCTGTCGTCCTGCAGCGTACGCGGCTCCGCTCCTTCACCGGCTACACCTGCCGCGAAGACGGAGGTCTCCGGCGAGTCCGCGGTCTCACCGGACGCCGCCGGCGACACCTGCGCGTAGTCCGCGTCATCCGCGCCGCGGACGGTGCGACCCGCCCCAGCGGCGGCCGCCGACCCGCCGAAGGCGAGGGTCTGGTTCTGGTCCTCGTCACCGGTCGCGCCGTAGGCGGGGTCGGCGGCAGCGGCACCGAAGACCTCCGTGCGGGCGTCGTCGGACGGCTCCGGGGACTTCACCGGCTCCGCCGCGCGGGGCTCGATGCGCTGCGGGCGCGCCCGGCCGGACATCGCGTAGATGTCCCGCTTCGGTTTCGCGGCCCCCGCCTCGTCGGCCTCGGCGTCGGCGGAGCCGGCAGCGTCAGCCGTCTCCGTGTCGTCCGACGGAGCAGCGGAGCCGGTCTGCCCCGCGGAACCGCGGTCCGGCGGGACGACAGAAGTGTTCCCGGACGACGCCTCCCCCGCGACCTCCCCGGGTTCGTCCCGCCGCCCGTCCTGCTGCGGCACGGACAGAGGCCGGGTCACATCCGGGACATCGATACCGTCCACCGAGTCGATGGCGTCGAACAGGTCGTCGTCACCGTGGTCCACCCGGCCGGCCGCCGCCGTCGAACCGACGTCGCCCGACGTGACCGACTCGTCAACCTTGTCGTCCTTGCCGGCCTTGTCCGCCTTGTCCGCCTTGTCCGCCTTCCGGTCAAACAATCCCATGGTCTCCCACCTTCTGCGCCGCCGGCGTGGTGACCTCTGGCGCCAGATCTCGTGCTGGTCTGTGTGCTCGTTTCCGCATGGATACGTGGGTCAAGCCTAGGCTAGAACCCGGGCGCGACCGCGTAGGAACACGGTATGTCGCACCCCACCTGAACCAGGGACCACGACAGGCACGGCAGCCGTGACAGTCATGGCAGAGACAACAGACACAGACTCCAGACAGAGACACCAGGAGGTCACCATGGGCTACGTCGCCAGCGGCGCCGAAGGCTTCAACAGGGACATGAACTACATCGACGACCGTGTGGTCGCCGACCCGTCCGGATTCGACCCGAGGACGACCGCGTCAGGCCAGGGGTCCCCCTGGCCCGTCGAGGCCGGACGCTACCGTCTGGTCGCAGCGCGCGCCTGCCCCTGGGCGCACCGCGCGGTGATCGTCCGTCGGCTCACGGGGCTCGACGGCGCGGACGACCCGGGCCGGCCCGCGCCGCTGTCCCTGGGACTCGCCGGCCCCACCCACGACTGGAAGTCGTGGACCTTCGACCTGGATCCCGACTCCGTCGACCCGGTGCTGGGCGTCGGTCGACTACGGGACTGCTACCTGCACCGCTACGCCGACTACCCCAAGGGGATCACGGTCCCCGCCCTGGTCGACGTCGAGTCCAGGGCGGTCGTCACCAACGACTTCCGGACGATGGTCCGCGACTTCGTCACCGAGTGGACGCCGTTGCACCGCGACGGAGCGCCGGACCTCTACCCCGTCGGACTCCGGGAAGAGATCGACAGTATCGCCGACCGGGTGTTCCGCACCGTGAACAACGGCGTCTACAAGTGCGGTTTCGCCGGTTCACAGTCAGCCTATGAGAAGGCCTTCAGCGAACTCTTCGACACCCTCGACATGCTCGAGGAACGTCTCGGCGGACAGCGCTATCTGGTGGGAGAGCACATCACGCTGGCCGACATCTACCTCTTCGTCACCCTCGTGCGTTTCGACATGGTCTACCACGGGCACTTCAAGTGCAACCGGTACACGATCTCCAGCAGGCCGAACCTCTGGGGCTACCTGCGGGATCTCTTCCAGACCCCCGGTTTCGGGGACACCACCAACTTCGGTCAGATCAAGGACCACTACTACATCGTCCACACAGACGTGAACCCCACCGGGGTCGTGGCTGTGGGGCCTGACCCGGCGGGGTTCCTCTCCGTCCACGGCAGGGAGCGGCTCGGCGGCTCACCTTTCGGAGACGGCACCGCCCCCGCCGCTCCGCGACCGGAGGACGTCCGGCCCGGCGACGGGGCGTAGGCTTCGCGGGGCCTCCCGGCCCCGCGGGGTCTACAGTGCGGCGGTGATGGCCTCGACGGACTGCTTGGCGTCGCCGAGCAGCATGTCGGTGTTCTCGTTGAAGAACAGCGGGTTCTGCACGCCGGCGTACCCCGAGCCCATCGAACGCTTGAAGACGACGACCTTGTCTGCCTCCCACACCTTGAGCACCGGCATGCCGGCGATCGGCGAACCGGGTTCCTCGGCGATCGGGTTGACGGTGTCGTTGGCACCGATGACCAGCACCACGTCCACGTCACCGAAGTCGTCGTTGACCTCGTCGAGTTCCAGGACGATGTCGTAGGGCACCTTGGCCTCGGCCAGGAGCACGTTCATGTGGCCGGGCAGACGGCCCGCCACCGGGTGGATGCCGAAGGTGACGTCCACGCCCTGGCCGCGCAGCTTCTCCACCAGGGAGGCGACCGGGTACTGCGCCTGCGCCACGGCCATGCCGTAGCCCGGGGTGATCATGACGGACTTGGCACCCTTGAGCAGCTCGGCGGTCTCCTCCGCGGAGACCTCGGTGTGCTCGCCGTAGTCCTGGTCCCCGGCCGCGGCGGACTCGGAGCCGAAACCGCCGAGGATCACGGAGATGAAGGAACGGTTCATCGCCTTGCACATGACGTAGGACAGGTAGGCACCGGACGAACCGACCAGCGAACCGGTGATGATCAGCAGCGGGTTCGCCAGCATGAAACCGGCGGCGGCCGCGGCCCAGCCCGAGTAGGAGTTGAGCATCGAGACGACCACGGGCATGTCGCCACCGCCGATGGCGGCGACGAGGTGCACGCCCAGCGCCAGCGACAGCACCAGCATCACGCCCAGGATCGTCCAGGACAGCGCCGGGTTGTCGACGCCGGCGGCGATGAACACGCCCATACCGACCAGGGAGACGACGATGACCAGGATGTTGAGCAGGTTGCGGGCGGGCAGCACCAGCGGAGAGCCGCTGATCTTCCCCGAGAGCTTCAGGTAGGCCACGATGGACCCGGTGAGGGTCACCGCACCGATGAAGATGCCGAGGTAGATCTCACCGAGGTTGAAGCCTGCGACGGCCTCGTCCGAGCCGGACTTCTCGATGAAGGAGTTGACGCCGATGAGCACGGCGGCCAGACCCACGAAGCTGTGGAGCATGGCGATGAGCTCGGGCATGCCGGTCATCTCCACCTTGCGGGCCCGCGGGATGCCGATGGCGGCACCGACGAGCATCGCGACGGCGACGAGCAGCAGGGTGACGAAACCGCTCCGGTAGGCCTCGGGGTCGTTCTCCGAGGCGACGACGGCCTTGACGACGGTGGCGATCAGGGCGATCGTCATACCCGCCATGCCGAACCGGTTGCCGCGGGACGCCGTCTGCTGCTTGGCCAGTCCGGCAAGTGCCAGGATGAACAGCAGGGCGGCCACGATGTAGGCCAGGTTGGTGACCTTCTCCGTCCACTCCAGGACGGTGGGGTCCAGCACGCCGTCATTGACGGACGAGCCGGCTGCGAGAATCAGCTGGTTCATGTCAGTTGCCTCCCTCGAACATGGTGAGCATGCGCCTGGTGACGAAGAAGCCACCGAAGATGTTGATCGAGGCGACGACAATGGCGAAGAACGCCAGGACGGCCACGGCGATGTTGGACGAGCCGACCTGGAGTATCGCACCGACCAGGATGATGCCCGAGATGGCGTTGGTCTCACTCATCAGCGGGGTGTGCAGCTTGTGGGTCACCGCGGTGATCACGTAGAAACCGACCACGACGGCCAGCATCAGGACCATGTACTCGTCGGCGACCGCCATCGGGCTGGCGAGCACCAGGGCGATGCCCAGCACCCCGGCGAGCAGCTTCCACGGCAGGGAGGACTTCGCGGGAGCCTCCTCCTCGACAGCCGCCTCCTCGGCCTTCGGTGCCGGCGCGGGCGCCGCGGAGACCTTCACCGGCGGCGGCGGCCACAGGACGTCGGCGGACGAACCGCCCTCGACGGCCTTGGTCACGGTGATGCCACGCACGATCTCGTCCTCGAGATCGAGCACCGCCTGACCGTCCTTGCCCGGGGTGAGCAGCTTGAGCAGGTTGACCACGTTCTGGCCGTAGAGCTGCGAGGACTGTGCCGGCAGGCGGCCGGCGAGGTCGGTGTAGCCGATGATCTTCACACCGTTGTCGGTGGTGGTCACCTCACCGGGCACAGTGAGCTCGCAGTTGCCGCCGTTGGCGGCGGCCATGTCCACGATGACAGAGCCGGGCTTCATCTTCGCCACGTCCGCCGCCGTGAGCAGCACCGGCGAGGTACGGCCCGGGATGTTGGCCGTGGTGATGACGATGTCGGCGGCGGCGGACTGCTCGGCGTAGAGCTTCGCAGCGGCGGCCGCCTGGTCCTGGGTCATCTCCTTGGCGTACCCGTCATCGGACTTCTCCGAGGCGGTGGGGATGGCCACGAACTCCGCACCCATCGACTCGACCTGCTCAGCGGTCTCGGGGCGCAAGTCGGTGGCCTTGACCACCGCGCCCATCGAGTTCGCCGTGCCGATGGCCGCCAGGCCGGCGACACCGGTGCCGATCACGTAGACGGTCGCCGGCGGGACCTTGCCGGCCGCGGTGACCTGTCCGGTGAACAGACGTCCGAAGGTGTTCGCCGCCTCGATGACCGCACGGTAACCGGCGATGTTCGCCTGGGAGCTGAGCACGTCCATGGACTGTGCACGGCTGATCCGGGGAACGGTGTCCATCGCGATCGCGGTGACGTTCTTGTCCGCCAGTTCGGCGACGAGCTCATCGTTGCGGGCAGGTGCGAGTCGGGAGACCAGCATCGCACCGGACTTCAGTGCGGCCCGCTGGTCGGCGGACGGGGTGTCGAGAGTGGTGACGATGTCGGAGGACCATACGTCCTCACCGACGATCGTGGCGCCCGCAGCCTCGAACTGACTGTCGGGGAAGTTCGCCTGGTCACCTGCGCCGGCCTGGACGGCCACGTCGTAGCCGAGCTTGATCAGCTTGCCGACGGTGTCAGGCGTCGCAGAGACCAAGGTTTGCGGTTCCCGGGGGATACCTATGAGCAACGGAGGGCTCCTCTGGTGCGTGGTCGATCACTCCGGAACCACGGGGAGTCCTCCCGTAAGGTGGCGGGCGGCTCCATGCGTGTCCGGACGTCAACCCTGTCATTGGGTACACGTATGTTTACGTCCGGTTTATTATGCACATGTAGGTGACTCGCCAACAGGAGTTCCGGAATATTGTCCGGATCTTCCGCGCGGCTCCCCCGATTCACCCCCGAAATGGCGGAATCCCCACCCCCGACTCCGCTCTCGCGCCCTGATTTTCCGTTTCTCACCCCGAAGAAACATCAGTCGGGCTAACATTCGCTGCCCCGTGACGAAAAACGGCCCGTCCCTCGACCCGACTGCGGGTCGAGGGACGGACCGTGGACGGACCGGGCCGAACCGGGGCAGGTCAGCCCAGCTTGGTGGCGATGAGCTTGTTCACCTGTGCCGGATCGGCCTTTCCGCGGGTGGCCTTCATGACCTCACCGACGATGGCTCCGGTGACCTTCTTGTTCCCGGCCCGGTACTTCTCCACGATGTCCGGGTTCGCCGCGAGAGCGTCGTCCACGGCCTTCTCGATGGCGCCGTCGTCCCGGACGACCTCGAGGCCGCGCGCCGCGACGACCTCGTCTACGTCGCCTTCGCCGGCGAGGACACCGTCGACCGCCTTACGGGCGAGCTTGTTGGTCAGCTTACCCTCCTTCACCAGCGCGGAGACCCGAGCGACCTGGCCCGGAGTGATCTGCAGCCCGTCGAGGTCGACGCCCTCCTCCTTCGCCTTCTGCGACAGGTAGGCGACCCACCAGCTGCGCGCCTCGGCCGGGGTG
The DNA here is from genome assembly GCF_022712195.1 of Corynebacterium sp. GTDB lineage: Bacteria > Actinomycetota > Actinomycetes > Mycobacteriales > Mycobacteriaceae > Corynebacterium. The sequence continues at coordinate 35,521 of NZ_JALAGY010000041.1, read as the reverse complement.
GCCCCGGCCTCGACGGTGGCGATGATCAGGTCGAGTGCTCCGGCGTTGACGAGGTCACGCATCTCCTCGTCCTTGAGCCCCCACTCCTCCTGGATACGGGCCCGGCGGATCCAGGGCATCTCAGGCAGCGTCCCGCGGATCTCCTCGACCCACTCCGCCGGCGCCAGCACCGGGGGCAGGTCGGGGTCGTTGAAGTAGCGGTAGTCCGCCATGGTCTCCTTGACCCGGCCACGAGAGGTGGTCCCGTCGGCCTCCTGGTAGTGGCGGGTCTCCTGGATGATCTCCACGTCATTGACGATGCAGGCGGCCTGGCGCTGCATCTCGAAGCGCACGGCCTGCTCCACCGACTTCAGCGAGTTGATGTTCTTGGTCTCCGTGCGGGTGCCGAATTCCGTGGCCCCGACCTGCCGCAGCGACAGGTTCGAGTCGACGCGCATGGACCCCTGGTCCATGCGGGCGTCGGAGACCCCGAGCGCCTTGACCAGGTCGCGCAACGCGGTGACGTAGGCACGGGCGATCTCCGGGGCCCGCTCCCCCGCCCCTTCGATCGGCTTGGTGACGATCTCGATCAGGGGAATGCCGGCACGGTTGCAGTCCACCAGGGACGCCGTGGCGCCGTGGATACGACCGGTGGCGCCACCGAGGTGGGTGAGTTTGCCGGTGTCCTCCTCCATGTGGGCTCGCTCGATCTCGATCCGCCACGGGGTGCCGTCGTCGAGGACGATGTCCAGGTAGCCGTCATGTGCGATCGGCTCGTCGTACTGGGAGATCTGGTAGTTCTTCGGCTGGTCCGGGTAGAAGTAGTTCTTCCGGGCGAAGCGGGAGTACGGGGCGATCTCGCAGTTCAGCGCGAGACCGATCTTGATGGCCCATTCCACGCCCTGCCGGTTGACCACCGGCAGAGCCCCGGGGAGCCCGAGGCTGCAGGGGTCGACGTTGGTGTTCGGCGCGTCACCGAACTCCGCGGAGGAGGCGGAGAACATCTTCGTCCGCGTCGCCAGTTCAACGTGGACCTCCATCCCCATCACGGGGTCGAAGCGCTCGAGCACCTCGTCGTAGTCCATCACATCATCGGAGAAATCGTTCACCACGGCAGTCATGGTGAATCAGTCTAGTGGATGGTCTGCGCCGCGTCGCTGGGGCGGTCGGCTCTGCGGGCGGCTCTGCTGTCCGAGGCACGGCACAGGGCGGCGAAGACCGCCCCGGAGAGGTTGTGCCACACCGAGAAGATCGCCCCCGGCAGGGCCGACATCGGTTCCATGTGCTGGGCGGCGAGACCTGCCGCCAGCCCGGAGTTCTGCATCCCGACCTCGATGGCCATGGTGCGGCACACCCTCACCGGCTGACCGGTCACCAGGCCGGCACCGTAGCCGAGCGCCAGTCCGAGAGTGTTGTGGAGCATCACGGCGACCAGGACGAGCAGGCCCGCCTCGAGCAGGTTGTCACGGTTCCCGGAGACGACAATCGCCACGACGGCGGCGATCGCGATAACGGAGACCCAGGGAAGCGCCGGCAGAACCCGTTCGATCAGCGTCGGCAGGAAGAACCTGAACACCAGCCCCGCCACCACCGGGACCAGCACGACCTGGACGATCGACAGCGCCATGGAACCGCCGTCGAGCGGCATGTACTGCCCTGCCAGCCACAGGGTAAGAAGGGGGGTCAGCAGCGGCGCAAGCAGGGTGGACACCGAGGTCATCGCCACCGACAGGGCCAGATCCCCACGGGCCAGGTAGGAGACGACGTTGGACGCGGTGCCGCCCGGCGCGCACCCGACGAGAACCACGCCGGCCGCGATCGCCGAGGGCAGTCCCAGCACCCACACCACGAGAAGGGCGGCCAACGGCATGATCACGAACTGTGCGACGACACCGATGACCACCGGCAGCGGCCGCCTGACGACGAGCACGAAGTCACGGGGCCTGAGTGTGAGACCCATGCCGAACATGATCAGGCCCAGCAGCCAGTTGGTCCAGCCCGAGGTGGCGGCCGACAGGTCCCCGCCGCCGAGGAATCCGACGGTACCGCCGAGGATCACCAGCAGAGGGAAGCCGAGTGAGGCGATGTAGGCGCTACGGTCCTGCGCCGAGCTGACGGGAGCGTCGGGGACAGGGCGCTCAGGGTGGTCGGGCGTTTCGGGACGGTGGGGCTGCGGGGACGAGGAGGACATGGGGCTTTCCGGGGAGTCGGTCTGGGAAGACGGTCTGCTGCCGCACCTGGGGAGCGGGTCACGTCCAGGCACGGTGGTGAATTCTGACGGTGAGGATCACAGTACAACCGCCGTGACGTCCGGTTGCGCCGAGGGTGAGGATCCGACGCCGCCCTTGTGACGCGTGACACACCCACCTATACTTAACGGACCCACTAATTAAGGAGTTGGTTATATGGAGGATGTCACGGCCGACACCGACACCGAACCACTCACCCTGGTGTTCGCCGCACTCGCGGACCCCACCCGCCGCCAGATACTCGAACGGCTCACCGCCGGACCGAGCAGTGTGGGCGACCTCGCCGCACCTTTCCCCGTGAGCGCCCCCGCGATCTCCCGGCACCTGAGGGTTCTCGAACGTGCCCGGCTGATCACCCGGACCGCGAACGCCCAGTGGAGGACCATCTCGCTCCGCCAGCAGGCTCTCGACGAGGCTGCCCGGTGGATCGAGGAACAGCGAGAGTACTGGGACCGCAGGTTCGACGCGCTGGACGCGCACCTCGACACCATGAAGGAACGGCGCGACGCCGATCCCCCACCACCGCACCACACCAAGGAGCAGGAACAATGAACGACCACGCATCACCCACCACACCGGAATTCACGATCACCCGCACGTTCCGGGCGCCACGCGAACTCGTCTGGCGGGCGTGGACCGAGAAGAAGGAACTCGCCGCGTGGTTCGCACCCTTCGGGGTCTCGACGAACTCGGTGTCGGTCGACCTCCGTGTCGGCGGACGGTACGCCTACACGATGGTCAACGACAGCACCGGTGAGGAGTACCCCACCGGTGGCGAGTACCTGGAGATCACGCCCACGGAACGACTCGTGTTCACCTGGGGCGACCCGGACGCACCGGTGGACTCCGCGCCGGTGGTCAGTCTCACGTTCACCGATGCCGGACCAGACGGGCAGGACACGGAACTGGTCTTCCACCTCCGCGGCATCGCCGGACACCCCGGCGACGACCACGTCCACGACGGGTGGGACCAGGCACTGACCAACCTCGGCAGCCACCTGGAGGGGGCGCCCCTCCGGTGACCCGGTGACAGCCTCCGGGACCTCAGCCGATCAGCGCACCGACAGAGTCGATGCGCTGCTGCGGCACGACCTTGAGGTGACCGACGGCGTCGTCGAAGGACACCAGTTCGATCCGCTCCCCGTGCAGGGCCACGACCTGACCCGTCTCCCCCCGCAGCGCCGCCTTGGTGGCGTGCACGGCGTACCGGGTCGCCAGCACCCGGTCGAAGGCGGTGGGTGTGCCGCCACGTTGGATGTGTCCGAGCACGGTGGACCGTACGTCGGTGTCCAGCCTGTTCTCGATCTCGCGGGCGATCTTCGCCCCGATGTCGTCGAACTTCTGGTGTCCGAACTGGTCGATGTCACGCTCACCGATGTCGAACGTCCCCTCCTTGGGCACCGCACCCTCGGCGACGACGATGATACCGTACTTCTCCCCCAGCTCGAACCGCCGGGACATGCGCTTGCACACCTCGTCGATGTCGAAGGGGACCTCGGGGATCAGGATGTCGTGGGCCCCGCCGGCCATGCCGGCGTGCAGGGCGATCCACCCCACGTGGCGCCCCATCACCTGGACGATCATCACGCGGTTGTGCGACTCGGCGGTGGTGTGCAGCCGGTCGATGGCGTCGGTGGCCACCGCCACCGCCGTGTCGAAACCGAAGGTGTAGTCGGTGGCGTTGACGTCGTTGTCGATGGTCTTGGGCACCCCGATGACCGGCACACCGTTCTGGTGCAGCCACTGCGCCCCCTTGAGCGTGCCTTCCCCGCCGATGGCGATGAGCACGTCGATGCCGGCGTCCGCCAGGTTCTCCTTGACCAGGTCGACCGACTGCTTGAAGGTGGACGTCTTCAGCCGTCCGGTCCCCAGGATCGTGCCGCCGCGGATAAGGATACGGTCGATGTCCTCGTCGTCGTACAGCTGGACCCTGCGGTCCTCCACCAGCCCCTGCCAACCGTCCTCGTAGCCGACGACGGTCGCTCCACGGCCTGCCGCCGTACGGACGACACCCCGGATGACGGCGTTGAGTCCGGGGCAGTCCCCTCCACTGGTCAAGGTTGCGATACGCATGGCCACGATCCTAGTCAGCTACCTCCCCGGCTGCGACCGGTGCAGGTTGTTGGTGGACATCAGTGACGCGGTGACACCCACGACCATCATCGCGGCCGGGACGAGGACCGCCACCCCGAACGCGGTTCCGGGGTCGTCCACGGTCAGCCTCCACTGCATCATCGCTCCGACGGCCGCGACACCGAGGACGGAGCCGAGCTGCCGGGTCTGGTTGTAGACTCCGGACCCGGCACCCATCTGGTCCATCCGCAGATCACGCATCGTCGACGCCGAGTTCGGCGCCCACACCAGGGCGTTACCCACACCCAGGCCGACCAGTGGGGCGATCGTCCAGTAGTGGTGCACCCCGGAGGCCATGACCGCCGTCATCCCGGCGATGGACAGTGCCATCACCGCGAAGCCGGAGGCGCCGAGTCCGCGGGAACTGTACCTGTCCGTCATCCGGCCCACGACGGGTGAGAGCACCAGTGACGTCGCGGCCTGCGGCACGAGCATGATCCCGGCCTCCAGCGGAGTCAGTCCATGGACCTGCTGGTAGTACAGGGTGAAGGGAAGCGGCACACTGGCCACGGTGAAGCCCATGGCCACGATACCGACGTTGCCCAGGGAGAAGTTGCGCACCCGGAACAGGCTCAACGGCATCAACGGGTCACGGCCACGGCCCTCGGCGACCACCTGCTGCCGGACGAACATGGCGAAGAGCACGAGGGAGATCCCGATCATCGCCCAGATCCACCACGCCCAGTCCATGGTCTCCCCCTCCTGGAGCCCGAACACGAGCAGGAAGACCGCCGCCACGGACAGGACGATGGACCACGGGTCGATGCGCCGGGCCGCCGGCGGGAACCGCGGGACCCACCTGAGCACCGCGACGACGGAGACCACACCGATCGGCACGTTGATGAAGAAGACCCACTCCCAGCCGACGGTGCCGGTGATCAGTCCACCGAGCAACGGGCCGCACAATGTCGACAGCCCGGCGGTGGCTCCCCACACCCCCAGCGCAGAACCCCGCCTGTCCCTGGGAAAGATGCGGTTGATCACCGCCATGGTCTGCGGGGTCAGCAGGGCCGCCCCCAACCCCTGGACACCACGGGCGACGATCAGCTCCTCCACACTGCCGGCCAGTCCGCACCACAGCGACGACGCGGTGAACACCGCCATTCCGACGACGTAGACGTTGCGTGGGCCGAAACGGTCCCCGAGTCGACCTGTCACCAACAACGGTACCGCGAAGGTGAGCAGGTAGACCGAGGTGACCCAGATGACCTGGTTGTAGTCGGCGTGGAGCTGGCGCTGGAACACCGGCGTCGCCACCGCCACGATCGTCTGGTCGAGCAGGATCATGAAGAAGCCGGTGCACAGTGCGAAGAGTGCGGGCCAGGCGTCCTTCGCCGGCAGCGGCATCGTGGGGTACCGCCGGTCCGGACTCGCCGGGATGTTCGATTCGGTCACGTCGGACCAGTCTGCCACGAAGCCCGGCGGAATGTCAGTCCTGCGACTGCCCCTCGATCCGCTCGCTCAGGTCCGGAAGCGCCTCCCGGAACGGCGGGATCAACGGCAGCTCCGCCACCTCGTCGAGCGGGCACCAGGCGAGGTCCGCACTCTCCGCGGACGGGAAGAGCTCCAGCGGATCATCGCACGTGCCCAGCACCGTGGTGTAGGTCCACTCCCCGACGGTGTCGTCGGGGGTTTCCCAGCACAGCTGCCCGCCCATCGTCACCGTCAACGGGTAGCCGGTCTCCGGGTGGGTGACCCGGTGCGCCCTCACCGCCTCAAGCAGGGAGGAACCCCGTTCCACCGCCTCGGTCACCGGGGCGGCCAGGTCCATGTCCTCAGGTGCGAGAGGAACGCGGACCAGGACGTGGGAGAGTTCGGCGCGCGCGGTCACCAGGTGATCGGCGACCCGGACGTCGGCCGGGTCGACCCCGGTCTCCTCCTGAGTCTCCCGCAGTGCGGCGTCCACCGCCGACTCCCCCGGCTCCACGGCCCCACCCGGGATACCCCACGTACCGCCGAAGTTCGTCCAGCTCGCCCGGTGCTGGACGAGCAGGAGCGTCGTGCCGCGTTCCCGTGTGGTGAGGAAGAGGCCCGCCGCGCCGAGCGTGCCCCACCGTCGGGCGCCGTCGAGGCCGACCGCCCACCCGTCACCGTGCAGTGCCTGTTGGGTCATGCCGACCAGGGTACGCCTGTTTCCCGGAGGCCCTCCGGAGCTAACGCCGGCCCGCCTCGAAGGCGGCGCCGACACGGTAGAGCCGGTCGTCTCCGTGGGCCGGGCCCATGATCTGCAGGCCGACCGGAAGCCCGGTGTCGGTGGACAGCGGTCCCGGCACGGACATGCCGCACACCCCGGCGAGGTTCAGCGGCAGGGTGCACAGGTCGAAGAGGTACATCGCCAGCGGGTCGTCCGCCTTCTCCCCCAGCTCGAAGGCCGTGGTGGGTGTCACCGGGGAGACGAGGACGTCGACCTCGGCGAAGGCCTTGGCGAAGTCCTGCGCGATGAGGTTACGCACCCGCTGCGCCTGCAGGTAGTAGGCGTCGTAGTAGCCCACCGAGAGCGCGTAGGTGCCCAGGATGATGCGGCGCTTGACCTCCGGGCCGAAGCCGGCGGCCCGGGTGGCGGACATGACCTGGTCGGCCGAGTGGTGTCCGTCGTCGAGCTGACGCCTGCCGTACCGCATACCGTCGAAGCGGGCCAGGTTCGAACTGACCTCGCAGGGCAGGATGAGGTAGTAGGCGTTCAACGCGTACTCGAAGCTGGGGCAGTCGACCTCCACGATCGTGGCCCCCTGTGCCTCGAGCTGCTCCAGCGAGGCGCGGTAGCTATCCCGGACGCCGGCCTGCAGGCCCTGGACGGTCTCCAGCTGCTTGACCACACCGACGGTCACCCCGGAGAGGTCACCGTCGGCACCCCGGCGTGCGGCCTCGACGACGGGGGCGACGGGACGTGCGGAGGACGTGGAGTCCTGCGGGTCATGCCCGGCGATGACCTCGTGCAGCAGGGCCGTGTCGAGCACGGTACGCCCTGTCGGACCGCCCTGGTCCAGCGAGGAGGCGCAGGCGACGAGTCCGTAGCGGGAGACGGTGCCGTAGGTGGGCTTCACACCGACGGTGTTGGTCAGCGCGGCGGGCTGACGGATCGATCCACCGGTGTCGGTACCGATCGCCAGCGGCGCCATGCCGGCCGCGAGTGCCGCGGAGGAGCCGCCGCCGGAGCCGCCGGCGGTCCGCGAGAGGTCCCAGGGGTTGTGCGTGGGACCGTAGGCGGAGTTCTCCGTGGACGAGCCCATCGCGAACTCGTCCATGTTCGTCTTGCCCAGGATCGGGATTCCGGCCTCGCGGATGCGGCGGGTCACCGTGGCGTCGTAAGGGCTCATGTAGCCCTCGAGCATCTTCGACGCACAGGTCGTCGGCGCGTCGGTGGTGACGAAGACGTCCTTGAGTGCCAGCGGCACGCCGGCGAGGGCGGAGGCGACGGTGCCCGCGGCGATGTCCTTGTCGGCCTGCTCGGCGGCGGCGATGGCCTCCTTCTCCCCCACGTGGAGGAACGCGTGCACGTCCCCGTCGACGGCGGCGATCCGGTCGAGGTGCGCCCGGGTGGCGTCGACGGAGCTGACGTCGCCCGAGTGGATCTTCTCCGCGAGTTCCGCGGCGGTCCAGGTCGTCAGGTTCGAGTCATCCCGGGTACCGACGGTGTAGGTGGTGCTGTTCACTTCACTCATTTCGCTGTCGTCTCGCCCTCTACTCGCCCAGGATCCGGGGAACCTGGAAACGCTGCTGTGCCTGCTTCGGCGCCTGGTCGAGCGCCTGCTCGGCGGTGAGGGACTCCTGGGGGACGTCCTCACGCATCACCGACACGGCGCCGTCGACGTTCTGGGTCGGGTGACTCAGCGGCTCGACACCGGCGGTGTCGACCTCGCGGACGGCGGCGACCGTCTCCACGATGCCGTCGATCTGCGCTGCGTAGTGGGTGAGCTCGTCCTCGGTCAGGTCGAGGCGGGAGAGCCTGGCGAGGTGCGCGACCTCGTCACGGGAGATCTCGGACACAGGTGGGTCCCCTTTTCGTGTTCGCTGGGTTTACCCCGACCACTCTAGTAGGACGCTGGGTCGGACGTACGCTCACCCCGGTTCGCTACAATCGGGGCGTCCACCGTCCCATCTACGCTGAGGTACACCTTGTCCTATCTGATGCGCGTCCGTCTCCCCGATGTCCCCGGAACCCTCGGGCTCATCGCGGCAACCATGGGGACCATCGACGCAGACATCCGCAGCGTGGACGTCGTCGAACACGACCCTGACGGCACCGTCGTCGACGATGTCGTCGTCGACCTTCCCCCGGGCCGTCTGGCCGACGCCCTGATCAGCGCGGCACAGGAGGTCGACGGCGTCTACGTCGACTCAATCCGTCCCTTCTCCGGGACGGTCGACCGGCGTGGCCAGATCAGCCTGCTCGCCGAGCTCGCCCGGCACCGGCACCGCGCCGTCGACAGTCTCCAGAAGCTGATCGACGCGCTCCCGAAGTCCATGTCGGTGCAGTGGGCGGTGATCCTGGAGTCCGGCGAGAACACCCGCCGAGTCGCCGCGTCCGCCTCCGCGCCCGAGGACGACGGCCGGGTACTGACCGAGACCCCCGTCTCCGAACCACGTGCGCTGACCGACCGTGACGCCTGGGTGCCGTCGAGTTGGACGGTGATGGACTCCGCACTGGCGGCCACCCCCCTGCCGGGCACGGACTACATCCTGATCCTCGGCCGCCCCGGCGGGCCGGACTTCCTGCTCTCCGAGATCGAGCACCTCGGGGAAGTCGGGCAGATCCTCGGCGCCCTGCTGAGCTGACTCACCGCCCTACTCCCCAGCCGGGGCGAGGAACAGCTGGTAGGAGGGGTTGTCCGTGACTTCGGTGAAGGGGTACCCGAGTTCACTGAGGTGTGCCTCGAAGTCCTCGGAGCGGGCGTCCTCGAAGGCCGCGAGGATGCGGCCGTAGTCCATGCCCTGGCTGCGGTAGTGGAACGCCGTGATGTTCCAGGTCGTCCCGAGCACGTCGAGGAAGTGCACCAGGGCGCCGGGGTGCTCCGGGAACTCGAAGGAGAACATCCGCTCGTCCACGAAGGCCGGCGGTACGCCGCCGATCATGTACCGGATGTGCTCCTTGGCGATCTCGTCGTCGGAGAGGTCGACCACCTCGTAACCGGCACCGGCCAGAGCGTCCGCGATCGCCGCGCGTTCTGTCGCCCCCTCCTTGAGCTGGACACCGACGAAGATCCGGGCACGCCGGTCGTCCCCCCGCTCACCGACCCGGTAGTTGAACTCGGTGACCATGCGACCGTTGAGGACCTCGCAGAACTTCAGGAAGGCCCCCTGTTCCTCCGGGATGGTGACGGCGAAGATCGCCTCCCCGCCCTCGCCGAGTTCGGCCCGTTCTGAGATGTACCGCAGGGTGTGGAAGTTCACGTTCGCCCCGGAGAGGATGTTCACCAGCGTCTCGTCCTGGATGTCGTGGGCGGCGGCGTACTTCTTCAACCCCGCCAGCGACACGGCGCCGGCGGGTTCGGCGATCGCACGGGTGTCGTCGAACAGGTCCTTCACCGCTGCGCTGATCTCGTCGGAGCTGACGGTCACCACCTCGTCGAGGTACTCCCGGCACAGGCGGAAGGTCTCGGCACCGATCCTGCGCACGGCCACTCCCTCAGCGAAAAGGCTGACATGGGTCAGTTCCACCGGCTCCCCGGCCCAGAGTGCCGCGGTGAGACACGCGGACTCCTCCGGTTCGACACCGATGACCTGGATCTGCGGGTTCAGTTCCTTCAGCAGGACGGCGACGCCGGCGGCGAGGCCGCCGCCGCCGACGGGCACGAAGACACGGTCGACCGGTCCCGCCTGGAAGATCTCCAGGCCTATGGTGCCCTGCCCGGCGATGACGGCCTCGTTGTCGAAGGGCGGCACGTAGACCAGCCCCTCACTCTCCGCGAGTTCCTTCGCCTTGCCCTGCGCGGCGTCGAAGTTCTCGCCGTGGAGGACGACCTCACCGCCGAACCCGCGCACGGCATCCACCTTGATCGACGGTGTGGTCACCGGCATCACGATCACCGAGCGGATCCCCAGTTCCCTACCGGACAGTGCCACGCCCTGGGCGTGGTTTCCCGCAGAGGCGGTGATCACACCGGCGCAACCGGTGAGCTGGGACATCCTGTTGAAGGCGCCGCGCAGCTTGAAACTGTGCACCGGCTGGAGGTCCTCACGCTTGACCAGCACCCGGTTGCCCGTCTTCTCCGACAGGGCGGTCATGGTGTCCAGGGGTGTGTGCCTGGCCGCCCGGTAGACCGGTGCGGCAACGATGTCGCGGAGGTATTCTGCCGAGGTCTTCGTCGCGGAGTTAGCCATGGTGGTCAATCGTACTGAACGGCCGGCCCCGCCGGCCCACTAGGACTGCAACGGCCAGGAGGTGTTCACCGTCGCGGCACGATCGGACTGCCCCTTGTCCTCGAAGTACTTCTTCAGCCCCGACTGCGACTCGTAGTGCCAGGTAGCCTGACTGAGCATCAGTTCATCGGCGGTGACCTCGGTGAGCTCGGGGTAGGCCCGGGCGAGTTTCCACGCGACCCGCGCCGCAGCGAGGGCGTCCGCGGTGGCCTCGTGTGCGTTGTCCAGCGTCACCCCCCAGTGGGCGCACACCGGCTCCAGCTGCCGCTTGCCCTTGCGGTACGGATCCTTGGCCTTGTCGATGACCAGGGGGTCGACGACCGGACCGTCCACGGTGAACGTGGGTTCCAGACTCCGCAGCACGGTGAGGTCGTACGCCGCGTTGTAGACGATCAACGTGGCACCGTCGCGCCACCCGGCCCGGATGCGTTCGATGGTCTCCGCCAGGACCTCGTCATGGGGACGCCCGTGCTCCCGGGCGTACTCCGTGGTGATGCCGTGGACCTTCGACGCCCCCTCGGGGATCGGGATGCCCGGGTCGGCGAGCATCTCCAGGTCGTCACGCTGGCGGCCCTTGATGGAGATCAGTGCACTGGTCACGATGCGGGCGGTGAACGGGTCCGTACCGGTGGTCTCCAGGTCGAAACTGAGGAGATGAGTCGGGTCGAAGTGCGCGGCGGTCGTCATGGGAGCCACTCTATAACGCCCACCGGACATGAATGCCGCGGGCTGTCCGGGACCCCCACCGGCACACAGTCGCCCGGGCACGCCCGTCGGTGCGACGGGGTGCCCGGGCGACGAGTCTCCGGGGAGGAGCGGCCTCGACAGGGCCAGCCGGAACGTGACCGGACTAGACGAGGAAGTCGTCGTGCTCCGGAGTGTCGACGGCGATGGCCTCGTCGTCACCGAAGAGGAAGTAGTTGGCGCCGGCGGTCAACTCGTTGATCTCTTCACGGCTGAGCAGGTTGAACATGTGATCGTCCTTTCTGAAATGCAGCCATCTGATCTGTTCGCTGGTCTGCGAGGGGTTCTCTCTGACGTCTCCAACGCTAGATTTCGTCCGGTGAACCGATCTACCCCCTCCACGCCTCGCCCACCCCGATAAACGCATCACATTCTCAAGGTCACCGCAGTTCACAAGGGTTTCCGGACACAATCTAGTTATGTCCGCCGCAGACAGCGGCACCCCCGCACCCGGTGGTGCACATCACAACACGCCCGGCCACTGTGAGCAGTCACTCACATACCGACAGAACCATCACACAGTGCCCCGTCCTGCACCCTTCACGACGTCCGGCTCACTACACTGGCGACGGTGACTGAGATTTCGCCCGAGACTTCCCCTGAGACTTCGCCCGAGACTTCCCCCGAGCCCTCCTCAGAGACGCCGCCAGGGACGCCGGCGGAGCGTTGGACCCGTCTGGCCGCTGAGGTCCGTCGGCACCGGGAGCTCTACTACTACGGGACACCGGAGATCTCCGACGCCGACTTCGACGCTCTCATGCGTGAGCTCCAGGACCTCGAGGCCGCCCACCCCGACGCCGTCCAGGGACCCAGTCCCACCCAGGAGGTCGCGCCGTCACCGGAGAACTCGCCGTTCCGCAATGTCGACCACCGCGAACAGATGCTCAGCCTCGACAACGTCTTCAGCCTCGAGGACATGCGCGAGTGGCTCACCCGGACCCCCGCCCCCACATACCTCACGGAGCTGAAGATCGACGGAGCGTCCATCAACCTCCTCTACGTAGACGGCCGGCTCTCCCTCGCCCTCACCCGCGGCGACGGGATCACCGGGGAGGACGTCACCCACAACGCCCGGACACTCGACGACATCCCCGAGTCGCTCACCGGCACCCCGGAGTTTCCCGTCCCCTCCCTGGTGGAGATCAGGGGCGAGATCTTCATCACCGTCGAGGACTTCGCGACGATGAACGCCGACCGGCAGGCCGAGGGCAAGAAGATGTTCGCCAACCCCCGCAACGCCGCCGCCGGGGCGATGCGGCAGAAGAACCCCGAGGAGACCGCAAAGCGGCCGCTCCGCCTGATCTGCCACGGAATCGGCGCCAGGGAGGGCTTCGATCCCGCCAGCCAGCACGACGGCTACCGGGCGATCGAGGCGTGGGGGCTGCCCGTCAGCCCGTACACCCGGCAGGTCCACTCCCCCGAGGAGGTCATCGACGCCGTCACCTACTGGGGTGAACACCGCCACGACGCCGCACACGAGATGGACGGACTGGTGGTGAAGGTCGACGACGTCACCGAACAACGCAACCTGGGCGCCACCAGCCGGGCCCCTCGCTGGGCCATCGCCTACAAGTACCCCCCGGAAGAGGCGGTGACCACGGTGGAGTCCATCCGGGTGGGAATCGGACGCACCGGACGGGCCACCCCCTACGCGGTGATGACACCGACCTACGTCGCCGGGTCCACGGTGACCATGGCGACCCTGCACAACGCCACCGAGGCCCACCGCAAGGGAGTCCGTCTCGGTGACCGTGCGATGATCCGCAAGGCCGGCGAGGTCATCCCCGAGGTGCTCGGCCCCGTGGAGAGCGCCCGCACCGGGGAGGAGCGCGAGTACGTCTACCCGTCGCTCTGCCCGGAGTGCGGCACCCCGCTGTCCCCCACCCGCGAGGGCGACGCCGACTGGCGTTGCCCCAACACCAGGTACTGCCCCGGCCAACTGCAGAACCGGCTGAACTACCTCGCCGGGCGCGGCGCATTCGACATCGACGCCCTCGGCGAGCGCGCCGCCCACGACCTCATCGCCTCCGGGGTGCTCCCCGACGAGGGCCACCTCTTCTCGCTCACCCCCGAGACCCTGGCCACCACCAGCGCCTACACCACCAAGGCGGGGAACCTGAACAAGCAGGGTGAGGTCCTGCTCGCCAACCTCGAGGAGGCCAAGAGGGTCGACCTGTGGCGGGTGATCACGGCATTGTCGATCCGGCATGTCGGGCCAACGGCGGCCAAGGCACTGGCCGCCCGCCTGCAGTCCGTCCCGGTGATCAGCGAGGCCTCGGTGGAGGAGATGGCCGCGATCGACGGCGTCGGGGAGACCATCGCGCAGTCGGTCAAGGACTGGTTCGCGGTGGACTGGCACCGGGAGATCGTCGACGCCTGGGCCGCCGCCGGCGTGCGGATGGAGCAGATCGTGGAGGCGTCCGACCTGCCGGAGCAGACCCTGGCGGGGTTGACCGTGGTTGTCACCGGTTCCCTGGAGACCTTCGACCGCACCGAGGCCAAGGAGGCCGTGGAGTCCCGCGGAGGGAAGGCCTCCGGCTCGGTCTCCCGGAAGACCGACTTCCTGGTGGCCGGGGAGAAGGCCGGCTCGAAGCTGGCGAAGGCTGAGGAACTGGGGGTCCCGGTCCTCGACGAGGCCGGTTTCACGACGCTGCTCGCCGAGGGGCCGGACGCGGTGTCCTGACGCCGCTCCGCCGTCTCCCCGTCCCCCACCATCGCCCCGTGGTCCACGGTAGGCTCGCTGTCACTGCTTTCCCCGTCCCCCACCACCGTCAGGAGTTTTATGTCCGTCGTGAAGATCAACGCCATCGACGTTCCCGAGGGCGCAGGCCCCGAGCTGGAGGCCCGCTTCGCCGCCAGGGCTCACAGCGTCGACGGGTCCCCCGGTTTCGAGGGCTTCCAGCTGCTGCGTCCCACCGCGGGTGAGAACCGCTACTTCGTCGTCACGACGTGGGCCACCGAAGAGGACTTCCGGGCCTGGGCGGACGGCCCGGCGAAGGAGGCCCACCGTGGCCCGGACGGTGGCGGGGCCCGGAAGCCGGTGGCCACCGGGGCCTCACTCCTCGAGTTCGAGGTCGTGGACCTTCAGGCGGTCGCAGAGGGCGCCTCCTCCGAGTAGCCGGCGGGGCCGGGCCGGCGAACGGCCCCGCTCAGTTGCGGTGCAGCAGTGCTGCGGCCCCGCGCACGGTCCGCGCCAGCTCGGCGGCCGCCGTCGGTGTCAGGACACCGTCACCGACGGCGACCAGGTCGATCTGCGGTTCAGGGACGGCGGTGTCGAAGGTCCACTGTCTCCATGTCCGGATGACCCGGTGCGCGATCTCGTCGCTGGTGCGGCTGTCGTCGACCCGCCAGGCCACCTGGTTGCCGGCGTCGATCATCCCCGCCACCTCGTCGGTCAACTCGTCGACCACGAAGGCGTTGGCGCCGGTGTGTGCGATGTCGGTCCACGCGACACCGCTGTCGAGGACCACCGACCGCTGCGCCCCACCACGGACCTGTTCGATGAAGCGCCGTTCGACGTTCACCGCGACCTCACGGTCCACCTGCATCGTCTCGAACTCGGTGGCGCCCTCCAGCCGGGTGACGACCTCTTCGAGCCGACGCTCGTGAACATGCACCACAGAGGCACCGACGGCGTCGCAGAACTCCCTGACCCCCTCGCCGAGGGACAGCGCCACATCCCGGAACGCCGGGCGGTCGAAGCACAGAGGGTGACCGCGGTACTCCACCGACGCACCGAAGGTCCACGGGCCCGCCACGTGGACCATCAGCCGCCCGGTACCCGGCATCACCTCGGCGACGATGTCGGTGAGTTCGTGGAGCCGGCCGAGGAAGTGCCGGGCGTCCAACGTCCTGCCGGGCGCGATCTCCCAACCCCGCGCATGCGAGCGCAGGTAGGGGCCTCCGACGAGGACGCCCGTCGCGGCCGTCACCGGCAGCAGGTCCGCCTGCGGCAGGCTCAGCGGGGGGACGGCACCGACGTCCTCGTCCACGTCGCGTGTTCGCCGCGACGCCGCCGCCAGGGCCGACCGGAGGTCCCTGTGGTCGGTGTGGACGTCCTCCCACCACGCGAAGCGACTGTCCCCGCCCGCGGCACCGGTCTCCCCGTTCACGCCGTCTGCGCCTCGGCCTCGGCGGACCAGGGGGCGGTGGCGCAGATCGTCCCCGAACCGAGGAGGATGTCGCCGTCGTCGTCCGGGAGGTAGACCACGGCCGCCTGACCGCGGGCGACGCCGCGCAGCGGTTCGTGGAGGTCAAGGGCGACGGAATCATCTCCCAACGTCGCCGTCGCCGGGACGACGCCCCCGTGGGCACGGACCTGGACCTCGCAGTCGAAGGTGGTGCCGTGCTTCGCCGGGTCGAGCCGCTTGAGCCGGTCGGCCGTGATGTGGCCGACGCGCAGGTCGTCGCGGCCACCCACGGTGACCGTACCGGTGGAGGCGTCGATGTCGGTGACGTAGCGGGGCTGACCGTCCGGCGCCGGTCCGGCGACCCCGAGCCCTTTGCGCTGCCCGATGGTGAACCCGTAGACGCCGTCGTGTTCGGCGAGGGTCTCCCCCTCCACCGACTTCACCATCCCGGGACGCAGTCCGATCTGCCTGCCCAGGAAGGCCTGTGTGTTGCCGTCGGGGATGAAGCAGATGTCGTGGCTGTCCGGCTTCGACGCCACCCCCATGCCGAGATCCTTGGCCTCGGCCCGGATGTCTGGCTTCACGGTGTCCCCGACCGGGAACATGCAGTGCGCGAGCTGCTCGTCGTCGAGAACGCCGAGCACGTAGGACTGGTCCTTGTTGGCGTCGACGCCGCGCCGCATCACCCCGTCGTGCAGCCGGGCGTAGTGGCCGGTGACCACCGCGTCGAACCCCAGCGCGACGGAGCGGTCGAGCAGTGCCTCGAACTTGATCTTCTCGTTGCACCGCAGGCAGGGGTTCGGTGTCTCGCCGATCTCGTAGGACTCCACGAAGTTGTCGATGACGTCGGCCTTGAACCGGTCGGAGAAGTCCCAGACGTAGAACGGGATGCCGAGGGAGTCGCAGACCCGCCGTGCGTCGGCGGAATCCTCCAGTGAACAGCATCCCCGGGAACCGGCGCGCACGGCCTCCGGTGACTGGCTCAACGCCAGGTGGACACCGACGACCTCGTGCCCCGCCTCGAGCGCCCGTGCCGCCGCCACGGAAGAGTCCACCCCTCCGCTCATCGCCGCGACAACCCGCATGGTGTTCTCCCTTCTCTCGTCTGTTGCCCTGCAGTCAGCCCTTCACCCTACACCGGGCGTGGTGGAACCCGGACGCCGGAACCGGGACGTCGGAACCGGGACGCCACGGCGCCAGCCGGTCACGCCATCCCCGCGGCCCGCGCCTGCTCGACCACCCCGGGCAACAGTGCGCACAGCCGGTCGACGTCCTGCGCGGTGGTGGCGGTACCGAAGGTCAGGCGGAGTGCGCCGCGGGCCACGTCGACCGGCACCCCCATCCCCGTGAGCACGTGGCTCGCGCGGTTCACGCCCGCCGAACACGCCGACCCGGTCGAGGCGTCCACTCCGGCGACGTCCAGCAGCATGATCAGGCTGTCGCCCTCGGCCCCGGGGAAGGAGACGTGGACGTGCCCGGCCAGTGCCCCGCCTGCCGGGTCGGTGTAGATCTGGGACCGGGGTATCGACCTGACGACCGACAACACCTGGTCCCGGAGGGAGTCCAGCCGACACTGTTCCCGTTCCATCTCGCCGACGGCGGCTTCCAGGGCCGCGGCCGTCCCCGCCGCCCCCTGGGGGTTGGCCGTGCCGGAACGGACCCCGCGCTCCTGACCACCACCGCGCAGAGGGCTGACCAGTACGGCGTCGCGTCGGGCCAGCAGGATCCCCATGGACTTCGGCCCGCCGAACTTGTGTGCGCTCGCCGCCAGGGTCGCACTGCCCAGCGACCGGAAGTCCACAGGCACGTGGCCGACGGCCTGGACGGCGTCGACGTGGAACGGGACTCCGGCCGCGGCGGCCTGCCCGGCGAGCTCACGGACCGGCTGGAGGTTGCCGGTCTCGTTGTTGGCCCACATGCACGTCGCCACAGCGTCCCGGGTGGCGTCGAACCCGCCGGCTCCACCGGGCTGACCGACCTTCACCCGGCCGGCGTCGTCCACCGGCAGGGCGACGTGCTCGAACTGCGGGGAGCCGCCGCCGGCGATGTCGCCGCAGAGCCAGTCGACGGTCTCCACGACGGCGGGATGCTCGGTCACCGCAGAACGGATCCGTCTCGCTGCCGGCCCGCGGGTCTTCTTCGCCCCGTAGGCCAGTCCCTGGACGGCGAGATTGTCTGATTCCGTGCCTGAGGCGGTGAAGATCACCTCGGCACGGTCCGCTCCGAGCAGTTCCGCGACCTGCTCACGGGCGTCCTCGAGCACCCGCTTGGCGTCGCGGCCGGAGGCGTACTGGCCTGCCGGGTTGAGCAGCCGGCCGGTCTCCTCCATCGCGCGGGCCGCCTCAGGTCGCAGCGGTGCCGTCGCAGCATGGTCGGCGTAGATCCTGGTCGTCGCGGGTGCCAACGGTGGTCACTTCTCCTCGGGGTAGGCGAGCAGGCGGCGGTCGAGTTCGCGCATCTTCTCCCCGATCGCCTCAGGGTCCACTCCCCGCCTCGACTTCGAGGCGGCGAGACTGCGCTGGGCGGCGAACATCGCCTCACGTCTGACCTCCAGGGCCTTACGTCCCAGGGCCCGGCTTCGTTCACGGCGCCGGCGGATGATCTCCGCCTCGGTCGGCTCTGCCAGGGAGCCGTCGGCACCGTCAGCACCGCCGGCGCCGCCGGGTGTCACGTCCGCCGCGTCATCCGCACTGTCGTCGGAGCTGTCGTCCAGGGCGGAGGCCGATCGCACCAGCCCCAGGCGTTCCTCGATCCGGGCCGCCTGTTCAGGTGACAGTCCCTCGCTCATCTGCGCCCGCACGACGTCGAGGGCCGCCCGGTACGCCTCGTCCAGCGCCTCCTCGGTCTGCTTGTCCTCGAGGTCCTGCAGCCCGTGGTTCCTGCGCAGGTAGGACGTCAGTGCGGGCAGGGTGAGTCCCGGGATCACCATCGTGCACAGCAGGACGACGAAGGCGACGATGGTGAACTCGTCGCGCAGCGGGAAGTCCACCGGGTTCAACGACAGCACCAGCGCGAAGGTCACCAGCCCCCGCATGCCCGACCAGCTGAGCAGGATCACGTCGGTGAACCTGATCGGTGCACGGTACCTCCCCCGTCGGGTCCTGTTGACCCGCAGCAGCCAGCACATCCAGAGGAACCGGACGAGGACCAGCACCACGGAGATGACCAGTCCCCACCAGACGGGGTTGAGGTGGTCGGTGTCGTCGTCGATGATCGCGTCGCGGACATTCATACCCATCAGGCCGAAGGCCAGGCCGGTGACCAGCAGCTCGGTGACTTCCCAGAACGCCGACCCGGTCAACCGCGAGTCCGCCGCGGTGGCGTCGGTGCGGGAGGTCAGCTCCACCGCCGCCACCACCACGGCGATCACGCCGGAGACGTGGATCTCCTCGGCGGCGAGGTACACCATGAACGGCAGCACCCAGGTGAAGGCGTTACCGGCCACCGGGGAGTCCAGCCACCCCAGGACCAGCGCGGAGCCACGACCGATCAGCCAGCCAAGGACCACCGCCCCCAGGGCGCTGTACACGAAGGTGCCGCCGGCCTCGAACCAGTGGATGTCGTCGTTGAACTGGGCGGCTGTGATCGCCGCGCTGAAGATCACCAACGAGGCTGCGTCGTTGAAGAGCCCCTCGGACTGCAGGGAGCCGATGATCCTGCGGGGGATGCCGGCCGGTTCCGCCACCGCCTCCACCGCCACCGGGTCCGGCGGCGCCACCGCCGCGGCGAGGGCCAGGGCCGCCACCAGGCCCACTCCCGGGATGATCAGCATGGTCACCCCGGTCACCACGGCGACGGTGGTGAACACCAGTCCCACGGACAGGCTGAGGATGGTGCGCCACTGGTCCCGGAACATGCCCCAGGACGTCCTGCGGGCCAGTGCCCACAGCAGGGGCGGCAGGAAGAGCGGGAGGATCAGCTCCGGTTCGATCCACACCGTCGGGGTACCGGGGATGAACATCACCGCCGTGGTGACCAGCAGGAGAAGGACCGGCCAGGGCAGGCCGATGCGGTCCCCCACGCCGACGGTCAGCACCGTCGCGAGCATCAGGAACATGATGACGAAGAGGGTGGTCACGGCGGTGTTGTCCTTCGGGAGGTGGGCACGGTGTGTCTCTGGGAGGGTGCCGCCGAGGTGTCCGGGGACACGATGAGGACCCGCACTCGGTGAGTGCGGGTCCTCATCGTGCCGTGTGCACGGTTCACCTCACCGGGTCACCGACGATTCTACGCGGCGGCACCGGCGCAGACACCGCCAGGTGCCCGCGGGGACCGTGCTGCAGGCCCTGCTCCTAGCCGCGGGCCTTGAGTGCCTCGGTGGCCTGCGGGGCGACCTTGAAGAGGTCACCGACGACACCGAAGTCGGCGATCTCGAAGATTCCGGCCTCGTCGTCCTTGTTGACCGCGACGATGGTCTTCGAGGTCTGCATGCCGGCCTTGTGCTGGATGGCACCGGAGATGCCCAGGGCGATGTACAGGTTCGGCGAGACGGTCTTGCCGGTCTGCCCCACCTGGAACTTGCCCGGGTAGTAGTCGGCGTCCACTGCGGCACGGGAGGCACCGACGGCGGCACCGAGGACGTCCGCCAGGGGCTCGACGACATCGCGGAAGCCCTCGGGGCCGGCGACACCACGGCCACCGGAGACCACGATCTTGGCCTCGGTGAGCTCGGGACGGTCAGCCTTCTCCGCCGGGGAGAAGGAGGTGACGGTCACCGCGGTCGGGCCGGCGGCGGGCAGCTCGACGGGCTGGACGGTACCGGAGGCGGCCTGCGGCTCCGGATCGACGGCACCGGCGCGCAGGGTGAACACCGGCGAAGCGCCACCGGCGGTGGACTCGACGGTGAAGTCGCCGCCGAAGATGGAACCGGTGGAGGTGCGGTCGCCGCGGATCTCGATCTGGTCGTAGAGCACGCCGGACGCCACACGGGCGCCGACGCGGCCGGCGATCTCGTTGCCGGCGGCACCGGCGGCGATGACCACCGGGACCTGGAGCTGGGCGGCGAGACCGGAGACGGCGTCGACCGAGGGGGTGACGACGTACTTCTCGGCGTCTTCCGACTCGGCGGCGTAGATGGTCTCGGCGCCACCGGCGGCCAGACCGGGCTGCAGCTTCTCGGCGGTGCCGGGGGCACCGACGACCACGGCACCGACGGTGCCGAAGGCGCGGGCTGCGGTGATGAGCTCGAGGGTGGAGTTCTTCAGTTCACCCTGCGTGTGCTCGACAAGTACCAGGACGTTGGTCATGGTTGTGAATGTCCTTTCGACAGATTCGTTCTGGGGAATCGGGGTGAACTAGACGAGCTTCTTCGACACGAGGTACTCGACCAGCTTGTTGCCGCCGTCGCCCTCGTCGGTGATGATCTCGCCAGCGGTCTTCTCCGGCTTCGGCGCCGCGTTGGTCACCGAGGTGGACGCCGCAGCCAGACCGACGTTCTCCGGGGCGACGCCGATGTCGGCGAGGCTGACTTCCCGGATCTTCTTCTTCTTGGCGGCCATGATGCCCTTGAAGACGGCGAAGCGCGGGGTGTTGGCCTTCTCCGTGACGGAGACGATGGCCGGCTTCGGTGCCTCGACCGTGTAGACGCCGTCCTCGGTGACGCGCTCGCCGGAGACCTTGTCACCGGTGACCTCCAGGGTACGCAGGTGCGTCAGCGCAGGGATCTGGCGGTACTCGCTGAGCAGACCGGGGACCGCACCGGCGACACCGTCGGTCGACGCGTTACCGGCGATGATCAGCTCGATGTCGTCGACGAGGTTGAGTGCGTTGGACAGGGTCCAGGCGGTACCGAGCGCGTCGGAACCGGCGAGGGCGTCGTCCGTGACGAGGATGGCCTCGTCGGCACCGAGGGACAGTGCCTTGCGCAGTGCGTCCTTGGCACTGGCCGGACCGACGGAAAGCACGACGACGTTGCGGTCGCCACCAGCTTCCTTGAGCTGGAGTGCAGCTTCTACGGCATTCTCGTTGATCTCGTCGAGGACCGCGTCGGCGCTCTCACGATCGAGGGTGAAGTCGTCATCGGTCAGCTTGCGCTCGGAATAGGTGTCCGGCACCTGCTTGACCAGAACCACGATGTTCGACATTCATAGGCCTTCCTGCTTGGGGTGCTTTTCTTCGCTCAGAAGTCTACCTGCGATTCACCGTGATGTACCCCACATGGGGATCTTCGCCCGGGCCACGTCACCACGGAAACGTCATTACCTGCGATGATGCCGGCCGGTGTGCGGAAAATCATTTATTTATCACTACCCCCGCAGGTGTAGTTCCCCGGCGATGACCGCCACCGCCGTGTCACCGATCCTGGTCACGACGACGGTCAGCTCACGGCCGCCCCGCCCCTTCGTCAGCTTCATCCTGCGGCGCAGCACGTCGGGGTCGACGTCCACACCACGGACCAGGACCTCCAGCCGTCCGCACCCCAGCGCCGTCAGGGCCGGCCTCAGCTTCTTCAGCGGCACCCGGTCGAGCACCTCGAAGATGCGCTGCCCGGGCGCCGACCGTCCTGCCACGACCGCGTCCAGGGAGTCACCGCTGAGGTAGGCGATGTGCGGGTCGAGACGCCACCACCCCAACGCCGCGGCGTACTGACGCACCAGACCGGCACGGACCACCGCACCGTCCGGGTCGAGGATGTACCGGCCCAGCTCCCCGACCTCCTCGGACTCCGGGTCGTCGGAGGTCAGCACGTAACGTGCACCGTCACGGAGCACCACCGCCCGCCGGTCGTGCCGGGCCAGGTCCGGGGAGTACAGGCAGGCCTCCTTCACGCCGCCGTCGACACTGACCACGTCCACCTGACCGGCCCAGTCACTGTAGTCGATCCCCGGGGCGCACTTCACCGCCAAGGCAGACCCCGCATGCGCCGCCACCAGGTCCGGCAACGGCGGCAGCAGGTCCCGGGGGTCACGGATACGACCACGGGAGGTCCGCCGGGCCGGATCGGCGACCACCACGTCCACCCTCCCCGCGGCGAAGGCGGGGACCACCGCGTCCGCACGCACCAGGCCGACCCGCCGGGACGGGACCCCGGAGACCACCATGTTGTGCCGGGCCATCGCCAGTCTCGCCGGGTCCAGGTCACCACCCAGGACGGTGCCGAACCGGCGGGAGAGATGGAGGAGCTCCGTGCCCACCGAGCAGGTCACGTCGGCGACGACGGGACCGTCCCCCGCCGTCCCCGCGCCCAGGACGTCCGCGAGGAAGGCCGCCCGCTCAGCGGCCACCACGGCCGGTGTCGCCTGCTGGGCGGACTCGCCGCACACCAGCCAGTCAGCCGGCACCTTGCCGCCACGGACCGCGGCACGACGCGCCGTCACCAGCTCACCGAGTGCCCGGGCCCGCTCCCCGTACCGCTCCCGCAGCACCGCGGTGTCCCGCAACCTGCTCGACGCCGTCAGCTCCAGCTGCTCCGCCTCCGCCACGGCACCGGGGTTCTCCGTGAGCCAGTGGACCTCCTCGACCGTGTACGTCACGCGAACGGGGACGGAGGCAGGTCCTCCGGATCGACGGCGAACTTCATCCCCGGGGCGAAGACCCGCTCCGGATAGCCGTACATCCGGGTCTCCAGGAGGTAGTACTCGGCCATGTAGGGCTCGTCGACCGGCTCACTGCGCACCGGGTCGACCCGGAGAGTCTCGGCGAAGTCGAGGACCTCACCGACACTGCGGAAGGTGTCCAGCATCTTGAGCTGCGCCCACGTCGGCGGCATCAGGTTGATCTTCCTGTTACGCCAGCCGTCCAGCAACGTCGCCGGCCGGAACCAGCCGGTCGACGACGCCTCACGGGTGTCGCCGTAGGCCTCCTGCCCCTCCGGCATCGCCGCGACGAAGAACGCGGTGTCGTACCGGATCGGCTGCGACTCGGGGGTGACCCAGTTCGCCCACGGGCGCAGCAGGTCACCGCGCAGCACCAGGTCGTGCATGCTCAGGAAGTCGGAGAACGCCAGCCGGTGCTGCTCGAGCTCCCGGCGGAACGGCAGGTACGGGGTCGTGTCCCGGACCGGGCCACTGCCGTTTCCCGACGACGAACCGGCGTACCCCGCCAACAGCGTCCCGGTCTCCTCGAAGGTCTCGCGCACGGCCGCGCACACCAGGGCGCGGGCCAGGTCAGGGGTGGTCCCCAGCCGTTCGGCCCACCACTGCGTCGACGGACCCTGCCAGCCGATCTCCGGGGAGTCGTGGCCGTCCCCGTCCACGTCACCCGGGAGATCCCTGGCGTCCACTCCCCCGCCCGGGAACACCGTCATCTCGGCACAGAAACGCATCGTGCTCGCACGCTCCTGGACATACACCTCAGGGCCGCTGAGGGTGTCACGCAGCAGCATCAGAGTCGAGGCATGACGGGCAGGCACCGCCACACCGCCGTTCCCCTCCACAGCAGCGGCCCCGTCGCGTTCGTCGCCGTCCCTGCTGTTCACACTGCCGTCCACCATGCCCTCCACCATAGCCGTCCCCGTCTCCTCGCGCCGTCGCCCCGGTCTCCCCCGTCTACCGCGCCCGGTGACTGCCGCCGTTCCTCGTCCGCCGTGCGAAGTAGCGTCCGCCGTCGACGGTCAGGGAGATCGGCTGGTGGTACGCCCTGGTCAGGTTCTCCGAGGTCATCACGTCCTCCAGCAGCCCCTGCGCCACCACCTTCCCCTCGTCCAGGATCATCCCGTGGGTAAACCCCGGCGGGATCTCCTCGACGTGGTGGGTCACCATCACCGTCGCCGGCGCATCCGGATCCGCGGCGAGCTCGCCGAGCATCATGACCAGGTCCTCCCGGCCACCCAGGTCCAGACCCGCCCCCGGTTCATCGAGCAACAGCAGCTCCGGGTCGGTCATCAACGCCCGGGCGATGAGCACCCGCTTACGCTCCCCCTCACTCAACGTCGCCCACCGCTGGTCACCGAGGTGGACCGCGCCCATCTGCTCCAGGATCTCCATGGCGCGGAGTTCGTCGCCGCGGTCGTACTGCTCACGCCAGCGGCCCATCACGTCGTAGCCGGCGGAGATCACCAGGTCGATGACCCGCTCCTCCCCCGGTACCTGGTGCGCGACCGCCGCCGACGACATTCCCACCGCGGTACGCAGCTCCCGGACGTCGGTCCTGCCCAGGGTCTCCCCCACGATCCTCGCCGTACCGGACGACGGGTACTGGCGTGCACCGGCGATCGTCAGCAGCGACGTCTTCCCCGCGCCGTTCGGCCCGATGAGGATCCACCGCTCATCCACCTCGACCTGCCAGGTCACCGGGTGCAGGACATGCCGTCCGTCCCGGACCATGGTCACGTCACGGAGATCCAGGACGAGGTCCTCGTCCAGGGCGTCGGCGGTGGCGGGTGTCGAGATGATGGTGTCGTTCACCCTTCCCATCGTGCCCTATCCGCGTCCGCGACGGCGGAACAGGGGTCCCCGGCCACTCAGAACAGGGCGGAGGCCATACGGGTCCGGGCCGCGATGACGGCCGGATCCGCCGCGTCGTACATGGAGAAGATCTCCAGGAGCCTCTCCCGGGCGGCGTCCCGGTCGTCCCCGGCACTCGTCCGCATCCGCTCGATGAGGGTGTCGAACGCCTCCTCACGGGCCCCCGCCAGCAGCAGGTCGTCGATCTCGTCGGACTCGCCCGTCGCCGAACGTTCGAGCAGCACGGCCGTCACCCGGGCCGCACGGGCCTCGGCGACGGTCTCCGCGTCCGCCGCGCTGTCGGCGATGATCCGGTCGTAGACGGCCACCGCACCGGGGTAGTCCTCGGCGTCCAGCAACGCCGCCGCCTCGTCGAACCGGGGGTCGCCGCTCCCGGCACCGTCCGCACCTTCACCCTCGGCGGCCCCGTCCCCGTCAGCCCCGTCAGCCCCGTCCTCCCCGGGCAGCCCCGGAAGCCGTCCGTCCACGGCACGGACCACGGCGTCCACGAACTGCGCGATCTGCTCCGGGGGCTGGACGCCCTCGAAGTTCGTCAGCGGCCGACCCCCCGCCAGCGCCAGAACCGTCGGGACGGCCTGGACCTGCAGCGCCTGGGCGATCTCGGGAGTGGCGTCCACGTCCACCTCACGGAAAACCCACTGCACCGGCTGCCCGGAGGAGTCCTGCGCCTCGGCGAGCCGCGAGAACTCCGCGGCCATGTCCGCGCACCCCTCGGCACGCTGACTTCCGAGCAGGAGGATGACCGGTACCTGGGTGGAACGGACGACAAGATCCTGTTCGAAGCTCTCCGGGGTGACCGTCGCGCTACGTGCGACCCGCACCCCGCTCTCGGCCTCCGCCCTGGAGCGTTCCGCCGCCCGCTGGCGTTGGTCCGCAGCCTCCTTCACCGCGCCGAGATCCACGGCACCTGCCGCGAAACGGTTCGGCGCAGCGGGGCCGCCCTGCTGATGATGTCCCGGATGATTCGGTGTCGTCATGGCGCCCAATCTTAGCGCCGACCGGTCCGTCGCCGCTCCCAGCACCCGGAGTGCCAGTGCCGCCGGTCGTCGCCACCGCGGTGGGAGTCCGGCCAGGCGACGACATGTGCCACACCGGGCGGGATGTTCTGGTTGCACCCCGGGCACACGTAGTACTTCACCGCGGCCTGTGCGCCGATTCTCCTGACCAGGTAGCTCTCCGCCCACCCGGACGTCCCGCCCGCCCAGGACGGGGCGTCCTCTCGGCGCGTACCCAGGTAGGACGCCCCGTCCCGACGCATACCCGTGTCCTGCCGCGGCTGTCTCCGGTTACGTCTCGGCATGGCGCGCGGCCGTCCCCTCAGAACAGGCGGAGCTCATCGGACTCCGCACCACGCATCGCCTGGTAGTCCAGCGTCACGCAGCGGAAGCCCCGGTCTTCCGCGAGCGTCCTGGCCTGAGGCTTGATCTCCTGGGCGGCGAACACTCCCTGGACCGGGGCGAGCAGTTCATCACGGTTCAGGAGGTCGACGTACCTGGACAACTGCTCCACCCCGTCGATGCCGCCGCGGCGTTTGATCTCCACCGCCACGGTCCTTCCCTCGGCGTCACGCGAGAGAATGTCGATCGGCCCGATGGCCGTGGGGTACTCCCGGCGGACCAGCGTGTACCCGTCCCCGAGGATGTCGATCTGCTCGGCCAGCAGTTCCTGGAGGTGAGACTCCACACCGTCCTTCACCAGGCCGGGATCCTCCCCCAGGTCGTGGGACGTGTCGGAGTACACCTCCCAGAGACGGATGGTGAGACGCTCCTTCTTCGGGTTCTCCACCGTCCACAGCGACGTGACACCCTGGTCCGCCATGTCCTGCGGGACGTCGTCGGAACCGACGACGGAGAGGGTGCAGGGCGGTGTCATCCAGTTGAGCGGTTTGTAGGCACGGTCATCGGCGTGGATGCTCACCGAGCCGTCGGCCTTGACCATGATCAGGCGGTCAGCTTCGGGCAGGTGGGCCGCCAGGCGCCCCTCGTAGTCGACAGAACAGCGGCAAATGACCAAACGCATGGGGAACAGGCTACCGCATCCCGAACCGCCGGCCGTGCGCCCACCCCGCAGGCCCACCGGGCCACCGCACTACCGGATACCGCGCTTGCGCAGTGCACGCATGTCCGAACGCACCATACGTTCAGACGGAGCAGACTCCAGCCAGGAGACCAGGGCGGTGTCCCCGGCGTCGTCGAGCGCGACCTCCCACGTCCTGGACCCGTCCAGCAGCGTCATCACGTGCAGTTCCGACTCCAGGAACGCCGACTCCCGCCGGGTGATCGGACGCCGGTCGGTGATCTCGGTGCGGTGGCGGCTCAGCTGGAGGTCCGACTCCGGGCGGATCGACCGCAGCTTGTAGACCCTGGCGATACCGCTCCCGTACACAAGAACCCCGTGGCGCCAGTGCCTGCCGTCCGGGCTGGGAAGGCTTCTGACCACCACGGGGATCCCCCTGCTGCGAAGGGTGAGGAATCGCGCTCCGGCGATTAACGCTCCACAGGCGAGCACGATCACCACGACGGTGACCAGAATGTTCAACAGCACCAGGTACGCCCCTTCTCGGTCGTCGACCACCGACGGCAGTCACCCGCCGGTGGCGTCGCGCCTCCGAACTTTCAGACGATGTTACCGCCGTCCCGGAGCTGCACCAAAAGGGCGTCGGGGCCGTCACCATGACGAACACCGGGCCGGCCCCCTCGTGACGAGGAGACCGGCCCGGCGACTGGTGCAGCGGCTGTCAGCTCTCCTGCAGACGCTTCACGGCGCGAAGTTCGGACTCTGCCAGCTCCCGCTCCTCCTCCGTCGAGGCGTCGCGCACGCGCGCCTCGGCGTCGGCGGCGTCGACCTCGTGGGCCCACAGCGCGGAATCGGCCAGGATGGTGATCTTCTCCGTGGACACGGACAGGAAGCCTCCCTGTACCGCGGCGACGAGAGTCTCGCCCTCGGTGGTCCGGATGACCACGACACCGTTCTCGACCAACTGGCCGAGCAGCGGCTCGTGGCCGGGCAGCACGCCGATCTCGCCCTCGGTGGTCTGTGCGGTGACGGAGGTGGCCTTGCCCGACCACAGCATCCGCTCCACGGCCACCAGTTCAGCGGCAATCTCAGCCATGTGCGTGACCCCTTACTTCTCGGTGAGCTTCTTGTAGGCGGCCTCGACGTCGTCGAGTCCACCCAGACCGTCGAAGCACTGCTCCGGGTAGGCGTCGAACTCGCCGTCGCAGATGCGCTCGAAGGCGTCGATCGTGTCCTCGAGAGGCACGAAGGAACCGGGGATGTCCGTGAACTTCTGCGCGACGAAGAAGTTCTGGCCCAGGAACCGCTCGATACGACGTGCACGCTGGACGGTGATCTTATCCTCTTCGGACAGCTCGTCCATACCCAGGATGGCGATGATGTCCTGCAGTTCCTTGTTCTTCTGCAGAATACCGATCACACGCTGGGCGACCGCGTAGTGGCGGTCGCCGACGATACCGGGCTCCAGGATGCGCGAGGTCGAGGTCAGCGGGTCCACCGCAGGGTAGATACCCTTCGAGGCGATGGCACGGTTGAGCTCGGTCGTCGCGTCCAGGTGGGCGAAGGTCGTCGCCGGAGCCGGGTCGGTGTAGTCGTCGGCGGGCACGTAGACGGCCTGCAGAGACGTGATTGAACGGCCCTTGGTCGAGGTGATCCGCTCCTGGAGCACACCCATCTCGTCCGCCAGGGTCGGCTGGTAACCCACGGCGGAGGGCATACGGCCCAGCAGCGTGGAGACCTCGGAACCGGCCTGGGTGAAACGGAAGATGTTGTCGATGAACAGCAGCACGTCCTGGTTCTGAACATCGCGGAAGTACTCCGCCATGGTCAGGCCGGACAGCGCCACGCGCATACGGACTCCCGGGGGCTCGTCCATCTGGCCGAAGACGCGGGCGGTGTCCTGGAGCCCACCCATCTCCTCCATCTCCAGACGGAGGTCGGTGCCCTCACGGGTGCGCTCGCCGACGCCGGCGAACACGGAGGTACCGGAGAACTCACGGGCGATACGGGTGATCATCTCCTGGATGAGCACGGTCTTGCCCACACCGGCGCCGCCGAAGAGGCCGATCTTGCCGCCCTTGACGTACGGGGTCAGCAGGTCGATGACCTTGATGCCGGTCTCCAGGAGCTCGGTCTTGCCCTCGAGCTGGTCGAAGTTCGGGGCGTCGCGGTGGATTCCCCACTGCTCGCCGTCGCGGCCGAGGCCCGGCTCGTCGAGGCAGTCACCGAGGGCGTTGAACACGTGGCCCTTGACGACGTCGCCGACCGGCACGGAGATCGGACGGCCGGTGTCGGTGACCTCGGCGCCACGGACGAGTCCGTCGGTCGGGGCCATGGAGACACCACGGACGATGTTGTCACCGAGGTGCTGGGCGACCTCCAGGACGATGGTCTTGGCCACCGCTTCCAGAGTCACCTCCACCTCAAGTGCGTTGTACAGTGCCGGCAGCGCGCCGCGCGGGAACTCCACGTCGACGACCGGTCCGATGACTCGGACCACGCGACCGGCAGCAGTCGATGCGGCGCTGTCGCGCTGCACCTCAGTAGCTGTAGTCATAGTTAGTCACTTTCTCCGCTGTCGGCGAGCGCGTTGACGCCACCGACGATCTCTGAGATTTCCTGGGTGATCTTTGCCTGACGCAGCTGGTTGGCGACGCGGGAGAGGTCGTTGACCAGCGCGGTGGCGTTGTCCGTCGCAGCGGACATTGCGGTACGGCGGGCAGCGGACTCGCTGGCGGCGGCCTCCAGCATCAGGGCGAAGATGCTCCGCGAGACGTACTGCGGCAGCAGTGCCTTCAGGAGAGCATCCGGGTCCGGCTCGAACTCGACCTCGGCCGACACCTGGTCGGTGCCGTCGGACAGCATGTCCTCGCCGACGTGCAGGGGCTCGTCGTCGACCTGGGTGGCGATCGGCAGCATGCGGATGGCACGCGGCGTCTGCGTCAGCATCGACTCGAACTTCGTGTACACGACGTGCAGTTCGCCGAAACCGGGCACCTCGGTGTTCTCCGGGGTGTTCAGGCCCTCGCGCCACTGCGCGGTGCCCTCGTCACCGGCGGTGAAGCCGTCGATGAGGTGGCGGCGGAGCTGGTGCGTCGCGGTGTAGTCGGGGTCCTGGGAGAACCCTGTCCACGATCCGGCGACCTCTTCCCCACGGAAGCTGTAGAAGGTGACTCCCTTGGAGCCGGCGACGTACAGGACGACGTCCTTGCCCTCGCCCTCGAGCCGCTTGCGCAGCTCGGCGGTCTTCTTCAGCACGTTGTGGTTGTAGCCACCGCACATGCCACGGTCACTCGTGATGACGAGGATAGCCGCACGCTTGGCTTCCGCCTCGACGTCCAGCATCGGGTGGTCCAGTGAGGACGCCGATGCGAGACGCTGGATGACCCGAGTGATCTCGTCGGCGTAGGGCTGGGACGCGTCCACGCGAGCCTGCGCCTTGGTGATCTTGGAGGTCGCGATGAGCTCCTGGGCCTTCGTGATCTTCTTCGTCGAGTTGACGGACTTGATCCGCCCCCTCAGTTCGCGAAGTGTTGCCATCGCTGCTACCTCCCTTCTTCTGTGTACTCGGTCTGTGCAGTCATCGTCTCAGTTACCCGCGCCTACTTCTTGCGGGAGACGGTGATCTGGGACTGATCGAGATCTTCGTCGGCCAGTGCCTTGGCCTCCGGCTCGTTGATGACCGGGGTGCCGTCGGTGGTCTGGAAGCTGCGCTTGAACTCACCGGTGGCCGAGACCAGGGTCTTCTTCGAGTCGTCGGACAGCGGGGAGCCGCCCTTGATCTGCTCGTAGACGTCGGCGTTGTTGGCGTGCAGGTACTCCCACAGCTCAGCCTCGAAGCGACGGACGTCCTCCACGGGAACCGTGTCGAACTCGCCCTCGCCGGCCAGGAAGATGGAGACCATCTGGTCCTCCACCGCCTGCGGCTCGGTCTCGCGCTGCTTGAGCAGCTCGACGAGACGCTCACCACGCTCCAGCTGTGCCTTGGAGAACTCGTCCAGGTCGGACGCGAAGGCCGCGAAGGCCTCCAGGTCACGGTAGGCGGCGAGGTCCAGACGCAGGTTACCGGCGACCTTCTTCATGCCCTTGGTCTGGGCGTCGCCACCCACACGGGACACGGAGACACCGACGTTGATGGCCGGACGGACGCCCTGGTTGAACAGGTCGGACTCCAGGAAGACCTGGCCGTCGGTGATGGAGATGACGTTGGTCGGGATGAAGGCACCCACGTCGTTGGCCTTGGTCTCGATGATCGGCAGTGCGGTCATCGAACCCGCGCCCATCTCGTCGGACAGCTTCGCCGCACGCTCCAGCAGACGGGAGTGCAGGTAGAAGACGTCGCCCGGGTAGGCTTCGCGTCCCGGGGGACGACGCAGCAGCAGGGAGATGGCACGGTAGGCCTCGGCCTGCTTGGTCAGGTCGTCGAAGATGATGAGGACGTGCTTGCCCTCGTACATCCACTGCTGACCCAGGGCCGCGCCGGCGAACGGTGCGAGCCACTTGAAACCGGCGGAGTCGGATGCCGGGGCCGCCACGATCGTGGTGTAGTCCAGGGCACCCTGCTCCTCCAGGGTCTGGCGCAGCGCGGCGATGGTGGAGCCCTTCTGGCCGATCGCGACGTAGATGCAACGCACCTGCTTCGTCGGATCCCCGGACTCCCAGTTCTCGCGCTGGTTCAGGATGGTGTCGATGCAGACGGAGGTCTTGCCCGTCTTGCGGTCGCCGATGATCAGCTGACGCTGACCACGGCCGATCGGGGTCATGGCGTCAATGGCCTTGATGCCGGTCTGCATCGGCTCGTGCACCGGCTGACGCTGCAGCACCGACGGTGCCTGCAGCTCCAGGGCGCGGGTCTCGGTGGACTCGATGTCCCCGCGGCCGTCGATGGGCTGACCCAGGGGGTTGATGACCCGGCCGAGGAAGTTCTCGCCGACCGGGACGGACAGGACATCGCCGGTCCGCTTGACTTCGTCGCCTTCCTTCAGCGACTCGTAGTTACCCAGGACCACGACGCCGATCGAATCGGTCTCGAGGTTCTGTGCGACTCCGATGACGCCGCCGGGGAACTCAAGCAGCTCGTTGGTCATCACGGAGGGCATGCCAGAAACCTGGGCAATGCCGTCCGCTGCCATCGTAACCACGCCGACCTCCTCACGGGAGGCCTCCGCGGAAGTGCTTGAGGTGTAGTTCGCAATCGCGCTACGGATCTCATCGGAGGAGATCGTAAGCTCCGCCATGTTCTTCCTGCTCTCGGTATCGTCTTCCAGCATTACGTGAATTATCTTGTCGATCGAGGTTCTATCCGGGACGACTAGACGAGGGCCCGACGCAGACGCTCCAGCTTTCCGGCTGTGCTCCCGTCGATCACTTCGTCGCCGACCCGGATGACCGCTCCACCGAGGAGGCTGGTGTCAACCTCGGAATGGACGGACATCGCGGAACCGTAGATCTTCTCCAACTTCTGGCCCAGTGCCTGCTCCTGTGCCTCCGACAGCGTCGCCGCAGAACGGACGCGGGCAACCCGACGTCCGTCCAGGCCGGCAGCGAAGTCGCACAGTGCGTCAAGGTCCTCGACCGGACGGCTGACGGGACGGCCGACCACCTGGAGCGCAAGCGCCTCGGTGATCGCGCTGACGTGTCCGTAGAGGACCTTGGCCAGCAGTTCCCGACGCTTCTCTCCGGACGCGAGGCGGTCCGCCAGGAGCATCTCCAGCTCCGGCTCCCTTTCGAGGAGACGGGCGAGATCGAAGAGCTCGGTGGCGACCTTCTCGCGCTGACCCTGCTCATGGGCTGCACGCAGCAGGGCACGGCGGCCCAGCTCGACCAGCCCGTGGCGCAGGTCCCGGGTGTTGGACCAGGTGCCCTTGACGACCTGCGAGACAGTCTCGCGGGTCGTGTCGGAGACCTTGTCCGCCAGCAGCCCGTCGGCCAGTGCGGCGCGACGGTCGGCCGGAACAGTCTGGTCCACCAGAGCCGTGCGCAGGGACCGGTCACTGTCCAGGAGGTCTGCGACCTCGAACAGCTCGGAACCGGTGGTTGCGCCGGCCGCGGCGGTGTCGGTGGCACCGGACAGTGCACCGTCCAGCGACTCAGTCAGCTGGTCCAGGGTTGTTCTGCTCGCTGCGTGCACGGGCCTCACTTCCCCGATCCGACGCTGTCGAGATCAGCGAGGAAGGAGTCGATCGTGCCGGAACGCTTGACGTCGTCCGACAGCTGGTCGCCCAGCAGTCGTTCGGCGAGGTTGATGGAGTTCTCCCCCATCTCCTTGCGCAGGTCGGAGACGACGGCCTCGCGCTGCGCGAGCAGCTGCTTGTTACCGGCCTCGATGATGCGGTTGGACTCGTCGGTCGCCTGGGTCTTCATGTCAGCGATGATCTTCTGACCCTGCGAGCGGGCGTCGTCGCGAATCTGGGAGGCTTCGGTACGGGCCTCGGCGAGCTGCGCGTTGTACTTCTCCAGCGCGGCCTTCGCCTCGTCCTGTGCCTGCTCGGCACGTGCGATGCCACCCTCGATCTGGTCGGTGCGGTCAGCCATGACCTGCTTGACCTTGGGAAGCACGAACTTCCAGAAGATCACGAAGATGATGATGAAGCTAACGAGGGACCAGACGATGTCATACGACTTGGGGAGCAGCGGATTGATCTCCTGCTCCAACGGCAGCTCTTCGGCCGCCAGAATGAGGTAGTTCGTCATAGTCTCCAGCTTTCGCTCTTGAGTGTGAAGGTCTTGTCACAGTGCCCCGGTGACGGGGCGCCGCACACTAGAACAGGAAGCCGGCGACCAGGCCGATGAGGGCGAGAGCCTCGGTGAAGGCGATACCCAGGAACATCGTGGTGCGCAGCTGGCCGGCCATCTCGGGCTGGCGAGCCATGGCCTCTGCGGTCTTGCCGACCAGGATACCGATACCGACACCGGGGCCGATGGCGGCGAGGCCGTAGCCGATGGTGCCGAGACCCTCGAAGTTGGTGGTGGTGTCCTGGGCGAGGAGCAGCAGGTCGTTCATTAGGATTCCATTCCCTTTCGTGGTGCCCCACCCTGTTCCGCGGTTGCGGGCCTGGTGGACGGGGCGAGAATTTTATGTGTGGATGTCGGGGGTCAGTGCTCGTCCGCGTGCAGCGACTGTTCGATGTAGACCGCCGTCAGCAGGCTGAAGATGTAGGCCTGCAGGAAGATGATCAGCATCTCGAACAGAGTGAAGGCAAGCGCGGCGACGAGCGTTCCTCCAGCCAACAGCGTCCAGCCGTTGAGCTGCCAGAAGAAGAAGTTCGTGGCGCCGAACAGCAGCACGAGAACAATGTGGCCGGCCAGCATGTTCGCCATGAGACGGATGGTCAGGGTGACCGGCCTCAGGACGAAGGTCGAGAAGAACTCGATCGGGACGACCAGCAGGTGCAGCGCCGGGGGCAGGTTCGGGATGACCACGGAGGACTTCACGAACTTGCCGAAGCCGTAACGCTTGGCACCCGCGTAGATCATGGCGACGTAGGCCACCGCCGCCAGGACGATCGGCATGCCGACCCTCGCATTGGCGGAGACGTTCAACGCCGGAATGATCGCAGGCAGGTTACCGATGAGGACCACGAAGAAGATGGTGGCGATGATCGGCAGGAACCGCCGGCCCTCCTTCTTCCCCAGGATCTCTTCGGCGATGTGCACGCGGACGAAGTCGACCGCGTACTCTGCAACGTTCTGCGCACCCCTCGGGATCAGCTTCGGATTACGGAAGGCATACAGAAAAAAAGCCGCCAGGATGACGATCATCAGAAGACGGATGACCATCAGGCGGTCTACTGCGAAGATGCCGTTCGCGAAATCACTGAACCAGAGCTGGCTGGGATCCACTTCCCCCGGGAAGAATTCATGCTCCATAGAAGGCGCGTGGAATTCGCCCTTCATGGCCAAGGTTGTAACGCTCAGCGTTCTCTCCCGTGGTTTGGGCCGCGTGATTGTGGTCAGGCGGTGCGATGGAGGATGTCAGGAGTTCCCGGAACCGTGGACTCCGTCGCACATCCGCACGGTACCGGGGGTGATATACCAGGCTTGCTCGCGGGCACGCGTGTCTACACGGGCCCGCCTACCTGATTACCCGCAGGAGAGCATACCAGCCGTCCGTGCAGGTACGCGAACCAACTCCCCCCGGCCCCCCGAAGCGGACGCGCGGCACCGCCCGGGTGCGCGGACTCACCCCCGGGTCACACGTTCGTCACGTTGGTCCGGATGATGCCTACGGTCTCCGCCCCCAACGCCACCACCAGTGCCGCGATCACCGTGACCCCCATCGCCGTGTGGTCGAAGAAGTCCATCTCACGCAGCACCAGGAGGACACCGAGGACGACCACGATCTTGATCAGCCACGACCCCAGGGTGACCACCATGGTGGTCTGGGGCGAGGTGTTCGAGGTCAGCAGCACCACCGCGACCGTGGCCAGCACGAAGCCGCCCCCGAGGGCGGCGCCGGGGAGCACCCCCCCCCCGCCCGCGGGGCCGCGGCCGGGGCCCCCCCGGG
>NZ_JALAGY010000040.1 GCF_022712195.1 Corynebacterium sp. | reverse complement strand
GGGGTCGGCGGGTTCGGACGGGCGGTCAAGGTACACCCGCACCGGCACCCTGGCGATGCTGCTGTCGGTCACCGCCGCCACCGGGACCCGGCCGGACGCCAGGGTCGCCTCGCGTTCCACGATCCGCCGGGAGTGCACGGCGGGCACGTCGACGATGTCGAGGGAGCTGACGAGCTTCAGTGACGCCAACGTCGCCCACACGTCCGGGTCGAGGACGTCCCCGTCGCGGTTGCGACGCAGGCCGAGGGCCCGCCACAGCCGTGCGGGGAACCGCCCTGCCACGGCCCCCAGCAGTCGCGCACAGAGGGCGGTGGCCTTGTCGACGACCCCGGGGCGGTACTCCCCGTTGCCCGGGTTGACGGGCCGTACCGTACTGACCGGGCCAGTGCTGTGACTCAGATCATTTCTTCGGAGCATCCACCCACTGTGTCACAGCATGCCCGCGCCGCGCACCGTATCGCGTTCGGACTCCAGTTCCTCCACGCTGGTGCGGATCCGCTCCCGCTGCCGCTCGTCGAGCTCCAGGCCCTGGACGATCTCCCAGGTCCCGTCCGCCGAGCGGCAGGGGAAGCTGGCGAACAGGCCCTCGGGGACGCCGTAGGAGCCGTCGGAGCGCAGCGCCACGGAGACCCAGTCCCCCTCCGGGGTGCCCCGCACCCAGTCACGCATGTGGTCCACCGCGGAGGACGCCGCCGAGGCGGCGGAGGACGACCCCCGCACCTCGATGATCTCCCCGCCGCGCTTGGCGACCCGGGGGATGAGCTCGTCGTCGACCCAGGACCGGTCGAGGGAGTCCGCGACCGGCTCGCCGTCCAGCCGGAGCTCGGCGACGTCGGGGAACTGCGTCGGCGAGTGGTTCCCCCACACGGTCATGTTCGTCAGCTGCGTCGTCCGGACGCCGAGCCTGTCGGCGAGCTGGGCGAGGGCCCGGTTGTGGTCCAGCCGGGTCATCGCGGTGACCTGCCCTGCCCCCAGCCCCGCGTGGGCGTCGAGAATCGCGGCGTTGGTGTTGGCGGGGTTCCCCACCACCAGCACACGCACGTCCGGGGACGCGTTCCGCGCGATGGCCCGCCCCTGGGGGCCGAAGATCCTGCCGTTGCCGATGAGCAGGTCGGACCGCTCCTCACCCTTGCCGCGGGGCTTGGCACCGACGAGGAAGACCGCGTCGGCGCCGGCGAACCCCTCGTCCTGGTCGTCGGTGACGGTGATGCTGTGGACGAGCGGGAACGCCGAGTCGGACAGCTCCATCGCCACCCCCTCGGCCGCGCGTCGGGCGTCCGGGATCTCCAGCAGGCGCAGGGCCACCGGCCGGTCGCCGAAGGCGTCCCCGGCGGCGATACGGAACAGCAGCGAATAGGCGATCTGACCGGCGGCTCCGGTGACGGTGACGGTGACGGGTGCGGTGGGTGTCGACATGGTGCTCGACCTCGTTCCTGGTTGGGGTTCTTCCGTGCCGGACCGGCACGGGGTCGGTGTCCCCCAATGTAAACGTCTTCCCCTGACGCCGCCCCCTCCCCCTTTTCCGGGGCCCCCTCATTGGTGGGGAGTGAGAACGTTGAGCGCTTCTCATGCGTTGTAAGGGCTTAGCATGGGTACTCCCAGGCGGCATCCGCCCGCCGAGCCTTCGGGCAGCCCCCACGGGTGTGTACTCGTACCGACCCCTCCCACCCCCGAGACCGCACCCGGGGAGGAACCAGCGACCAGGCCAGGAGTGCCCTTGTGACCACCGATCCCGCCGACCTGCCAGGCAGTCACCGGCGCTACGACTGCCCTCCGGACGAGTACCAGCTGATCCTGGACACCGCCATCCCTGAACTGGTGCGCTCGGGTCTGTCCGCCGACACCCGCGACATCGCGGTGGGTGCCGGGGTGTCCCCGGCCCACCCCCTGCTGCGGGACACCGGCGCCCTGTACGACGAGGCGGTCCGGTACTCCTTCCGCCGTCTGTGGCCGCGTCCGGAGGACCTGGACGTCGAGCGCCTGGTCCCGGCCGAGGCCGTGCGCTCGCTGGTGCGCACCGCCTACCGCCGCCACCGGGCCAACCCGGACGCGGTGCGGCTGATCGTCGCGGAGAACGTGATGTCCCGCAGCCACCTGGAGGGACGCTCCGACGTCCTGGAGTCCTCTCCGGTGGTGCTGCAGATCGACCGGGTGCTGATGCGTGGCCAGGACTACGGCGCCTTCCGGCCCGGGATCTCCGCCGAGGACGTCTACGTGCTGATCACGTCGCTGTGCTGCTTCCCCGCCTCGCAGGGGACGATGTTCCAGCTGCTCTACGGCACGGACATGGACCATGCCGCGACCGTGGACGGGCTGGAGAAGCTGGCCTGCGACACGGTGCTGGCGTTCCTGACCACGTCGATGCCGACGACCCAGGGCAGCTCCTACACCCATGCCGCGCCGACCACGACGACGCCGTCGTCCGTGTCCGCCTCGCTGTACACCGCCGGTGACGGTGGTTCGGTCGAGGAGGTCGTGACCTACCGGCCCGAGGACCTCCCGGACTTCTCCGGGGCCCGGGACGGCGCCGAGGGGCTCGAGAACCTCGGTAACCTCGGTAACCTGGGTAACCTTGACGACTTCAGCGACCTGGACGATCTGGACGACCCGGACGACGACGGCACCGTGGACGACCACATCGCCGCCCTGTACGACGACTGACGCCGCCGGCCGGTCAGGCGCTGCGACGGTCGCGCTCGGCGACCTCTTCGTGGGTGAGCAGCTGCGGCTCCTCCCCGTCCTCCACACAGCCACCGGTGATGACGACCTCACCGGTGTCCTTGTCGTCGGGGATGGAGTACATCACCGGCAGCAGGATGTTCTCCACGATCGAGCGCAGGCCGCGGGCCCCGGTCTCCCGCTCGAGAGCCTTGCGGGCGATACCGCGCAGGGCCTCGTCCTCGAAGGTGAGCTGCACCCCGTCCATCTCGAAGAGTCGCTGATACTGGCGCACCAGGGAGTTCTTCGGCTCGGTGAGGATACGCACCAGCGCGTCCTCGTCGAGGTGGCCGACGTGGGTGATCACGGGCAGTCGGCCGATGAGCTCGGGGATCAGGCCGAACTTGACCATGTCCTCCGGCTCGACGAAACGGAACGGATCCGGGTCCTCGTCCGACTTGCCGCGGATCTCCGAGCCGAAGCCCACACCCTTGCGTCCGCGGCGCTCGGCGATGACCTTCTCGAGCCCGGCGAAGGCCCCCGAGACGATGAACAGCACGTTCTTCGTGTCGAACTGGATGAGCTCCTGGTTCGGGTGCTTGCGTCCCCCCTGCGGCGGGACGGCGGCGACCGTGCCCTCGAGGATCTTCAGCAGCGCCTGCTGCACACCCTCGCCGGAGACGTCGCGGGTGATCGAGGGGCTCTCCGACTTGCGGGAGATCTTGTCCACCTCGTCGACGTAGATGATGCCCTGCTGCGCCTTGGCCACGTCGAAGTCGGCGGCCTGCAGCAGTTTGAGCAGGATGTTCTCGACGTCCTCGCCGACATAGCCGGCCTCGGTGAGGCTGGTGGCGTCGGCGATGGCGAAGGGCACGTCAAGCATCCTGGCCAGCGACTGCGCCAGGTAGGTCTTCCCCGAGCCGGTGGGCCCCAGCATGAGGATGTTGGACTTGGTCAGCTCGACGGCGTCGTCGCTGC
Source organism: Corynebacterium sp. (assembly GCF_022712195.1). Classification (GTDB taxonomy): domain Bacteria; phylum Actinomycetota; class Actinomycetes; order Mycobacteriales; family Mycobacteriaceae; genus Corynebacterium. The sequence goes on along the minus strand of NZ_JALAGY010000040.1, from coordinate 2,783 downwards.
GGCGGGCGGTGGCGTCGTCGGACTCCGCCCGGATGCGCTTGTAGTGGTTGTACACGGCCACCGCCAGGGTGCGCTTGGCGTCGTCCTGGCCGATGACGTACTCGTCGAGGAAACCCGTGATGGCCGCCGGGTGCGGCAGGTCGGCCGAGTCTCCGGACGACGACACACCTGCGGCGAGCTCCTCTTCGATGATCTCGTTGCAGAGTTCGATGCACTCGTCGCAGATGTACACACCTGAGCCTGCGATGAGCTTACGGACCTGCTTCTGGCTCTTTCCGCAGAACGAACACTTGAGCAGTTCGGCGCTTTCCTGCATCGATGGCATGTGGGACGAACTCTCCTGGGAAACGTGTCGGCAATTCGTGGGTTACGCGTCCGGCCCATCATACTCCCGAGCGCCGCACGGTGGCGGAGGCGACGGCCGGGGTGTCAGCGCACGGCGAACGGTGCCGCGGTGATCTCCCGCAGCTCGTCGACGGTGACACCGTCGGCGCACTCGACCAGGGTCAGCCCGTTGTCCGGGTCCACCTCGAAGACACCGTGGGAGGAGACGATCAGGTCGACACACCTGGCCCCGGTGAGGGGAAGAGAGCACTGCTCGACGATCTTCGGCTCCCCCTTCTTGGTCACGTGGTCGGTCATCACGATGATCTTCTGCGCGCCGTGGACCAGGTCCATCGCCCCGCCCATGCCGCGGACCAGCTTGCCGGGGACCATCCAGTTGGCGAGGTCACCGTAGCGGGAGATCTCCATGGCCCCCAGCACGGCCACGTCCACCGACCGCGAGCGGATCATGCCGAAGGACTCCGAGGAACTGAAGAAGCTGGCACCCTCGTTGACGGTGATGGTCTCCTTGCCGGCGTTGATCAGTTCCGGGTCGACCTCGCCCTCGGTGGGGTACGGGCCGACACCGAGCACCCCGTTTTCCGAGTGCAGGATGACGTCGATCCCCTCGGGGAGGAATCCCGGCACCAGCGTGGGCATGCCGATGCCCAGGTTGACGTACTGTCCGTCCTCCAGCTCCGCGGCGACGCGGGCCGCCATCTGCTCACGGTTCCAGCCTGTGTTCTCTGCCATGGTCTCAGGCCCCCTTCTTCTCGCCGGACCCTGAACCGGGCCGGGTCGTCCTGTTCTCGATGCCGGTCTCCTGCGGCCCGACGTGCACCACACGGTCGACGTAGATTCCGGGCAGGTGGACCTCGTCCGGGTCCAGGCGGTCGACGAGGTGCTCGACCTGCGCGATCGCCACCCGGGCACACTTGGCCGCCTCCGGGTTGAAGTTCTGCGCGGTCTCGCGGAAGACGAGGTTGCCCTGGCGGTCGGCCTTGTGCGCGTGGACCAGGCCCACGTCGGCCCTGATTGCCTTCTCGAGGATGTAGTCCTCCCCGTCGAAGGTCCGGGTCTCCTTGGGCTCGGAGAACTCGGCGACCGACCCGTCCGCGTTGTAGCGCACCGGCAGCCCACCGGTGGCCAGCTCGGTACCGACCCCGGCCTTGGTATAGAACGCCGGGATCCCCGCCCCGCCGGCACGCATACGCTCGGCGAGGGTTCCCTGCGGGGTGAACTCCACCGAGAGGTCACCGCTGAGGTACTGCTGGGCGTAGATGCGGTTCGACCCGATGTAGGAGCCGATCGTCCGGGCGACGCGGCGGTCCTCCAGGAGCGTGCCGAGACCGAAGCCGTCGGTGCCGCAGTTGTTGGAGATGATCGTGAGCTCCCCGACCCCGAGTTTTCGGACGGCGTCGATGAGTACCGACGGGATGCCTACCAGGCCGAATCCGCCGACTGCGACAGACGCACCGTCGAAGAGGTCCGCCACCGCCTCGTCTGCTGTGCTGAATGTTTTGTCAAGCATATGGAAAACTGTACACTGGAGTTCGCGCAATGGACAAATGTTCGCTGCATGAACGGACGACAGGAGTGCTCCGGTGACACAGACAGACAATCCCCGCGGAACAGGCGGCCCCGGCGGACAGGTCCAGTCATTCGTACGCGGGCTCGCGGTGATCCGCTGCTTCGACGGCGACAACCCTCAACTCACCCTGGCCCAGGTCGCCGAGCGCACCGGCCTCGCCCGTGCCACGGCACGGCGGTTCCTGCACACCCTGGTCTCCATGGACTACGCCAGCACCGACGGCACACAGTTCTGGCTGACCTCCCGGGTGCTGGAGCTCGGCCACAGCTACCTCTCCTCGCTGTCACTTCCGGACATCGGGCAGCCCCGCCTGGAGGAACTCTCACGGGGGATCGACGAGTCGAGTTCCATGTCCGTCCTCGAGGGCAACGACGTGGTCTACGTCAGCCGCGTCCCGGTGCGCCGGATCATGGCCGTGTCGATCACCATCGGCACCCGCTTCCCCGCCTACGCCACGTCGATGGGGCGGGTGCTGCTCGCCGACCTCAACCCCGCCGACCTCGACCACTACCTCTCGACGGTGGAACTGGAACCGTTGACCCCGAGGACCTGCACCTCCGTCGGCCAGCTGCGGGCCGAACTGCAGACCGTGCGCGACCAGGGCTGGTCCCTGGTCGACCAGGAGCTCGAGATCGGCCTACGGTCGGTGGCGGCACCGGTCGTCGGACCGGACGGACGGGCCGTCGCCGCGGTGAACGTCTCGACCAGGACCGAGGTCTACGGCATCGACGACCTGCACCGCGAGATCATCCCGCCCCTGCTGGCCGCGGCCCGGGCCATCAGCTGTGATCTCGCCGCCCAGCACCACTGACAAACCGACAGACAAGGATCACACCCATGACCAACACCAACCCCTCCTCCTCCCCCG